>DATJIC010000026.1:0-16039 GCA_035493555.1 Verrucomicrobiia bacterium | reverse complement strand
TATCGCCTGTCTCTTCAACCGGCAATACATCGAGTAATATCGGCTTTAGCCTTGGTAATCTGCTTTCGTTAACCAGCCTATTTTCATCACCAGTAAGAGGAGCTGCCTTGTGAATAAACTTCGTACCCTGATTCCTACGATCCAGCGTCTAAAACTTATTGTATTTACGGTTTTATTTACCGCCATCTCTATCGCTGGGCAGGTAAACGCTATAGATAAGGATTTTTTCTCCGGAAACGATATTCTGTTTTATGATCCTACTTGTGCCTACACGGGCGGCAATACGACACTTGACGGCAATGGCATTAAAGAAAAGATCTGGAATTTTCTTCATAGCGAAGGTCTGGATGATATCCAGACAGCAGGTGTCATGGGCAATATGGATGCCGAATCAGGCTACGTACCAACACGCCACCAAAGTACTGGCGATGTCTACGCAAATGGCGGCAGCGGAAACGCTTGGGGTCTTGTACAGTGGGACGGTGGACGCCGCTACACCTCACCCGACAAAGGTGTGCTGGGCAAGTTAAAGAAAGACCACTCGGAACTCGTAAAGTACACGGACATTCAATTCGACTGGGCACGCAACAAAGGCGCACAAGCCAAGATACCGCAAACCGACCTAGACGCGCTCCTTAGCTTTGAACTGACTTATCTCGTACAAGAAAGCAAGTCGCGTCCAGTGACCGCTCACGGCTACGGAGACGCCGGCAACGAGTGGAATACTATGAAGCTTCAAAAAAATATTGAAGACGCCACGGTATTTTGGCACAACAACTTCGAGGTATCTAGCGACTCAGCCGCTCAGGTTATTAGTAACCGTGGCGGCAAAGCAAAAGACATCTACACCCAATTTGCAGGCAAGACAACGACGACAAATGGTAGTTCGTCAGGATCCAGCTCGGGATCAAGCACCACTCCTTCCGCAGCAGGCACGCCGCCGGTTATTTTCATTGACCCGGGACACGGAGGAGCAATCGCCCCGTATACAGATCCTCAAAGTGGCCTCATGACCGCCGAATCGCCCAACGCACCTGAAAGTGCGGACGTGCTGGATGTTTCAAACCGCGTCAAAACGTCCCTTGAAGCCGACGGGTACAAAGTAGTGCTCGCACGCACCACCAACGACCAGCAGGTAAAGTTCCGCGACCGTGCAAACGCAGCAGCGAGCAACGGGGCGAGCATAGGCGTTAGTATTCATACAACCCCTGGCGATGTTAATGAGGCGTGGCCGCAACGGCTAGGCGCCTACCGCGAATACGGCAGCCATAAAGACACGTTTACCGAAAAAGACACCGCACAAAAAAGTGAAATGTTCGCCAATATATTCGCAAAGACACGTACAGCTTCCGAGGGTCATAGTGTTACCACCGACCCAGGGAACGTACGACAAAAAGCATCTTTCTCGCGTGCCGATTTAAAGTCAAAAGGGAATATCGCCCTAATCGAGCTTTGGTCACCAAAAGTGCCTTGGGTCTATAACGAAATAGGCCAAGACAAAGGCACAGCAATCTCCGACCCATTAAAGCAAAAATACGCCGACGGCATTACAAAAGGTATCGAGGAATCCGTTCCATATACAAAAAAGGACCAATGCGGCAACGCGCCTGCAGTTGGCGGCGATTTTGACAAGACACTCCTTGGGTATGCCTGGCCTAAATACAAAGGCCTCACGATTGATGCTACCGACCTCTATACCTCCGAGGTTATCCACCGTAAAGACAAAGACCGTTACATTGGCGGTAACGCACACCCCGGTATCGACTGTGGAGGGTTTGTTACCAACATTATCATCAACAGCGGGTTTGATAAAAACTACAACTACGGTGGAAGTATGAGTAAAGGGGCGGGTAATACCACTAACCAGGCGCAGTGGGCCTCTAAGAACTGGCAAACACTCGGAAAGGGCGGCAGTTTCGATACAGCAACCCTCCATAAGGGTGACGTGGCAATCTCTGGTCACCACACGTTCGTGTACGTTGGAAAAGTCGACGGGTTTGACAGCAACCGAGCGTCAGCCTCGCTCGATGAACGTGCGCCAATGGCTGGTAAAGAAAGCCTGATCGACAGTGACTTCACCTGGTATAGGAAGAAATAGGAGACATAATGTTAAGTGAAATACCAACAAAGATAAAGGTAACGGTGATTCTCCTTATATGTGTCATCATCGGGCTACTTGGATATGGACTATATAATCAAATGTCTAAAAGTAACAAGATAGCCGTAACGATTAGCTCCGCTCCTACGGATGCAGCAATCACCGTTGATGGACAGCGCATCGGCTCCAACCCCGTTTACCTGGAGCCAAATAAAACCTACAAATTTACCGCAAGCAAAGACGGGTTTGAAACGCAGTCTACCACAAAATACATCACCTCAGCCGACTCGGTTGTCCCGTTTGAACTTCCGGGTGTTTCAGACGAAGCCAAGCAGTGGGTAAAAGATCACCAGGATGTCTACCTCGATGTAGAAGGCTCGGCGGGTCAATCGGCTATTAAAAAGGGAGAGGCATTTACAGCAAAAAACCCTGTTACCGACAGCCTCCCGCTTGAAACACTTATCTATACCATAGGATATAAAGCAGACCAAACCGATCCAAGCGGAAACTCTATCATCGTCACTATTGATGCGGCTCCTGGCTACCGCAACGGCGCCTTGCAGGCTATAAAGGACTTAGGATACGACCCAACACAGTTTAAAATTGAGTTTAAGGACTACACGAACCCATTTTCATCATGAGTAGAAAAAATATCATCATCCTCGTCATTCTTGGTATAGCCGCGGCGGCACTTCTTGCTGGTGGCTTTGCCTACAAATACTACGCATCGTTTCATAAAGTCACCGTTACCGTCCAGGCAAACGACCTTAGCGTTGATGTGTATCAGCAAAAACCCGGCGTCGACGAACAAGATGCCAGCAGTGGTGTTAAGCAGGGGACTGTAAAAGGCACTGCTGAATTGTCGCTCCAGGCAGGTACGTATTTTGCACTTCCGCAGGGTAATAAATACGACTCGTCGGCGGTTTCGTTTATCGTAGAAGATAAAGACATGACCGTAACGATCAACCCCGGATTTTCCGAAGAATATCTTGGCACACTCCTGCAGCAAGAACTTTCCTCTATAAAATCCGTTATTATCGCCAAATATCCCCAGGCAACCACTAACTTTACTCTGAATGATGGCAAGCTATACAAAGATGGCACCTGGTACGGCACAACGCTCATACAAAATGCCGAGGCGGGCAATAACGGCGATGTTTACCGCACCATACTGCATAAGGTAAATGGAACGTGGCAATTCGCCGCTACCCCTGAAATTATTCTTACAGCACCTACGCATAAAGACATTCCACAGGACATCCTCACCGACCTAAATGGTCAAAGCGGTTACTAAACTACAGTTCTGTTACGTAGTCAGTGTGAAGATTTGAATTATTCGTTGCCGACGTAATAATAATCTGGTTCTTCTTTGTCAGGTCAATTAGGTAGTTTTGCCGTTCTTTGTCGAGTTCGCTAAAGACATCATCGAGCAAAATAACAGGAGGTTTATTAGTAATTGATTCGATAATATCCACTTCAAGGAACTTAAGCGCCAACACTACCGTTCGCACCTCGCCGCGCGAGGCAACACTAAGGGCAGGAGAGTTATTAAACTCAAACATAACATCATGACGATGCGGCCCGGTTGAGGTATATCCAAGCAGTGAATCCCGCTGGACAGACTGATGAAGCTCGGCAAGCAGGCGCTGGCTTACATTCTCGTGCAGCTGGTAAGAGTATTTAATTGAAACACTATCGTTCGTATGCGAAATAGCCTTGTATACATTATTAAGACGCGCGTTCAGCTCATTAATAAACTTACTACGCTGCGCAATAATATAGCCCCCATATTCACTCAAAGAGACATCCCAAGCAAACAGGCTATCGTTTACCATTCCTTGCTTTAAAAGCGCGTTACGCTGCTTGAGAGCCCGTTCATAGCGCCTTAGGGCGCTACTATACTGCGGGTCTAACTGCGAGACGAACCGGTCGATAAACTGCCTGCGGCGGGTTGGTGAACCGCTAAGAAGCCGCAAGTCATCCGGCTCAAACAGGACAATGGGGTACTTATTTTTTTCAAGCAGCCGGTAGTTTGTTTTGCCATCAATAATAAATTGTTTTCGTCCTGTCGTTTTTGAAGGGTCGAACTTTACCGTCCGTACGGGTTCGCTCCCCGAATGGACATCGATCCTATACCACAAGGCATCGCGCTCCAAAACGTCACTGTCGGATCCTTTAAACGATGTTCCCTGAAGTGCTATATACAGCGCCTCGATCAGCGACGTTTTACCACTGCCGTTCGCGCCCGTAATAAGCGTCACGTTTGGCGAAAGATCAAGTGAATACTTTTTGTGCACACGGACATGCTGCACAGTTATTTTTGTAACCCGACTCATACGTTAGCTTTTAAGCGGCATAATGATGTGCTTATAGTTCACATCTTCAGCCTTAGCCGTTAGAACACAGGGTGCGAGTTTGCCACTAAAACGAAACTCCACCTTGTTGCCGTCAATCGCCGCCAGCGCCTCGCTAAGATACCTCGAGTTAAGGGTAACTTGTCCGTCGCCAGATACCTCCGCGGCCGTCTTCGAGGTGTTTTCACCCAGCTCCGAGGCGATAGAGTGGATCGACAGCGTCTGCGATTCTTTATCGGCCGTAAGAGTAACACTTCCACCGGAATCGCGGGCAAACAGCCCGGCAATCTTAGTCACACGCACAAACTCGCTTGCGTCAAGCTGCAGTGTTGTCTCCGATGAAGCAGGAATAAGTTCGCGGTACGGAGGGAAGTTACCGTCTATAAGACGGCTGGTAATTTCTGACTCACCAACCCTAAACCGAACCTGTGTTTCATCAAACAGCATTTCAATCTCTGTCACGTCATCGCTAATAGTACGAAGTACTTCCTGAAGAGTCGAGGTGGGGATGATCGCTGAAACGTCGCTTTTTGTCTCAACGAGCCGCCGTTCGGATAGCCGGTAGCCGTCGGTTGCCGCCAGATAAAGATAGCCTTCAAACGAATGCCAAAACACTCCCGTAAGTACCGGCCGGGTGCTGTCGCTACTACTTGTTACGATAGTCTGCGAAACCGCCTGTTTAAAATCGGCGACATTAATGCTGTATTGAATAGATGACTTTTCATCGATCGTTGGGAGCTCAGGGAACTCATCGGCTATAACGCCATTTATTTTTGACGCGTAGCCCCCCGAAGAAAGCGCCAAGTGGTTGCCCTCCACCTTAAGGTCTACCGTTCCTTTTGGAAGACTGGATACGAAATCACTGACGAGACGTGCCGGTATAGTAATCGCCCCTGGTGTAACTATTTTTGCACCTACGTAATGAGTCGAGGCAATCTCTAGGTTGGTTGCGGCGACAAGTAAGCGGTTGCCATCTGTTCTTAAAAGGATATTGCTAAGAATAGGAAGTCCCGCTTTGCTGCTGGCAACACGTCCTACATTACTGAGTGCTTTGGATAGATTCTCTTGTGTAACGGAAAGTTCCATTGTTATTACCTTTCTTTAATTTTTCCTTTGGTGGTTCTAATAGTAGGTCCTGTGGAAACTGGGTACAAATAGTGTTCAATCAGAGGTGGACGCGCCATTTTTACTGGGGAAAAGTGCTGTGTAGAGTTTGGGATAAGTTGGGGGACGAATCCGGGTTGTACACGTGTTTGGTAGGTCTGAACCCGCATACCAGTCAGGAGGGTGGACAAACGGACACTGGTTATACCAGGTGTTGTTCGACTGCTTTTCACAGGTTTTCCACTGTATCTAGGCATAGAGCTTCTCCCGGATATCAGCAACCTGTTCACGGATAAGAAAATCAAGTTTGATCGCTTTTTCGATTTTCTCAACCGAATGGATTGCGGTGGTGTGGTCTTTCCTTCCCAGTTCGCTTGCGATTTTAGGAAAGCTCAGGTGAAGCTCGCTGCGCAAAAGGTACATGGCAATCTGGCGGGGGACAACAATATGCTTATCGCGCTTGGCGCTGCATATCTCTTTGGAATCAATTTGAAAATGTCGCGCTGTCTTGTCGATAATCTGCCTTGGAGTAACATGCTGTGGCCGTGAGCGGCGCACGTTTCCAATTAGCCCTTCGGCCGTGGAGATATCAGGGGTCACGCCGCGCATTTCAGAGTAAGCCAACAGCTGGTTAAGAGCGCCTTCAAGTTCACGGATGTTCGTCTTGATATTGTTTGCCAGATATTCCACTGTATCTCGGCCAAGCTCGATTCCCGACATTGAGGCTTTTGTTTCCACAATGGCACATCTCGTTTCAAAGTCGGGCATCTGGATATCGATAGCCATGCCCCATTCAAACCGGCTCCGAAGACGCTCGGTAAGGGTAGGGATACTCTTTGGCGGCTTATCGCTACTAATAATAATCTGCTTATTAGTTTGGTGAAGCGCGTTAAAAGTGTGAAAGAACTCTTCTTGGGTTTTTTCTTTGCCGGCTATAAACTGCATATCATCGACAATAAGAACATCCACATTGCGGTACTTGTCGGCAAACCCCTTCTTTTTAAAGCGGATCGTATCCATAAATTCCTGGACGAACGTTTCAGAACTAATGTAGAGAATCCGGGCTTCCGGTTGTTGTTTGGCAATTTCGTTGCCAACCGCCTGCATGAGGTGGGTTTTACCTAATCCAACCCCGCCATAAAGAAAAAGAGGGTTATACTTTGTGCCGGGATTATTGGCGACAGCCTGGCAGGCGGTGTAAGCGAGGTCGTTACTGCCGCCGACAATAAAGTTAGAGAACGTATAGCGCGGGTTTAGGCCATTAGAACTAGCCGAGCTCTGCATCGTCTGCGTGACGGTTTTAGTTGGCCGGTTTGAAATCAGTTCTTCAACGGCAGGGTTTGCCGAGGTAGTCGTCTCGCGGGTGACCGTTTTTTTACCATTTGTTTTGACAGTGTACGTAATGTGGTGGGGTGAGACCCCGTTCTTCTCAAGGATCGACTTTATCTGGTCGTTAAACTTAACCTCGAATTGGCGTTTTGCAAAGATATTAGGAACGGCTATCGTCACCGTTTCACCAGTGTTGTCAATCAGCTCCGTATTTTTAAACCAAGTTGTAAAGGCGGCATGAGAAATAGACAGTTCAATTTCTCCTAATACGCTCTGCCATAAGGCATGGTGCATGATGTGGTCCTTTCCCCTGGTGTTTACTACCTCGTTCGTTATGTCTACTATACAGCGTGAAAAAGTTTTCCACAACCAGAAGCGCATTTTGCCGTCTCGAGAAGGCAAATAGGGGTAGCGTTTATCCACAATTTAACGTGACCCCTTATAAACGTGTGGATAAAATTAACATATGTGTGGACAACGACTTGCCAAAATCGAAGAAAATCGGTAAAATAGCTTAGATATGCCAAAACGAACTCACCAACCACACACCCGTCACCGTGCCCGTACTCACGGGTTCCGTGCACGTGTTGCCTCGAAAGCTGGCCGCGCTGTTATTAAGCGCCGCCGCGCAAAAGGCCGCGCACAACTAACGGTCTAACCGCTGCACAAAAAATACGCCCTATGCAAAAACGCAAGAGGGCGTATTTTTTAAGGTATAATAAAGTCAACTTATGTTATCTAATATCCACCGGTTTCATGGTCACGGCAGTTTGCGGTATGTTTACAAGAACGGACAAGCCGTACGCTCCCATTTTGTAACCGTAAAATATACCCATAACTCACATCGGAAACAGTCGCGGTTTGCGGTTGTCGTCAGTAAAAAGGTCCTAAAAAGCGCGGTGGGCCGTAATCGTATACGGCGCAGGATTTATGAAATCGTAAGAAACGAACTGCCTCACTTTACGTCCGTGCACGATGTCGTGATAATTGCTTTTACGAGCGAGCTGGCAACTATGTCCTCGGAAGAGCTAAGCGAAGCCTTAAAGCAGCTGTTTGACCAGGCGGGTCTGTATAAATAACATCAAATAGCTGGTATAATAAAACCTAAGATAGTTTTTCTGGAGTTTAAAACGTGAATATTTTTGACATTCTGATTGTTCAGCCAATATTTAACCTGCTTATTGGCCTATATAGCATCATCCCTGGTGGTGATTTTGGCGTAAGCCTTATTATCTTTACGGTTCTGGTGCGCTTTGCATTGTTCCCGCTGGTTAAAAAACAGCTGCACCAAACGCAGGCAATGAAAAAAATGCAGCCCGAGCTAAAAAAGATCAAGGCTAAGGCAAAAGGCAACAAGCAAATGGAAAGCATGATGATGCTTGAGCTTTACAAAAAGCACGGCGTCAACCCGTTCCGTTCCATTGGTATCCTGCTTGTTCAGCTGCCTATTTTTATTGCCCTCTATAGTGTTATTCGGATCTTTACCGAACACCGCAACGAGGTTGCAAAGTACACGTACGATTTTATTGAACATCTTGGTCCTATCCAGCAGATTATCCACCACCCAGACCAATTCCATGAAAAGCTCTTCGGGTTTGTCGATCTCACAAAAACAGCCTTTTCCAACCAGGGGGTAGATGTTGTACTGGTTATCCTGGCGCTTATCGCGGCGGCAACTCAGTATGTTATGAGCAAGCAGACTATGCCGCAGGCGGAGAATAAAAAGCGTCTCCGTGATGTTATGGCCGAGGCTGCCGATGGCAAACAGGCTGACCAATCCGAAATGAACGCCATTGTTATGGGAAAGATGACAAAAGTGCTGCCGTTTTTCATGTTCTTTATTATGATTAGTGTTCCTGGTGCGCTCGCACTGTACTACGCAGTATCGAACCTGGTCGCCGTTGCCCAACAGGGTTACCTCCTCAAGAAAGACGAAGAAGAAATGGAAGAAATTGCCGATGAGCCATCGCTTGCACCTTCTAAAAAAGCAACCGCAAAAGCCCGTGAAAAGGCGGCCAAGACAGCTACTATCACCAAGATAAAAGCTAGTGATACGAAAAAGAAGGAGAAGAAGTAATGGATACTCAAGAATCAATCGATTTTGCAAAAAAGTACCTTGAAGACCTTTTATCCTTTTTTGGCGTAAACACGGCAGTCGAGGCAACCTGCGAAGAAGACGTTATTGAGCTGATTGTTCCTTCTACCGAATTTAACAGTGTGCTTATTGGCCGGAACGCCGAAACGCTTCGGAGTATGCAGTACACTATCTCTACGACACTCCGTAACAAGAATGCGGCCCTTACTCGGGTTAACCTGGATATTGCAGGCTACAAAAAGCAGCGGGCTGAAAAGGTTGCTGAGCAAGCGCGCGAATGGATCGAAGAAGTCCGCCGTACGGGCGATTCACACGTTGCCGATCTTAATGCGGCAGACCGCCGTATCGTTCATCGTATTGCCGATGAATATGATGACATCCGCACTTTCTCCGAAGGTGAAGGTCGCGATCGCCGGATTATTATTGCACAAAAATCTTCCTAATTTATCTTTAGAGCGTCCATATAAACACTATGTGTTTGCTCGGCCATACGTTTCCACGAATATTTTTTATTTTGTTCGTGGCCTTTTTTAATAAGATTATCGCGGAGACTCTTGTCGGTAAGGATATCATTAATGGCACGTGCCATATCCTGAATATCAAGCGGGTCAAAATAGTGTGCCGCGTCCCCGTACACTTCCGGCAGGCAGCTGGCCGAACTGCTGGCAACCGGTGCACCGTATCCCATAGCCTCAAGCGCGGGCAGCCCAAACCCCTCCATCAGCGAGGGAAAAACATACGCGCTGCACTTTGTGAACAGCCAGTCGCGCTGTTCGTTGGTGATAAAGTCGGTAAATACGATGTTCCTATAGCCTTTTTTGGTAAAATATTCCTCGTTCCGCAAATGCGAGGGGGTCTTTTTACCGACTAAAATAAGTCCCAGGTCGGGGTGGTCACGCAACAACTTTTGGTGAGCGTCTCCAAGGCGGCGTATATTTTTGTAGTCACTTTGCTGGCCGACGTACATAATAAACTCTTTAAAGGGGTGGTCGTATGGTTCTAACTTGTCGATAAATACGTCGGCTGCTTCGTAGGTAACGGTTACTTTTTTTTCAGGAATATGGGCAAATGCGGCATATTCGTTTTTAGTAAACTGAGTGGGGGTAAGTATGTGCCGGCTGGTTTTACCGATTTTTTTAAATACGTAACGGCCGACAAGCTGCTTGGCGTGAAAGACCAGCCAGTTTTTATCGGAGTTATATGTCTGAAGGAGTGTCAGATCGTGGACGGTGGTAACGTGGGCTCCCTTATATCCAAGCGGTTGCTGGGGCATACAAAAATGTACGAGGTCCGGCGAAAGTTCCTCAAGAAACTTTTTAAATTTGGTCTGTTCGGCAAACGAATAATTAGGAAAGTCGGCCGCGATAACCGTAAAATTGGGGTTGGTCGGTGTGAAATAATCTAAATCCTTGGTTGGTACCAGGATAGAATAGCGGTTGACAGTGTCCACCTCCTGTAGATAATGGACGAGCCGTTCAACGTACGTGCCGGTCGAAGAATTGATGATACGGGCATCTATCGCAATGTGCATACTCTCTCCAGTATACGATATAATAGTAAGACCATGAATGAATTGTCACGCAACCTACAGTCGATCAAGAACACCAACACAGTTGATAAAGAGGCTTTCGTGGGTGAGATAGCGGGCTATGTTACTGATGCCGGTTATACAATTGTCGAACTAAACGACACTAAACCATGGGGCGCGTATATCCGTATTGCTAGTAACGAAGCCGACCGTTTCGTCGAAGAGTTTTTTCCAGGGCTCACCCCCGAGGAAGCGCGTCTTGGAATGAAGGCGGCCGAACTAAGCCCTAAGCTGCTTATTGTTGCACCGGGTCAACGCCTAAGCTGGCAGTACCACAACCGCCGCGCTGAGCGTTGGACATTCTTAACAGAAGGCGGCTACAACAAGAGTGAGACGGATGATGAAGGTGAAGTGGTTATTGTTAAGCCAGACCACGTCGTACAGTTCACAAAAGGTGAGCGTCACCGTCTCGTTGGCGTAGACGGGAAGTACGCTATTGTTGCTGAGATCTGGCAGCATGCCGACGCAGGCGCACCTTCAGACGAGGATGATATTGTTCGCCTCGCCGATGATTACAACCGTTAGCCGCGCTTAAAGACGACCCGCGAGTAAAGCGTGTAGTTCCATGTAAGTGACACGACAATAGCACACAGTTTAGCGATAAACAGTGTCGTCAAGACGGGAAGATGGGCACCGATGGCTGCTGTTACTAAATAAATAACAATATTCTGCAGTACCCACAGACCAAATAGCGTCACGACAACAAACAGCAGCAGCTCCCGCTTTATGTTCGTATTCATGGTTTTGAACGTGTATTTTTTGTTGGCAAAAAAACTAAAACAAAATGCTGCCGTTGTCGATACCATGTTGGCGCTAATTGTAGGGAGCCCAAGGCCTTTAAGGATAAAAAGCAGGCCAAAATCAATTACCGTGTTAATGCCACCCACTGCAATAAACCTGGCTTTTTCGTCCTTATTTTTTATGGAGATTTTTGTCACTTGCGTGATATTCCTCGACAAAATAAAGGGGCCGGTCTTTGGTCTCATTAAAAATGCGGCCGACGTATTCGCCAATAATACCCAGGCTTAGTAGCTGTACTCCGCCAAGGAACAAGATTGCCGCCATCATAGAGGGGTAGCCGGCAAGATCAGACCCGTTAAGAAGGGTGCGGACGACAAGGTAGATCATATATAAAAAGGCAAAAAACGAAACAAGCACTCCGGCGTAAGTAGAGAAGCGAAGTGGTGATGTTGTAAATGACACAATACCTTCAATCGCAAGGTTAACTAATTGGAAGTAATTCCATTTGCTGCTGCCGGCCATCCGAGCCTCGCGCTCATAAACGATCTCTTTCTTTTTATAGCCGATCCAACTGAACATACCTTTTGTGTACCGCTGGCTTTCACGCATTTGCCTAAGTGCTTCAACGCATCGGCGGTCCAAAAGGCGGAAATCTCCCGTGTCCTGTTGGATAGGTATACGGGTAGAGCGCTGGAGTATCCTGTAAAAGGCGGTCGAAGTAGCTTTTTTAAGCCATGTTTCACCGTTTCGGCTACTGCGCCTGGCGTAGACATCGTCGAAACCTTCTTCCCAAAAAGCGATCATTTTGGGGATGAGTTCTGGAGGATCCTGGAGATCAGCATCAATAATGACCGCCGCGTCGCCGGTAACATGGTCGAGCCCGGCGATCATTGCGGTTTCTTTGCCAAAATTACGCGAAAGGTTAACATAAGCGATCCGATGATCGTCTTTTGCTAACCCCTTGATAATTTCGAGTGTCTTGTCCCGGCTGCCGTCGTTAACGAATAGAAATTCAAAGTCATAGGCGGTTGTATCGCCCGCAAGTTTATTAAGTCGCTCGTAAAGGTGGCGCAGTACTTCCTGCTCATTGTAGGCAGGAATAAGAATGCTTATTTTTTTACGTCCGTTCATTACTTATAGTATACCACCCCTGGGATCACCTAATGGGTACAGAATAATGTATAATAGATGGTAGCTATAAACTCACAAAGGGAAACTATAGATTCTATGAAAAAAGCTTTGGTTACAGGTATTGCCGGTCAAGATGGCGGACATCTTGCAAAATTGCTGAACGAAAAAGGGTATGAAGTTTACGGCGTTATCCGTGGTCAGATGGAAGCGTCACACCCTCGTTACCAGAAGATAAAGGCTGAGATGCCATACGTTAACCTTGTTATGGCCGACTTGCTCGACCTCTCTGCGTTAACCCGTGCCATGCAGGAAATCCAGCCTGACGAAGTATACAACCTGGCAGCAATCAGCCACGTTGGGTATTCGTTCCGCGACCCGATTCTTACGGCCGATGTGACTGGTAAGGGTGTTCTTAATATGCTTGAAGCCATTCGTCTTGCAGGCCTCGAAAAGACAGCTCGTTTTTACCAAGCCTCTACCTCTGAAATGTACGGAGGGCTCGACTACAACCGCCCAGAAAAGGGATACGACGAGGAATCCCACTTCCACCCGCGCAGCCCATACGGTGTTGCTAAGCTCTATGGTCACTGGATCACTAAAAACTACCGCGAAAACTACGGTATGTTTGCTACCTCGGGAATTCTTTTCAACCACGAAGGTGAGCGCCGAGGCCCAGAGTTTGTTACCCGTAAGGTAAGCCAGGCCGTTGCCCGCATTAAACTTGGCAAGCAAGAATGCATCGAGCTTGGCAACATGGATGCAAAGCGCGACTGGGGATATGCCGGCGACTACGTTGAGGGAATGTGGCGTATGCTCCAGCAGGATGAGCCGGGTGATTTTGTTCTTGCGACGGGCGAAACCCACTCGATCCGTGAATTTTGTGAAGTTGCCTTTAAAGAAATCGGCGTTGAGCTGAAGTGGCAAGGCGAAGGCACGGATGAAACAGGTGTTGATGCCGCCACCGGTAAAGTGCTTGTAAAGATTAATCCTGAATTCTTCCGTCCTTCAGAGGTAGACCTTCTGCTTGGTAATCCAACAAAAGCAGAAACAGTGCTCGGATGGAGCCGCAAGGTAGACTTTCCCGGCCTTGTGAAGTTAATGGTCGAACATGACCTGGCTATTGAAGGCCAAAAGTAAACAGATGGCATCGTGGGAACGGATCGATAGGGAACTGCTTGTCGACACGCCGTTTCTCAAAGTGTATTCCGATAAGATCAGGCTTCCAGATGGGAGCCTGATTGACTATTCGGTGATTAAAAAGCGCGATATCGTCGTCGTCGTTGCCACCAACCCCGCAGGGGAGGTGCTCGTACAAGACGAATACCGCTATGCCGTCGATAAAACCCTTAAATCACTTCCGGGTGGTCAGGTAGATGGCACCGAAAGACCCGAAGAAACGGCCGCGAGGGAACTGCTAGAAGAAACCGGCTTTGGTGGGGGTGAACTAGAGACGATCGACACGTTTTATGAGTACCCGACAAAAGACGCCCACACCATTACTGTTGTTCGTGCAAAAAATGTGACATGGCAAAAAAAGGTGGTCCATGAGGCAACCGAAGCTATTAGTGAACCCCAGTGGGTGCCGATTGATGAACTGCGCCGTCAGATACAGGCAGGCGAATGGAAGACGACAAGCGCCGTAGCGGTGCTAGTGAGGGCTCTTCCCGAGCTGCTCGGCTAGCTGTAGCGCATTGATTTTATATGCATTATATGGTACTGTAGAACAAATGACCAGTCCTGAAACAAACACACGAACACCATCTGAATTCGACGCCGGAACATTTACGATTTCACACTTCTCAGACAACCCTGAGGGGTTTGAATTTGAGACAAAAAATGCGATCGGCCGTACGGAATCTCTGCAGGAAGATGAGCACCTTACTCTGGATGATTCCCAGAAAGACGCGCTTAAATCGGCCATGGGCCGTGAGATGAACTTTGGCGGAGCAGCTATGGTTTCTGAGGCGCGTGCCGCCTGGGCTCAGGCCCGTGAGCACGACGACCCAGAGGCCGACAGGCTCCGGGAGGCGTATTTTGAGATCCGCGACAGTTACATTGGCCGGGGTAAAAAAATCGGTCTCCGGGCACTGGAGCTTACCGGCGACAATACGCTTTCGGCCGATGTCCAGCTTGTTCCGTACCCCGTGTACAATGTCTTGTCCGACCCGGGAATGAGCCCTGAGGTTGAAAAACTTAGTGCCGCCACTGGTGTTGCAATGGTAGTTGAGACAAGTGACGGCCGCCTGGTTATTCAGCACCGCGGCGTAAAAAAGCAAAAGATTACCGAGCCCGGTATGACCAGGGGTAATGGAACGTATGCTGATATTCCTGGCGCAAGCGTCGCCGGCATGGTAGATGCCTCACTAAGTATGGATGGCGACCGCGTTCCTGGAACGCCCGATCCTATTGATACAGATTTTCTTAAGGCGAACATTCTTAAAGAAACGGGCGAAGAACTAGGAGTTGCGCCCCATGACATCGACGGGCTTCGTATCGTGGGCCTAGCGCAGGACCACTATAAGCCTCACGATGAAGTTCTCTTTTTAGCCACACTCCGGCTTACTGCCGATGAGCTCCGTGAAGCATCGCGCACCTCAAACCGGAACAAGAACCTGGCGGATGCCGACTTTGAAGAGAAGTTCTTTGATATCGAGGGTTCCCCAGAGGCGATAGAAACGCTTCTTACTGAGGTAAAATGCCCGTTGCCACCAACCCACGCCGCAGCTATGGTTGCCGCAGGCTACTCTATGGTGGTACGAGAAAGTGGCGCCGAGGCAGCTCATGCCTGGCGTCAGCGTATGCAGGAATCGGTCCGTCGTAACTACGAGGACATTAATGCCACCGTTGCCTCGTACTACGAGAAATACCCCGAAATGCTTGGTCATATTCCCGAACGGTATTGGGGCCAAAAAGCGCCTGCGCGTCATCTTGAGGGTTATTCACCCGCATATACTCCAGAGGAACAAGGGCTTCCAACACTTCAGGACGAAATGGTCCGTACTGGCCTTATGCCCGAAACCCGCAAGGAAGTTAAAAAGGCGCGCGAGTACGACGTGGACGGCGTTCTTACGGATCCGCGAGAGAAGATCGTTATTCATGAAGAGATATTTGATGAGATTGTTGCCCAGCTGGAAAGAGGTGAGCCGGTTTGTTTTAATACAGGGCGTTCAGATAGTTGGGTGATGGAGCGCGTGGTAGCAACCATACTTGAGAGAATCCAGGATACGTCGGTCTTAAGTAATTTGATTATTGTCGGTGAAAAGGGCGGTACCTGGACAACATTCAACCAAAACGGCGAACCTGTTCACTCGGCGGTAGAAACGATATCTGTTCCGAGCGAGTTAAAAAACCGCGTTCGCACACTTATTAACGATAAATATAGCGATGTTATGTTCTTTGATGAATCCAAGGAAACGATGATATCGGTTGAAATGGTTGATGGGTATGACCTAACCTCCTTTACGGAGCGCCAAAAAGAATTTGTTCGCGATATCCAGTCTATCCTCGCCGAAACAGGAACCGACTCGATTTACCGTATCGATCCTACGACTATCGCAACAGATATTGAAAGTCCGAATGTGGGCAAGGCGCTGGGGTCC
>DATJIC010000025.1:0-3175 GCA_035493555.1 Verrucomicrobiia bacterium | reverse complement strand
GGCTAGCATTTCAGGATCAACGTGCTTTGCTGCAACGCTTGCAGGCACTTTGCCCTTACGGAAACCTGGTGCTTTAACAGACTTTGCCAGTTTAGTCAGTGCAACTTGTTCGGCCGCCTTGAGTTCTTCTTTGCCGAGCGCAATGGTTAGCTCGACTTTCGTGTCGGATAAATGTTTTACGGATGTCTTCATACTACAACAGAGTATAACAGATGAGGACTACTCAAACAAATCGTCGAGATCGTCGAGTGAGTGGTGACGCCGGCGATCCTTAACACTACTCACGATCCGCTCAAAGCTCAGCTTTTGCTCTTCGCTTGATGCCGTATCCTTAAACGAATACACCTCTGACTTCAGCTCTTTTTCGCCAACAAAAATGATAAAGGGAATGTCTTTTTTAACAGCTGTTTTTAGCTGCTTATCAAGCTTGCGCCCGGTTATATCCAGCTCGGCTTTCACCCCCTCGCCGCGAAGATCAGAGGCAAGTTTAGACGCGCCCTCGAGCGTATCGCCTAGTACAATAATGTATACCTCGGTTGTTGACGGCAGTTTAGGAATAAGATTGTGTGACTGCAAAAACAGCTCGGTCATCGTAAGGCCGGGCGCCATGCCTACTGCCGAAATCGGTTCGGCGCCAAACAGGCCCACCAGCCCATCGTAGCGGCCACCGCCATACAGCGAACGGGCGTTTTCAGGGTTGGTGTCAAAGAATTCAAAAACGGTGCCCGTGTAGTAGTCGAGGCCGCGCATGAGCGTAATATCAAACTTAGTGTTTTTAACGCCTTCGCGCTCCAGGAGACGGAATAATTTTTGCACCTCTTTGACTGCTTCGTTTTCACGGATAATCTCGGGAAGTTCGGCAATACTCTTTGCCATTAGTAGTGCCGCGATCTTTTTTAGCCCCTCGGGTGCTGCGGCGTCGCCAAAAATCTCAATGGCTTGGTCACGGAATTCTTCGTTGGTAATTTTGTTTTTCCGGTCAAACAGTTTAATCATAAGCTGCGATTGCACGCCATCCAACCCCAGGTAATCACTCATCATAAAGTTAATCACCTTGCGGTTGTTGATTTTAATAGTGAACATATCGTCGGTTGCGCCAAACGCTTTAAGAAACTGGGCGCCCATGGCAATAATCTCGGCTTCAGGCAATGCGCCTTCAACACCAAAAATATCAACGTTCAGCTGCCAAAACTCACGTTCGCGGCCACGCTGCGGCCGTTCGTAGCGCATAAAGTTGGCAATGCTAAAAAGCCGGGCCGGGTACGCCATTTCCTGGCGCCGTGCAGCCACCATGCGGCTGATGCTTGGCGTCATTTCAGGGCGGATTGCCACCGTGCGTTCTCCGCGGTCGGTAAACGCATAGGTTTGTTCGCCAGCCAGCTCTTGGCCAGACTTAGCCGCGTATACCTCAAGCGGCTCTAAAAGCGGAGCGCCGTACTCCTCATACCCAAAACTAAGGGCAACTTGCTTCCAGACAGAAAAGATGTAATTTTGCACCCGTTTTTCAGCAGGGTAATAATCGCGCGTGCCTTTATACGGCTGTGATGACAACGTACTCATTGGGGTTATTGTTGCATTTTCCCCGGCAGATTGCAAGGTTAAGCGGTTTTCTTGGGACATAATTTTCCTTTACGATTTTACTTTATATGGGCATTAAAAACGGCCGAAATTTGCGGCCGGTAGTAACAAATTAAGAAATAAGAAAACTATCCGACTCGCTTCGGCAACATATGCGAATGATGAACAGATAGGTACGTCATGGCAACATTTTACCAGCTATTCTGCCGCGGGTAAAGGCGCCTCTCCCGTACGTACGGGGTACAACATGTCTTTAGTAACGATATGAAGGCCCGTTGCGGTCATTCTAAAACCTGCCGTCGGATGCCGAAGTTCAGAGGCAAGCAGAGCGCCGCCTTGCCGTAGCTGCTCCCGGCGCTTATTTCTATCGCGCGCTAAAGCACCCCGGGCAAACTCAACATACAAAAGGTCGTCGTCGGGAGATTCCTCGAGACTTTCCATCGCCCGCAGATTTTCTCCCACCCTATGGATGACCGGCCTGTCCTTTGTCTGCACATTAAAAAATAAACGGCCATTGCCGTTTTTACCCTCTAGCAGTCGCAGCGGGCCCGCCAATACGAACGCCCGTTGCGCAAGCGACCGGCTACGCATCTCGTGCTCGATATCGCGCATATCCATATCATAGCGATGGCGACGGTACTCAGCCTGATCCACGATTGCCTGCGCCGTAGTAAAGAGTTTCATGGCACCCGGCGCAAACGGAGTTTCTAAAAGCCGGTTCACTGATTTTTCAAGGCTCGCCGAAGGACGCAATTCACCCCTTATCCGAGTAACGGGTTGGATCCTTGGGTTACCGCTCATAGTTACAGTATGACACAACTATTTGGGGCACGCCAGCTGCGCTCATTACAGCGCGTGCTCCTGCAGCCACCTGTACATAACGATTCCCGCCGCCACGCCTACGTTCACCGACCGCGTGCTGCCAAACTGCTCTATCATGACCATACTCTTGGCCGCCTCGCGGAGCTCCTTACTAAGTCCCGGGCCTTCACCGCCAAATACAAGCACACAGTCCTTAGGAAGCTTTGTTTTTGCAAGCGGCATGGCACCAGGCAGGTTATCAACGGCAATAATATCCTTCCCCTCAACACTTTTAACAAATTCCTCAACGCTAGAATGCTGAAAAATATCAAGGTAACGGTCGGTTACCATTGCACCGCGGCGGTTCCAGTGCCGCTTGCCGATAATGTGCACCGCGCCGGCATTAAACGCGTTGGCGTTACGGACAATTGTGCCGATATTGAGATCGTGCTGCCAGTTTTCAATGGCCACATGAAAGGCATGGCGATTTTTGTCGAGGTCGGCTTTAATAGCCTCCACCGTCCAGTAGCGGTATTTGTCCTCAACATTACGGCGGTCACCCTCGGCTAACAAGGCCTGATCATACTTACTATCATGAGGCCACGGCTGTTTATGCGGACCAACACCTACTTCGGCTTCGTTCATTCCCTTATTGTACCCGATGTTATACTTGTCGTATGGCATTCCGTACGACAATCGAGACGCTGATTCGCAAATTTGAAAAAGATTTTTCAACACATAACCGCATTGAAATCTCAAAATCCGCCCTTCTTCATAACGCGGATCTATTTGCCAA
>DATJIC010000024.1:0-9334 GCA_035493555.1 Verrucomicrobiia bacterium | reverse complement strand
TATTTTGCTACCTTTTTATAGGGGCAAAAAGGCTACTTGCGGCAAACCACTTATGCTATAATGAGCCCAAATGGGCACTAAAAGGCAAACCGGTTTTACAATTATCGAAGTCATGCTTTTCCTGGCGATAACAGGAATGCTCGCAGCGGCGATTTTAGTAGGGTCTGGTGTTGCCATTAGCCAGCAGCGCTATCGTGACAGTGTCAACTCGCTACAGTCGTACATTCAGCAGCAATACAGCAAAGTAGCGGATGTAACGAACGACAGGGACATGGCGTGGACATGCGACAGTAATGGAACGGTCACTCAAACGGAGACTCCTTCGGGGGGCGAGCCGAGGGGAACAAGCGACTGCGTGCTTCTGGGTCGCTTCATAACTATCGATGCTTCCGGTGTCACGTTAAGTACGTCTAACGTTGTTGGTGTGCGCAGCGCGGGCGCTGTTAATCAATCAAGCGACATCGCCGAAATAGTCACGAACTACAAGTTGGGTGTCGCACCTATCAACCAGGAGACCCAGGATGTCAGTTGGGGAGCGCAGGTAGTCAAACCTAAAACAAAAACGCCAATGCCGCTTTCTATTCTTATTTTGCGCTCACCTTTAAGCGGAGCAGTCCTTACCTTCGTAAAAGATGGCGTCCAAACTAATCTGCTGAGTATGGTCTCGGATGTAAATATGAGTGCACAGCGTGATCTTTGTATCAACGCCGATGCCGGCTCGTTTGTTGGTAAACGGATGGAGATCCGGATAACTCCCTATGCAACAAGTCAGAGCGCTATTCAAATTCCTACGGAAAGTACGAGCGTATGCGACTAGCGCGGCGGGGCGAAAATGGGGATACGATCGTTGAAGTGTTGTTTGCCGTGGCGGTTTTTGCGATGGTTGCCGTTGGGAGTATGTCGATTATGAACCAGGGGACGGCTGCTGCGGAGCGTTCGCTTGAGGTAACCTTGGTGCGCCAGCAGATTGACGCTCAAGCCGAAGCTATTCGCTATATCCACGAAGCCTACGTGGCTGCGTTCCAAAACAATGGTTCTGCACCTACGGGTACGGCAGCGGAGTGGGTAAAAATGACGGACAAAACGACAGGAAAGGGTGCGGATGGCGCATCTAACTTTGGCCAGACTGCAGGCGCTCTTTGCCCAACTACGGTTCCAGGCCAGCGTCCGTTTGTTCTTAATGCGAGAACGGCAACTGTTTCTGGTGCTACGCCGGTAATGTCGGCGCCGCCGGGTTCATCTATGCCGCCTTTTCCGCAGATTATTTACAATAGCGACTCAAGTATTAAGCAGGCCTATGGCATTTGGGTAGAGGCAGTACCATCCTCTACAGTTACTAATGGTCCCGGATTCGTCGATTTTCATATCCGTGCCTGCTGGGATAGTCCGGGCAGTTCAGCTCCTGTAACGCTAGGGACGATTGTGAGGTTATATGAGCCGCGATAAGACTTCAGGGTTCACGCTTATTGAACTCATGCTTTCCATGACGTTTATTTCTGTTCTTTTGGTAGCAATTGCTATGACCACCATACAAATAAGCAATATTTACAACAAAGGAATTACACTTCGCGAAGTAAACCAGGCGGGTAGGGCCGTGTCGTCAGAACTGCAACGAAGCATCGCTTCAAGCGTTCCGTTCGATGTGACGCCAAAGTCCGATAATTCGCCTGGCACCGAAAACTCTAAATATGTCGTACGTGATGGCGGGGGGCGGCTTTGCCTTGGTAACTATAGCTACGCTTGGAACTACGGCAAAGCACTTGTTGGTGGTGCGGGTGCACCTGCCATTTATAACAAGTACGACGACAACACTCCAGTCCGCTTTGCCAAAGTTGAGGACGCCGGCGGGGCGTTATGTAGCGATGTCAATCTTGCGGTGACAAAAGCAAAGGCGACCGAACTGCTTTCTACGGGAGACAGGGAGCTCGTACTTCACTCGTTTGCGGTAACGGAAACATCAAGCGACCCAAGTACCAATCAGGCGCTCTATGCGATTACTATGATTATCGGAACCAACGACAGGCAGCAGTTAACTACCGATGATACATCGTGTAAGCCGCCATCGGCAGGAGTGGGCGATGAAAATTATTGTTCGGTTAACCAATGGGATATTATCGCACGCGCAGGCAACAAAGCAGGAGGACAATAGCAAATGAGTTACATGAATCATAAAGAGAAACAGGTAGGTGCGGTGTCTCTTTTCGTCGTTATTTTTGCAGCACTGCTTATGACGATCGTGACGGTGAGCTTTGTGCAGTTGATGCTAAAAGAGCAACAGCAGGCCACTTCTAACGACCTCTCGCAAAGTGCGTACGACTCAGCCCAATCCGGAGTTGAGGATGCCAAGCGGCTTTTGGTCCTTGACCAGGCCTGTCGCAATAACACGGCACCAGGTACGGTAAACTGCACCGCGGTAGAGAGTTCGCTCACGCCTGTTGCAGGCCAGTCTGAGACAAGTTGCGATACGCTTTCTAAGGCAGGTCTTGTAGGCGAGACGAACAACGAAACTATTATCCAGCAAAGTGAGTCGGACGCAAACTCAGCTTCGCTGAACCAGGCATATACCTGCGTTAAGATTGCCGTAAACACCGACGATTATAAGGGTACGCTATCGGTAAATGGGTCTGGTATCGTGCCTATCCGCGGCGTCAGCCAGTTTGATAGCGTAGAGGTGAGTTGGTTTAGTAAGAATGATATCTCATCAAACACTAACGATCCAACGATCGGATTTCCGTCTAGTGGTGCAAATGTGAGCCTGCCGCCAATGGGCGACAAATGGCAGTTCAATAATCCACCACTCCTGCGAACCCAACTGATGCAAATGGGCGGAAGCTTTAAGCTGAGTGACTTTGATGACAGTCAGGCGGGGAACAAAAGCAATGCGAACACCCTCTTTTTGTATCCGTCCGCAACCGGCCTGGCAAACGAGGACTTTGCGCTTGACGCCCGCCGAAGTCCTACTAACACGCCTCATCAGGTAAAATGTAATACTAGTTTTGTTGATGGTGAATATGCTTGCCAGGCGACAGTCAAACTGCCGTCGCCGATAGACGGGAACGTTACCGATCGGAACGCCTATCTTCGCCTAACAGCGCTATACAACGGGGCGCACTATCGCGTCCGCCTGAAGAACGGAGGCAACTACGTTCAGTTTAACCAGGTGCAGCCGCTCGTTGATTCAACCGGGCGCGCCGACGATATTTTCCGTCGTATACAGGCCCGGATCGAGCTGACGGGAGATTTTACGTATCCTGAAGCAGCAGTCGACATGCAGGGTAACCTGTGTAAGAACTTTACGATCACCGACGTAGACAGCGGCTACAAAGGTAGCGCAACTTGTACGCCATAGATAAATAATTTATTCAGTATCGCTATGAAACTTTTCGTAGACTTCACGTAGGTGTTCATCGGTGACATGCGTATATACCTGGGTGGTACTGATATTGCTATGCCCAAGCATTGATTGAACACTACGCAGATCGGCGCCGTTCATAAGAAGATCGGTGGCAAAACTGTGGCGCATAGTGTGCGGACTGACATGCTTGGTAATACCGGCAAGGCGTGCATATTTATTAATGATCCTCTGGATGCTGCGGGTAGTAAGCCTTCGGTAGCCGCCGCTGGTAGTGATCGCATTGTTCCGGCTGTAGCTCAAAAAGAGAGGAGGTAGGTTATCGAGCCGGGCCGAGAGGTAATCCTCGACCCTTAGAGCAGCGGCTTCGCCTATAAATACCGGCCGGTCCTTCTGGCCTTTTCCGCGCACCATAAACTCGCGGCGCTTGGTATTTACATGGTCGCGGTTGAGGTTGGCAAGCTCCGAAACGCGGAGCCCGCTGGAAAAAAGGAGTTCAATAATTGCTCTGTCACGAAGGCCCTTTTCGCTATCGAGCGGAATGACATCGAGCATCCGCGCCACTTCATCGTAATGAAGAAACGTTACTTGTTTTCGGGCTACCTTTGGCAGCTCGATTTTCTCGGGGCTGAGGCTGGGGATGTCGCGCTTGGATAAATAATTTAAAAATCCGCGCAGGGCGATAAGGTGGTAGCCTTGGGTGATAATGGCGAGCTCATCCTCGTTGTCGTTTTTGTAACGGTTGAGCCACAGGCGGTATTTCCGTATCATCTCTGTTGTGATTTTACCGACAGGGGTGTCGTTGCTAAACTCGACAAAGCGTTCAAGATAGAGCTTGTAATTTTCGGCTGTTTTCGCCGACCGGCCGCCCTCGACTTCGAGGTGTTCGATATAATCCAAAAGAAGTTCACTGACGTACATGCTTCTAGCATAACCCAGATAGGGCAGCTTGAATACTCCAAGGGTCTCCGGCGACTATCCTTATGGCGGGACTTTTGATAAAATAAGGCCATTACAAAAAAAGGAGAATACATCATGGAACGAACACTGGTTATTTTTAAGCCAGATGCTGTCCAGCGCGGTATCGTCGGAGAAGTCCTTAGCCGATTCGAAAAAGTGGGTCTAAAAATTATCGGCATGAAAATGCTTAACCCTGACGAGGCGCATTATTACCACCACTACGAAACGATCGGCAAGATGGTTTCGCGTCGTGGCGAGGCGCAATTTAAAGTACAACTTGGTGCCATGCAGGAGGGTCCCGTGATTGCCATGGTGCTTGAAGGCGTTGGTGCGGTTGCCTTGGTCCGGAAGATGGTAGGGGCAACGAGTACTAATGAAGCAGCTCCAGGAACAATCCGGGGCGACTACGCTCACGCCAGCCTCGACCACGTTAATGCTCATAACGTTGCGCTTCCTACCATTCTTCACGCCTCAGGTGATGTTGACGAAGCAACGCAGGAAATCAAGCACTGGTTCTCTAACGGAGAGATCTACGCTGACTATCAGACGGTTCACGAATACTTTACCCAGCCTATGCCAGGTAAAAAGAAAGCGTCTTAGGAGACGTACAAATCAATCAGCGGTCTCCGGGCCGCTGATTTTATATGGTATACTAACCCTGGTGCGCCTCGGTAGCTCAATTGGATAGAGCAGTTCCGTCCTAAGGAAAAGGTTGCAGGTTCGACTCCCGCCCGGGGTACCATCTAAAATGCCAGACAGGTTTATGTCTGGCATTTTACATAGGCTCCCGGGTGATTTGTCCGTTATTTGCTATAATATGCTCATGGCCAAAAAAGATGCATCCGGGCAACAGCTCGACTTTGACGGGCAGCGCGATGGTGAGCAGCTGCTTTTCGTATTTAGGCGTCATATGATCTCTATGCGCAAAGGGTTTTATCTTCTGGTGATACCTTTTTCCCTTAGCTCAATACCCCCGCTTATCTGGCAAACTAACCTCGAACTATTTCTTCTGCCGGTGGCCGGCCTGGTTATCGGGCTGTTGCTTTTTTCGTATCACTTTATTATGTGGTATTTTACGGTCTATATTGTGACCGATCAGAGAATCCGGCAAATCACCCAAAAGGGTTTCTTTGGTAAAAACGTTGTCGAGCTCAGGCTGTCAAAGATCCAAAACATAAGCTATAATGTACCAGGACTTTCCGGTGAGATTTTTGGGTACGGCACGATCGTTATCCAGACTCTCGTTGGAGACCTTGTTATCCATAAGGTCGAGCATCCGGATGAAATTTATAACAAATTACAGGACGCTGTATCGGCCGCTATAGCCGGTGAACAAGGAGACTATGAAGAAGCTACCGTTTAAAAAACGTAAAGAAGCGCAAAAAACAGCACCTTCTCGCATTACAAACGAGACTGTCGCTGAACACCGCGAACGTATCCTTGCTGGAGGCCGACGCTTTAAGTATCCTATGCAGTATGCACGGCACAAGCTCGTGTTCAATACGATTATCGTCACTCTCGTCACTCTGGTGCTTCTTGCGGTTGTGGGGTGGTGGCAGCTGTATATCGTGCAAAACTCCAGCTCGTTTTTCTACCGCGTAACACGTGTCTTGCCGCTTTCTGCGGCATCGGTTGATGGCGAATCCGTTCGCTATAGTTCGTATCTCATGTATCTTAATAGTTCGGCGCACTATCTGCAGCAAAGCGAGCAGGTCAATCTTAGTAGTGAGGACGGTAAGCGTCAGCTTGATTACTATAAACGCAAAAATATGGACAATGCCATTGCAGATGCCTACGCAGCAAAATTAGCCCGCGAAATGAATATATCTATCAGCGACCAAGATGTTGAGAATACCGTTAAGCAACAACTTAACACTTCTAGCGGACGTATATCGCAGGAAACGTACGACGCTTCAACGCTCAATATTCTAGGCTGGGCGCCAGATGAATACCGCCAGGCTATTAAAAACAAGCTTATTCTCAAGGCTGTATCGTACGCTATCGATACGACGGCAAAGCAGCAGGCAGACAAGGCGGCGTCGCTGGTTAACGCTAAAGGCGCTGACTTTACTAAGATTGCCGCTGCACTCGGCGGTGAGGGGAACGCTAAGGTGACGGTCGGCGTCTCCGGTATGGTACCGCTTGCCAATAGCGATGGCGGGCTTAGTGCGGCTGCCGCAGCCTTGAGGAAGGGCCAAGCTTCATCTGTTATTAAAACGACAACAGGCGACGGCTACTACTTTGTTCGACTTATTGAAAAGAACGATACGCAAATCAACTACCAGTATATCCGCATTCCACTCACGGCATTCAGTGAAAAGCTTGCGGCGCTTAAGAAGGATAATAAGATTCACGAGTACATCTCTATTCCAAGCGTCGATAGTCAGCCAATTAAAAAATAGGAGGTTTTATGTTTAGCGTACCAGCACTGCCATACGGCTACGACCAGTTAGGCAAGTATATTAGCGGAGACATCATGAAACTCCACCACGATAAGCACCACCAGGCTTATGTCGACAAGCTCAATGCGGCAATTGACGCGGCTCCAGCACTCCGCGAGCGGCCGCTCGAAAGCATGCTGAGTGATTTAGCAATACTCCCTGAAGCCGTCCAGGCGGCAGTCCGGAATCATGGTGGTGGCCACTATAATCATTCGCTGTTCTGGCAGTGGATGTCGCCTGATGGAGGTGGAGAACCAACCGGCGACTTAGCCAAGCAAATTACCGAGAAGTACGGTAGCTTTCAGGGATTCGTAGATGAATTTACAACTAAATCCCTTGGTGTGTTTGGTAGTGGTTGGGCATGGCTTCAGCCTAATTTAGACATTATTACAACACCAAACCAAGACACGCCGATCATGCAGGGCCTAGATGCACCGATTCTTGGCCTGGATGTCTGGGAGCATGCGTATTACCTTGATTATAAAAACAAGCGTGACGATTACGTCAAAGCGTGGTGGAACGTGGTTAACTGGGATTTTGTCCAGCAGCGCTACGAGCAGAAATAGGTAAGAGCTCCTACGGGAGCTCTTTAAGTATAGCGTCGAGCATAGCCATACGAACGTATAGCCCGTTACCAGCCTGTTTAAAGTAAACAGCGCGCGGGTCCTTGTCGACTTCCGCTGTAATCTCATTAACCCGGGGGAGCGGATGCATGATGATCGCTTTTTTCGGAAGATAACGCAGCGTCGACTTGTTGATTGTGAATGCCTGTGCGCCGTGCGCCAGCTTTGCGTCACTATGCCGTTCCAGCTGCAGCCGTGTCCAGTAAACGACATCTGCATCGGTAAAAGCTTTCTTGATGTCGTCCGTTTGTTCGTAGGTGGTACCGTTCTTATCCAAATACATCAAGACGTCTGCACTCATCTGAAGTTCGGGCGTTGAGATAAAGACGATGTGATTATTTTTGTAGGTAGAGAGCAGCTTGGCAAGGGAACGGACGGTCCGGCCATGAGCTAGGTCTCCTCCCATAACCACTCGTAAGGTGTCGAGCCGTCCAAACTGCTGGTAAATCGTATAGGCATCAAGAACGGCCTGGGTAGGGTGCTCTGCTTTGCCATCGCCGCCGTTAATGATAGCAACGTTACTTACCGCGGCGGCGCGTGCCGCATGACCGTCTTCTTTAGTGCGCATGCAGATCGCATCGACACCGTACTCGTTGAGCACGCGTACGGTGTCCTCGATAGTTTCACCTTTGGCGGCCGATGAAAACTCGGCGGCGTTTTCGGTGCCGATAACAGCCATGCCAAGTTTGGCGGCTGCAATTTCAAAACTAAAGCGCGTCCGGGTAGAAGGCTCATAGAACATCGATATCATAATACGACCCTGATGTAATTTTAAGGTGTTACGGCGTGTTTTTATGTGTTGATCCTGTTCCATAAAAAAAATAGCGCGGCCAAATAGCCGCGCCAGTTCGTTATGATCGAACTGATCTGCCCTGAGAATGTGTCGCATTGCCCCTCCTTGTTACTTTCCCCTTAGCATAACTGGTTTGATGTATTTTGCAAGTGATGTGCGTGCGAATAAAAAAATTACCCCTTTAAAAGGAGTAATTTTAATAATTTCTTGGCGGGCTCGACCGGATTTGAACCGGCGATCTCCTCCGTGACAGGGAGGCGTGATAACCCCTTCACTACGAGCCCACAGCTTTCAACATGATAGCAGTTTTCGCCCCCGTTGGCAACAGTTTATTTTCGGTACCACAACTGTTATAATAACGGAGATCCACTGATGCCGCTGTAGCTCAGCTGGTAGAGCGGCGCTTTCGTAAAGCGTAGGTCTCCGGTTCAAATCCGGACAGCGGCTCCATATTTGCATAGGCGGGTATCGTATAGTGGTTAATATGCGACCTTCCCAAGGTCGAGAGCAGAGTTCGATTCTCTGTACCCGCACCAGGTTATAGAAATTATGAAAAATACTCTTACAACCAGCATCAAGACAGCTCTCGAAGACCGGCTTTTGGCGGCAATGGTTATTGTACTGATTCTGCTTTGTATTGTCTTTTGTATTTACGTTGGCATTTCGTTGCGCCCAAGCGACCTCCAGGTCGCTGTTCACTATACGGCCTTTGGCCCAACGGGTTTTTACCGGGAGAAGTGGTATTATTTGGCTAACTTTATTGCGCTCGGCGGCCTTATCGCTGTTATCCATACGGCCCTTATCGTCAAACTTCATGCCCAGGGACGCCGCCAAATCGCTTTCTTGTTTGGCTGGATGAGCCTGCTTCTTTTGGTCGTAGCGTTCTTTATAGCGCGGTCTGTCTTAAGAGTTGCCTTTCTGTAATCCATGATCGATCTTGAACTTCCTCTCAAAAAGCGAACCAAGCAATATCGTTTCTTTGAAATGCTTCCAGCTCTCCTGAGCTATGGTATGCTCATCGTGCTGGTTGTGTTGTCACTTTTTAGCCCACTTGCTGCCGCCATATATCTTTTGCTTCTTATTATTACCGTTTTAGTTAAGGCGTTTGGTATTGCCGCACATACGATTACTGGCCGCAACCGGCTTGAAAGGGCACAGAACGTCG
>DATJIC010000023.1:0-10893 GCA_035493555.1 Verrucomicrobiia bacterium | reverse complement strand
GCTTTAAAAAATAACTGGCACCCTTACGAGTCGGTTGCCAGTTGGTATATCTGGCACTCGCTCGATAACGCGCCAAAGTAAAAGCCACCAAGGTGGCTTTTACTTATCGTTAACAAACTACTAACGGAGATTCTTTTCGGCGTCCTTTTGTACGTGCGTCGCCGTACGCTTGGCGTCGAGGGCAACGCGGCCAGCCCGAGCTTTAGCTTCGGCACTCAGCTTTTCAGCCTCGTCTGCGACTACTTTACCTGATCGCCGGGCGCTTTCCATCATGCCAGCCGCTTCATGCCGCGCCTTGTCAGCACTCTGATTAACCGTTTTACCCGCTTCTTTGGCAACTTTCTTTGCTTGGTCAACTTTACCTTTGGCGGTGGTTTTCACATCCATGGCTTTATCTTTCAAATCTTTACGGGTTTCTTTGCCGCTCTTTGGAGCTAGTAAAATTCCTGCGACGAATCCTGCGGCTGCTGCGATAGCTACTTTTGCTGCTTTACTCATTTTAAAGTTCTCCTTTTTCTTTATTTACGGAATAGTTTTGCCACGTGGCTAAAAAGCTTCACGGGTGAAACCCAGTCCGATGCCGAGGCGATATTATTAGTGATCGCTTCGACGTTTTTTAATACCTGACGTACTCTTACCAGTACAACCGTAATGGCTGCAAGCCAAGCAATTATAACGATCGATAGTAGTATGACCGTAATGGTGAGTAGCGTGACGAGGACATTTATATCCACTATGCTTCTCCTTTCTTGGCGGTTATACAGCAATTATACAGCTGTCATTTTTCCGCGTCAGTGATATTTTTAACATTTTTGTGTTGGTTGGAACAACTTCTATACATTAGCATTATTTTGACAAAAAAGCAATAGGGTTTGAATATTAATAACCTCTATTTACAGGCCCAACCCGGTCCCACCAGGTAAAAGCGTGGGCAAACCACCAGGGTTATTTTGCGTAAAATCATTGATTGCCTGAGTAACTGCAAGAATAAGCAATCCGCCCGTTGCAAGAGTAACGACACCGAGTACAATAGCAAAAATGAGAACCGTTCTTGCAGCGAATTTTTTGTAGCGGTAAAATTCACGCATAGGCCGGCCCTGCCTATCTCGCATAGCCCCTGACATAATAAGTGCGAGATCAACGATCACCCATATGCCTAGCCCGCCAAAAGTAAGCAATTTCAGAATGCCCGTACCGATTTTACCAAGATAAAACCGGTCTACCCCAAACGTTCCCCACATAAAACTAAGAAAAAACACAGCAAGAAAATGCCGGCCTTCGCTTGGTTCTTCCAGCCTGGTTTCTTTTATTTCTTCCTGTTCCATTTTTACCACCCTACTTGTTTGTTACGGTTGTCGTTTCGCCCGAGCCTGCCTTTTGGTAGGTGAACATGTAGTCCTTATCACCGATTGTACTATACGAGAAACCACCCAGCGTGTTTGTGATGTTTTTCAGCTCACTCATACCCTCGCTGTTTACCCCGTAGATATCCGGGCTTTTTGCCATGTCGTCGAGAAGCGTCTGATAGTCCCCCGGGTAATGGGAGTACCGGGAACGATACACATCGAGGCTGTCCTTAACGACGTTCTCATACGCCTTCTCCTGATTAGTAAGGGCAGCCTGCTGGCTATTCTTATTGGCGGTTGTGTAGTTTTGGCTCACAAAAAACCCCGCCACGATCACGATGCCAAGAAGGCCGAGCGTTATCGTGGCAATAAGGTTTTGTTTGGTCATTACGGAGTGAGCCGGTTAATGTCGCGCGGGAACAAAACCGCTTCTTTGACGTTGTTCAAACCGATTGTTTTTTCAACCAAGCGATCGATGCCAAAGCCACAGCCGCCGTGCTGGGGCAAGCCGTATTTAAATGCCTGAAGATAATATTTAAAGCCTTCGTGGCTGACATCCAGACCTGCGTTTTTCATTTGCTGGATCATGGTTTCGTAGTCGTTTTCACGGAGTGGACACGTGGCTATTTCAAGGCCGCGGAACAAAAGATCACCCCACATAACAACGCCGCGTTCGCGGTCCATTTTGTGGTAAAACTTGCCGGCCTCAATAGGAAACTCGATCGCAAAGACCAAGTCGCTCCCCAGTTCTTTACGAGCGTGATCGGAAATCCAGCGCTCTTCATCAGGAATAAGATCCTTTTCCTGGGTGGTGTCGGTTTTGGTGGCCTTGGTGTACATCTCGTGAATTTCGGCAATGGTAAAGCGAGGAACCTTACCATCCTCGGGCAGTTTAAGCTCGGGGGCATTCAGGCTCTTAAGATCATCGGCATGCTCCTCGTAAACGCGGCGAAGCACCGCCTGGGTCATGTCGCCAACGGTATCAAGCACCTCGTCGTGGCTTTCAACGAACCCCATCTCAATATCCAGCATGGTGAGTTCGGTAAGGTGGCGCGTGGTGGCACTTGGCTCGGCGCGGTAGCTGTGGCCGATTTCAAATACGCGTTCGAACGCCCCAACCATAATTTGCTTGTAAAACTGCGGGCTCTGGGCAAGCGTTGCGGTTTTACCAAAGTAGTCGAGTTTGAACACTTCGGCGCCGCCCTCGGTTGCCTCGGCAAGAAGCTTTGGCGTATCGATCTCGACAAACTCCCTGCTGCGAAGATGTTCGCGAATGTAATGTGTAAGATCGCCGCGGATCTTGAAGATTTTTTGCTCTTGCAGGTTGCGGATGTTGAGAACGCGGTACTCGAACAATGTGTCAAGGTTTTCGGGTTTGTGACTGATTGGCTTGTCGATTTCAATCGGCGGCTCATCGGTAACCGCCACCTCGACTTCTACAGTAACGTCGTGAAGCTCGGCTCCCCCTGGGGCACGCTCGTCGGCAACGACGGTTCCCGTAAGGCTAAGAACCGTTCCTATTTGCAGGCCGCGCAGCTTCTCGAGCTCGTCTTTGTTGTCGATAAGGCTCTGCGCAAGACCGCTTCGGTCGCGTACTGTAATAAAGTTAAGACCGCCAAGCAGGCGTTTTTTATGCAGCCACCCTTTTACTGTTACTGTTTCGCCCTGTTTTGAGGCAAGTTCCCTGGTAAGTGTCCGTGTCATGGTAATCCTTGATTATGTTATTTAGCAGTGGCTAAGGCGGGGCCGATTACTAGCAAACACGCCGGAGCTTGCTAGCCGACCCGTCGATTGCTGTTATTTTCAACTCGCCATCGTTTCATTAGGGTTATTTTACCACTTTACCCCTAAAAGCGCTAGATATCCTCGTGTTTTTGCGGTTCGTTGTTGCCGCGCGGGTTGCGGGCGGCAACAGCCCGAAGGTCTTCGTGGGCATCAAATTCATCAACGATTTTACGGCCCAACAGCGTCTCGATAACATCTTCGAGGCTGACTATTCCTACCGTTTCGCGGAACTCGTTTACTACCACGAACAAATGATGCCGGGTGCGAAGAAACGCTGTTAGTGCATGGTCGAGCGTCTGGTCCTCGCGTATGTAAAATACCCGGGGCTCCATGGCTTTTTCGGCAGTAGCCGAGCGTTGGCGGGCATCGAGAACTAAGAGGTCCTGAATATGCAACACGCCAACGATATGGTCAATATCGCCGTCGGTTACTGGAAAGCGGCTGTGGCCGGTTTTGTGGAGGTCGTCTAGTACGAGAGGTCCGAGCAGCTCCTTCTTGCCAATCGTATCTATAACCCCGCGAGGAGTCATGATTTCGCCCACCTGCCGTTTTCCAAATTCGAGCCCATGCAGCACGAGTTTCTTTTCATCACCCGACAATAACGAGCCTGAATTCGTGACCAGGTGGACCAGCTCTTCGCGGGAGTCAAGCCGGGTTTCGGCCGGTTCGGTAGAAACACTCCGGACAAGCCGGAAAATATTTTCGTGCGCAGTAATGAACCGTAAAATAGATTCTTCGTACCGCTCATACAGCGGCTGTGTGGTATTTTTAACGATATTCATCCGCGAAACCGCTCCGTACTCCAGAGCAACGATCACCGCAACGACGATCCCGGTAAACCAACCAAGCGCAGCAACTGTCAGGGATACAAATACAACCAGAAAAAGAGCAGAAAGAACCCGCTGCATAGAGAGAACATCGCCTAAAGACGCTTCGCGCCTAAGTAGGGCTGCCGCCGCTTTATCGCCCTCTTCCTGACGGCGCCTTAGCTCAAACTTACTCAGCCCTGAGCGTTTTGGTACCACCGAACTGACAGCAATCAAAGCGATGAATGAGAGAAGACAGAGAATGGTGAGAAACCACAGCATACTCCTTTATTGTACCCTATACACGCTTGCCGAGACACCTCTTTTCCACTACACTATTTATAGTAATCATAAGGAGTTTCTCGTGAGTAAAAAAGCATGGATTATCTTTGCCAGTGTCTGCGTTGTGCTGATTGGCGGTCTTGTGTACCTTTCCAGCAAAGATAAAGTTGATGTTAGTAAAGTTGACGCGACAAAGATTCAAACCGCCAGCAACCAGTCGGGTAATATTGGCGACCATATTTTCGGCAAAAAGGATAGTAAGGTGGTTCTTATTGAGTACGGAGACTTTCAGTGTCCGGGCTGTGGCAGCGCCTACCCTACCGTTAAATCGGTAACCGAAAAATACAAAGGCCAGGTCGCGTTTATTTTTCGTAACTTCCCGCTTACCAATTTGCACCCGAACGCAAAGGCCGCTGCCGCAGCAGCCGAAGCGGCCGGCTTACAAGGCAAGTACTGGGAGATGCATGACAAGCTTTATGAAGGCCAAAGCTCCTGGGAAAACCTGAGCGCTTCGGAGCGCGGCGACTTTTTTGTCGGCTATGCAAACAGCTTAGGACTAAACGTTGCGACGTTTAAAGACGACATGGCGAACCCTAAAATCAACCAAAAAATCAATTACGATCTTGCACTTGGCAAAAAGGTCGGTGTGAACGCCACGCCAAGCTTTTACTTAAACGGAAAAGCCGTTAACCAGGACACCTGGAGCGAAGAAGCCAAGTTCGACCAGGCAGTGGTTACTGAACTAAAGAACAATAATATCGATCTTCCAAAAACGAAATAAAATTACCTGACAGCAAAAAACACCCCGGTGCCTTGGGGTGTTTTTATTTTTTTGGGGTGAACTCTCGGAGGTATAACTCGCTTAAGAGTTCGGGGTGAACGTTCGTTCTATTGTGCGATATACAGTTGCCATTCGGCCGGCACCACATCCACTGCAATCTTTTTGCGCCTTGAAGACACAAATTCGACGGCTATTGGCATGTGAAGTTGTACTCCTTGTACTATATGCAGTCTCGGCGCGCTTCGACCTTTAAAATGAAATTTTACGTGTTTTGGCGCTGAGACACGTACATAATGGTAACAAACGCGTATACACACGTCAAGCACATCGCCGTTTTACGGCGCTTATGTTTCTATAATAGATAAAAAACAGAGGCGAGACAACCGTATTCTTATAGCAGAATTTACAACGCGCCTAAAAAACACCGCGTTTTTTGGCAAAGAGAAAGACAAGAAGCGTCACGCCAAGACTTACTATCGTTATGACACCATACGCCCACGGCTCTTTTTGGAACGGTAGCGCGACATTCATGCCGTACATACCATAAAATACCCCAGGCAAAGCGATAAGCGCCATGAGAACGGTAAGCGCCTTCATGCGCTGGTTGAGCGAGTTGTTCGCGAGCATACCGTACGTATTACGGATACTTGTAATACTCTGCCGTTGGCTGCTTATGGCCACCAGCAGCTGTTTAATGTAGAGTGATATGTCTTCTACGGCTTCGCGGTCACCGGAATCTTCCATGAGCTCCTGCAAACGCTCGGCGACAACCTGCATACTACTGAGGTTGGTGTGGTATTCGTTCAGATTGCCTTCTACCGTCACAAAGCGGATAAAATCGTCGTTCTTTACTTCGTGGGTACGTAAGCGCTCCTCGGTATCGTAAATATAGTTTGCGGTATGCTGCATAAAATCTTCGTACTCGCTTACCACCGCGGCAAACGTACCAAGAAGCAGGCTTGTCGTGTCGGAAGCCTGGGCAATGACGCTTGGAGTAGCCAGGCGGTGATGTTCCGTGTTGGCCATGGATACGTTGATAAATACGGTGCCCCTTACTGCCAGCAAAACGGGCGTAGTAACGACCATCCCCTTTTTATTGCGATGTGCCGTGCGCACAAACGCATAGAGACCGTCGCCGTTCGTGGTCTCAACGCGGGAAAGCTCGTGGGCGTCCAACACGTCACGCATGAGGTTTAGGTTAAAGCCGTAGGTATCAGACAAAAAATGCAGATCTTCATCCGTTACTGCATCACCGTGAATCCAGACGTTGTTTTTAGGCGGTTCGCTTACTTTTTGAAACTCTTCACCACTGCTCCGCCGTACATAGTATTTGAGCATACATAAGCAGTATAAAGTAAAAAACAAGGGCCGTCTATGACCCTTGTTTTAAAGTGGTGAGATTTACGCTCCCGGCGTCTCTTCGGGGCGCGCCGCCTCAAGCGCCCGTTCTTTGATGACAAAGCTTAGAACAAGGGCTACGGCCATAATTGCTGCCGTTGTCACAAAAATGGTGTGCAGGCTCGTAGAGAATGCTTTAACGATCTTGTCGTTATAGTTGTTCTGCTGCCGGGCGAAATCCTCTTTTGCCTTGGTGACAACTTGGGCAGGCAATGGCGCCTTGGAAATAGCCTCACTGTACCCCTCGGTAATCTTAGTCTTGGTTTCAGGGGTGTTAATGTTCAGCAGCGTATTCGCATCGTTAATGTTGCCCAGCTGTTTTACCATCGCCGGAGATTGCTTAAGTGTTTGGATATACGGGTCTTTGTTCATGTCGCCAAGCGACGTCGTGATACCTGCGGTCAGCATGCTGCCAAACACTGCAACACCGATTGTCGAGCCAAGTCCACGGAACAGCTGGACCGAGCTGGTCGCCATACCAAGGTATTTTTGCTCAAACTCGCTCTGGACGGCAATGTTCATAAGCGGCATCGCCATACCTATCCCGGCACCAACGAACACCATAATAATTGCTTCCTGCAAGAATGCGCTCGATGGCGTCAGCGTAGCAAGGAATGCAATGGCAACGCTTGAGAGAATGAAGCCGAACACCATAAAGCGCTTGTACTTCCCTACCTTTGAGACAAGCTGACCCGTCGCGATACTGGCTACCATCAGCCCGCCGATCATTGGAAGGAGCATCAGGCCGGATGTCTCGGGTGAGGCACCGAATACCTGCTGGTTAAACTGGGTCAGATAGAGGATTGAACCGAGCATAGCAGCACCCACGAACACGGCAATCGTCGCAAGCACAAGGAAGTTCTTGTTCGTAAAGAAGCTCAGCTTCAGGATTGGTTCTTTTACCTTATGCTCGACGTACACGAACGCACCGGTTGCGGCAATAATAATCGCCGTCATGATCAGACGAAGGGTCGTGAGGCTCATACCTGTTGAGCTGAGAAGATCGGCAAAGATCTTATCGGTGTTATCAACGGCAAGTACGAGGGTCGCCAGCGCGATGGCAAGCAGCCCTGCACCAATGTAATCGACCTTGGGCTTGTTTTCGTGTTTTAGCGGAGGACAGAATATCGCGATAATAGCGAAAGCCAGGATACCGACAGGGATGTTTATAAAGAATGTCCAGCGCCAGTCAGTCACCCATGAAAGGAGGTGGTGCGTCTCGGTAAGATAGCCGCCCAGCAGCGGACCGATGAACGATGCGATACCAAAGACCGAACCGATAAGTCCCTGCCAGCGTCCGCGTTCGCGGGCGGCAAAAAGGTCGCCAACGATCGTGAAGGCGTTGGCAGTTATGATACCGCCACCTATTCCCTGCAGCGCACGGAACAAAATAAGCTGGTTAATGTCACCGCTCATGCCACTGAATAGCGAGCCGACCGTAAAGATCGTGACTCCTATCAGGATCATGAGGCGGCGGCCGAACATGTCGGAGAACTTACCGGCAATCGGGGTGGTAATGGTAGTCGTAATAAGATACGCCGTTACAACCCACGAGAGCGATGAGTACGCGTTAAAATCTTGGACAATCTTGCCAAGGGCTGTTGAAATGATCGTCTGGTCAAGTGCAACCAAAAACAGGCTCGCCATGACGGACGCCATAATAATGAGCTTGCTACGCAAGCTTAAATGGTGGTGCATGCTTTCTACTCCTTATCTTTTTCTTGTTTAAGAGTACGGAACACTTCGACTTGCGCCATGATTTCTTCGACAAATGATTCGAGCATCTCCTCTTTTAAGAGAACGACACCCGCGCCGTGCATCGCGTTCATGACGTACAAGCGGTCACCAGGCTTGATATCCAGCTCCTCGCGGGCGTCAGAAGGAATAACAATCTGTCCTTTTGTTCCGACGGTCGCGGTGCCGTAGAGCTTTTTATCTGGGGTGATGAGGGACTTGCCCATAGTTTTCCATACTCCTTTACTGTTGTTCAGTATACCAAGTATGAAAAGTATGTCAAGTATGAATAATTGCTAAAGAATGCTCTATTACCAAACGACCAGGATTGGTTTTTAACCACGTATCAACGGCTTTTGCCGCTCCCGGAAGCGCTTCGTTGGCGTAATCATCAACAATAATAGTAGCACCCGGCGCCAAAAAATTCGATATAAGCGTAAGCGAATCCCAAACAGAATGATAGTAGTCGCCATCCAGAAACGCAAAGGCAATGCGGGGCGGAACATCGGCGGCCGTTAGATCGGAGAACCATCCCTTTTTTATAACCGGCATAGGAACGTTTGCCTGCTTAAGATTGCGAATGAGTTGCTTTTTGGTTGCCAGCAACTCGCCCGTTGTAAACTGCATGCCCGCCGGGCTCTCGTCTTCGGTAGTCTTTGGCGGCAGCCCCTCAAACGAATCGTACAAGTATAGTTTTCGGCCAGTGGTTTTTAGCCGGGAGGCGAGAAACACGCTGGTTGTTCCTACGTAGCAGCCGAGCTCCACGACATCGCCGGGGATATCGTTTTTTAGCACCGTCTCAAGCTCACGCAAAATAACCCGGATCTCACGCTCGTCAACTTGGTCCGAAAGCAGCGCTTTAGCCGTCACTCGCGGTACCTGTACCGTTCATCCTCACCCGCCGTATCATCGGCATCCTCAATATACTCACGCATATCTTCGCTGTCGTAGAGGTCATGCTCGGTATCGTCGTCGGTGTTTAGTTTTTGCAGCTCATCGCCAAAGGCGCGGGAGGAGACGCCCAGCTCCCGTGCCGGATCATCGGAAGTGTCGGCAAAAGCATTATCCAGGTGAGGATTTACCTCTTGCAGCTCTTCCTCGATGTGCGCCTCCAGGTTTTGGACATAGGCGTACGCGATCGATTCATGCCAGTTGCCATCACTTGCCTGCCGGATAGCATCTATATGATAATCGACCGAATTGCTTTTTTCTTTGGCGGCGTCGCCATCAAGTTCATGTCCAGCGCGTAACCTATTGAATGCAGCTTTTATTTTTTGCCGTGCCACTTCCTCGTTCATAGCGCCTCCTCTTTATATGTTCATTATATACCGTATAAGCCCGGCATTCACTGCAGAGAGTTACCGCTTTTTCATAAAGTAATAGCTGAGGCTAAGCGCGGCCGTAGCGCTGATTCCAATAATCACCCAAAACATGAACGGGCTGTTTTGGGCCGGCAGCGGTACGTTCATGCCGTATAACCCTGCAATCATGGTAGGAATGGTCATGGCCAGCGTAATTACCGTAAGGATCCGCAGCGTTTCGTTCAGGCGCGTGTCCATCACCGCACGGTACGAATCGCGGACGTTCGTAATGGTACGCAGCAGACTCTTACAACGCGCCATGAGTTGTTCGAGATCGATAGAAAGGTCCTCTACCAAATCACGGTCATCCTCATATAGCTGGAGTAGCCTTCCGCCCAGCAGCTTTTCAAGCGCCGTATTAGTAGGAATAAGCGCGTCCAGGTAGTCGTTTAATTTACGCTCGTACTCAACGAACGTCGCGATATCCTGCGGCCGCAGGCGCCGGACGTCGTTGGTAGAAGCCCGCATTTGGCGGTTGATTGATGCCACCCGGCGCTGGTACTGTTCGGCAATTGCCTCCACCATCAGCATGAAGAGTTTAGTCTTTTGCGTTGTCGGCGTATCGGTCCTGTCGATAAACGGCTGCCAGAGGCGCCCCAGCGGATCCCGGCTTACTGTCACGATATGCTCGGTACCAAGCGCAAACAAGATAGGTGTTGTAAAGTCGTTAAAATCATCGTCCGTGTCGGGAAGCCGCGTAATAAAATACGTCCAGTCGCCCTCAAGCTCGACGCGGGGTACCTCGTGGGGGTCAAGGGCGTCCGTCAGGAGATCTTGGTCGAGTCCCCAGCCAATAAGCAATTCCATTTCTTCCTCGTTCGGACGTTCGGAACGTATCCATGTTCCCGGCTGAAGTTTACTGGTTTCTTTCATTCCCGGCCGGTAGTTGGTAGAACGGAGGTAGCTGATCATAGGAGGGTGCCTTTTTTGGTTTTATACTACCCCTATTATATACTCCTTAGGTCCCGACGGCACGTAACGAAACGCCGATAATCCCCCACCAGTCGTTTTGACTGGTATAGCCCATCGTCGCCGACGCCGCGCCGGGTGCGGTTGACATAGCCAAGTTCCCAGCGCCCGTACTAACGTTGTAGTTTCGCTGTACCTGCAGTGTTTGGAGCGACGTGTTGATGTCGGAACCACAACAAGCTGCATCTATAAACAGATCGTTAGCTGCACCTGTTGGCGTCACCTGAATACTCGTACCGGTACCATAGGCTGGCAGAACAGTCCTTGTTGGCGATGTCTGATCGACCCCTGTTGCGCTGATTGAGCCGCCGATAAGACCGTACGTTACCGAGTTGTTACAGGTTATAACGATAGAGCATGTACCAACGGGCGGAATGATGCCGAACAATTCAATATATCCGTCGTTCTGGTTGTTGGATTGCTGTCTGCCA
>DATJIC010000022.1:0-14754 GCA_035493555.1 Verrucomicrobiia bacterium | reverse complement strand
CCTTTAATATTGCCTATAGTATCTTTTTTATATTGATATTTGGCGGCGTTGCTTTTTGGCTTATTACGCTCGGCTTCTCGCTTCTGCATCTCTTTATTTTCTTCGTCTTCCTTTCTACGGCCAGCTTCCTGGGCTTCCGTCTGTCGCGCCAGATTCGCGAGCTTGAGGCGTCGGAGAGCCAGCAGGATGGCATTACCATCATCCGTGACTTCCTCTATATTCCGTTTGTCGTTGTGGGCCGCTGGATGAGTGAAAAATACGCGCGCGTCAACATTGTTGCCATGATGCTCGATATGGTTATCGAACTGCCACTTAAGACAGTCCTGCACCTTATCCGTCAGTGGGGCGCATTTATCGCCAGCAAAAAAGACGAACTGTAGAGCAGGTAATGCGTTGACACGGCGTAATTCTAAGCATAAGCTTAGAATACAAGCTAAACAGGTATCTAGAGCATGAAGCAACGGGGAATAGCAATTATAAGCGTCGCAGCAGTAACCATGTTACTTACATTTGGGACGGCATACTCGGTGTATGCTCACGACGGCACCGAGACGAATGATGATTCATCGGTAGTATCACCCAATCAGTCATCGGACAGTACAACCTCTACGGATAACCAAACTACTGATACGGACAACGACAAAGATGTCACCAAGCAGGAAGTTGAAAGCCTGAGAAGTGAAATGAAGACGGCTAAAGAACGGGTTCAGGCTGTTAAAGACAGACTTGCGGGTCGACGGCTTAAAGCTTGCCAAGCGCACCAGGCTGCTATCCAGACGATTATGACCAGGGCAGGTAAGCGTGGGGATAACCACATTGCGCTCTTTACGAAAATTACCGAGCGGGTAGAGGCTTTTTACCAAAGCAAGGGCAAGGTACTTGCTACCTATGACCAACTTGTCAGTGCCGTGGCGGCAAAAAAAGCGGCAGCTCAGGCTGCAGTTAACGCAGTTAAAGCGGCAGACACGACATTTGACTGCGGCGGCGACAATCCCAAAGCACAAATTGCCGTATTTAGGGCTGAAATCAAGACAGAAATCGCGGCGATCAAAGAATATCGCACTGCAGTAAAAAACCTCATCGTAGGTGTTAAATCGGTGCAGAGCACAACGAACGGAGAATAGGCGAGATGCGTAAGAACAAAGGCTTTTCAGTTGTAGAAGTAGTAATTGTTGTCGTAGTGGTAGGGGTTATTGCCACGCTGGGAGTGGTTGGCTATAACAGGTGGAAACAAACCCAGGTTGTTAGTAAAGATACTACCGCCCAGCAAGCAGATACCGCTACTGTTCCCGAGGTAAAGACAACAAGTGATCTCGACAAAGCACTGACAACTCTTGATCAGGCAGACGTTACCGGAACCGATACAACCCAGCTTGATTCTCAGAGCGAATCGTTCTAGCGGTATCCTGTAATACGCTGAGCTATTTACAAACCGACCCCTATTTGTTATAGTTTTTAGAGTTCGTGGGCCAGTAGCTCAGCTGGTTAGAGCACCTGCCTCTTAAGCAGGGTGTCGTGGGTTCAAGCCCCACCTGGCCCTCCACGCAAAGAACACCTCATTTTCGCTACCGGAGGTGTTTTTTGTTTGGGGATGGTGAGGCTATCTGTGAGAATTCTTATAGCTTTTGCGGGACAAACAGCTACACTTAACTATGCATAGTAAGCAAAGTAGGAGGGGTGTCGTGAAAGATATTAATTACGACCTGGTAAAGCTGCTTCATAAAAAACTAGATACGATTGCTCAATTAGAGCGTCATTACATAAAGGACGCCGAAGCGGCCAAATGTCACAGCGTTGACGCTTTAAAGCAGATTCTGGAAGAAGAAAGGGCGCATGCCGAGGTGCTTGCCCAAGAAATAAGTATGCGGAGTGACGCTGGTAAGTTCAACTAAGCAAGCGAGTAGTTAGTTGGCTGCTTTTTTGTGAGACTTTTTAGGAGTAATAGCGTGCCGGCCTTCCCAGGTCGAATCGTCTACGGCAAGCCAAATAAGCCATACAATGGGAAGGAAGATTGCGAGCAGCACAAAGGCACCCTCTTTACCAAGCTTAAGGCCTACGTTGTACATGGCAATGTACATAAATACGGCTGCGACAATGTTAACAACCGGAATAAACGCAAGTACCGCCCAGTATCCTTTTTGTCCGCCAAGTTCCAGCAGTATCCAGCTGTTGTAAACGGGTACCCACGCTTTCCAGCCTTCTACGCCCGCTTTATTAAAGATACGGCTTAGCAGTAGGGCGTAAATAACGTACGAAGCCACGATGAGCACCAGCATAAAAAGCAAGATAGATAAAATCATGCTTGCCTCCACGACGGTGGGAGCGGTGCTGCTCGTATCGTAGTAGTAGGTGTCGTTATAATAACTTTGGGCGAATAGTGTTGCGATACTCATTTTGAGTAAATCTCCTTGTTGTTTGCTTTTATTCTATCACGGGGCTCGGGCAAAATAACAGGACAATAAGGCCGAGTATTCCCTCCCTGCCGCTAAATGAACGGATACCTCATCTACGGCCGTTTAAAAAATACGCCGACTAGTGGTAAAATAGGATAAATGGCACGACTTTTGAATGGCTCCGAATTAGCTGGATATATTAAAGAGCGTCAGGCACGGCAAGTTCGTGCACTGCGCCAGTCCGAGCATGTCTTTCCAAAACTGGTAATTATAAAAAGCAGGGGTGCCTCGGCAGTTATTGATACGTATGTCCGTATGAAACGGCGTTACGGCGATGATATCCTAATTGAAACAGAGGTATTAACGCTTAGCGAGGACGAAATGCCTCAGGCAGTTACGCGCCTTAACAAAGATGCGTCGGTTCACGGAATTATTATTCAATTGCCACTTGATGACATTAGCAAAACGGAAGAGATCGTTAACCTGGTCGCACCCGAAAAAGACGTTGATGGCCTAGGGGAACGTCCGCGGTTTGATAGTGCCACGGCGGTTGCAATCAACTGGTTGCTAGCCGGCTATGCGGTAGAACTGAAAAACAAAAAACTGACGATTGTTGGCAAGGGCCGCCTGGTGGGCGCGCCGCTTGCCCGGCTTTGGGAGAAGAGCGGCTACGATGTAACGGTTCTTGACCGTAGCCGGGACGATATGAACGACGTACTGCGCGCCAGTGACGTGATTGTCAGCGCGACAGGAGTGCCGCGTCTCATTACGGCAGCCATGGTGCCTGTCGGCGCAACGGTGGTCGACGCGGGAACGGCAAGTGAAAACGGGGTGATTGTCGGTGATATTGACCCGGAGCTGCGGGACCGCGATGATCTTAAAATAACGCCCGAAAAAGGGGGTGTCGGCCCCTTAACCATCGTGGCATTATTTGATAACGTTATTCAGTCGGCTCAGCGGCAAGCCGAGCAAAATAATAGCTAGGCGATTCCCAGGGCTTCTTTAACACGGCTTACCACCTGGCGTGGTGTAAGGTCGGCTTTAACGATATAGCTGTGAATACCGAGTGCCCGGAGGGATTTTGGCGCTTCTTCTTCGCCGAGGTTGGTAAGAATAATAACCGGGATCTTTTTACCCCAATCGTGGGAGCGGATATGAGTTAGCGCCTCTGCGCCGCCCATGTGCGGCATCTGAAGATCCAGCAATATGATATCAGGCAAAAAACCTTCCACGAGCTCTACGCCACGCTGCCCATTATCGGCAATCTGTACCTCAAAGCCGTCGGCCTCAAATTTCATACGGTACATTTGGTTAATGACTGGGTCGTCTTCGATGATGGCTATTTTGGTCATGTTGGTCGTTCGCCTTTCTCTTTTCTCAATTCTATCACCATACACTCGTGTCGGGTAGGTTTTTGGCTAGCTTCCTTGCTTCAAAAGGCCAACGACAGCGCCGATTTCCGGAGAGAATGCACGGTCTTCAATGACAGCGGGAAAGACAGTGCGGAGCTGTCGGTAAGCGTTTAGCGAGGCCTGTGAAAGCAAGTCGTTCTCCTTTGTAAAGTCGGCTGCTTGGGCAAGGCTAATACGTTCAATCGCAACGACAATGAAAGCATTTTCAATAACCTTTGCGGCAAGCAGGGCGGCGTCGGTCCCCATGCTTACCACGTCTTGGTTGTCACCGTTAGTGGGTATGGAGTGCAGGTGGTGCGGGTACGCGAGGCTCTGGCTTTGGGCGGTCGTGGAGGTCGCGACAAATTGCATTCCCTGGAGGCCAAGCGTGAGACCGGGTTTTTTGAGATTTAAAAACGGAGGAAAGAACTTGTTAACGTTTTTATTGAGAAAAAAGTTAACCCTTCTTTCTGAGAGCATAGTGAGTTTAACGAGGGCGGCCTTTAATTGGTCCACTGCACTCGCGATGTAATCGCCATGGAAGTTACCGCCATGCAGAAACTCTCCAAGCTCCCTATCTATGATAGGGTTGTCGGTTACCGCATTCAGCTCTATCTCAACGGTGTTGATGGTCTTTGTGATCGTCTCCTGAATTGGTCCTAAAATTTGCGGGATGCACCTGAGAGAGTAGACTTCCTGAATAGCCTGAGGCAATTCAAGGACATCATCCTGCGCCTTAACGGTCTCGTGAAGGCTGGAGCGGCTTCTTAGGAGTTTGGAATCTTTTAACAGGTCGCGCAGTGAACGGGCGACTTCTTTTTGTCCTGCATGTGGCCTTAGATTGTGAAGCTGTTCAGAAATGCCGTCATCGTACGCATGGACAAGCTCCAGTGAAAAGGCGCCGTTTCCGACTGCTGCATCAAGCAGGCGCTTCGCGTCAATACAAAGAGTCGCTGCGATACCGGTCATAACCGAGGTCCCATTAATAAGCGCAAGACCTTCTTTTGGTTGTAGCTCGTAGGTGGGTGGAATAGCAAGCGCGGCGAGAACTTCTTGGGTGGGTTGTCGCTTGTTGTCAAAGATAACCTCGCCCTCTCCTATGATTGCCAGTGCGATATGGGCGAGCTGTACCAGGTCGCCACTCGTGCCTACCGCCCCATGCTCCGGAATAATGGGCGTGATACGGTGATTGATGAAGGTTTGCAGCCGCTCGATAAGCTCCACTGATACGCCTGAATGACCCTGCAGCAGTGTATTGAGCCGCACGATCATGGCCGCAAGGACGTAGCTAGACTTAATGGGGTCGCCTGCGCCTACGGCATGACTGCGGATAAGGTTGCGCTGCAGATCCAACTGCTGGTGATCGCTAATGACATGCGACGCCATGGGGCCAAAGCCGGTGTTTATCCCGTAAATTATTTTGCCGCCCGCCTGTTGGTCGATGAATTGCTTTGTAAGGCTGACCTCCTGCTTGGCTTTAGGGTCTATCTCAATAACGTAGTCGGGATTATTCAGAAAGTTGTTTAAGTCGGTAATTGTAAGGTTGGTGCCATTCAGGAATATTGTCGTCATGAAGTCTAGTATATAGCAAAAGGGAAATTGTGTTGCCGCTAGTTACTATACTTTTTGAAGTGTATAACATACACATATTTTCAAAACGGTCAAGGTGCCCTATAGTGTGTAGCAACATTAAACCATACTATCGACGGAGATACTGCTTATGGGCAATCAGCGCTGGTCTTTAAACCGAGGAGATCCTAGTGGTGAAAAACGAGCCCTTGACCTATTCCATACTGTTGCGCGAAGAGTTCCGGCTTACAAAGACTTCCTAGAAAAGAATAATGTCCAAGAAAAGAAAATTCGTACGTACAATGATTTTGCCAAATACGTACCGCTTATAGATAAAGAAAACTATATTACGCAGTATCCGCTTGCGGATTTATGCCTGGACGGAGATCTATTCTCTAACCGTATAATTTCTGTCAGTTCGGGTTCGACCGGCGAGCCGTTCTATTGGCCCCGCGGGCTCGCTCAGGATTTAGAGGGCGCGGATATGCATACCGCGATTTTTGACCATATCTTTGAAATGAACCAAAAAGGAACGCTAATGGTGAACTGTTTCTCCATGGGTGCTTGGATCGCGGGTTCGTTTACGACATCTTCAACACTGACATACATAGACCAAGGCAACCCCGTTAATATCATTACGCCAGGGCTCGACAAAAACGAAGCGATTAATGCCATCAAACGTCTTGCACCGTCGTATGACCAGGTGATACTTGTTGGGTACCCGCCGTTTATTAAAGATATTATCGATGAGGGTACGCGCTCGGGTATTAAATGGAACAAATTAAAAACGCGCCTGATGACAGCAGGCGAGGCGTTTAGTGAAGAATGGCGGGATTACGTATTAAGGTTGATCCACTCTTCGGATCCGTATCGTGATGCCATAAGCGTGTACGGAAGCGCCGACGCCGGCATGCTGGGGTACGAAACGCCGCTTTCAATTCTTGTGAGGCGCATTTACAATCAGCGCCCCAAAACGCGGGCTGACTTTTTTGGCACCACCCTGACGCCATCGATTGTTCAGTACGATCCGCGCCGGCGTTTTTTTGAAGAGGTGGACGGAGAACTGGTGTTTACGGCGATGTCGGGGATACCGTTTGTCCGCTACAATATCAAAGATTCTGGAGGGGTCTTGTCTTTTTCTGAGCTTGTCGAACCAATTGAGGATCGCCTTGAGATAATGGCAAACAGGTACGGAGTAGATGTTGCAAAGTGGCGTCGGCAGCCGTTTTTGTACCTAAAAGGACGTAAGGGTTTTTCGGTGACTATCTATGCTGTAAACGTATATCCGGAAAATATCAAAGCCGCACTTATCGACAAACGGGTGCAGCGCTGGTTAACGGGCCGGTTTACAATGGCAACGCAAAATTATTCTGACATGGACCAATTTTTTGAGGTGAATGTGGAACTGACGCGCGATTTTATCGTCAAAGAACAGCATCAGGGGCTGGTTGAGGAAGTGATTCTCCAGAAACTTTTGAAGTTCAACGCGGAATTCCGCAAGCTCTACGGGGCTATCGGCACAAAGGCGCTGCCGCATGTTCACCTGATTAAATTTGAGGATCCCGAGTACTTTTCGCAAGGCGGGAAGCATAAATGGGTAAAGAAGGAGCGGTAGATGGGACAAGGACGGTTAACGACGGCGGATCATTCAAACGAGTGGCCCGCTGCGCTTAAAAAAATCGCAAAGAAAAGTTCTCATAATACTGAAGACTGGCAGCCTGTTGTTATTGAAATGCATGTCCAGGACGCCAAGAAACAGCTGGATGACCTACTGGAAAAGAGCGATATCCGGCAAGTCGTCGACAATTACGACGAACAATATGCCGAGCTGATAGTAAGCCGGCATCCGCAGTTATACCAATCGAGCCTCGAGGTAAAACGCGAGTCGCTAAAGGAATATCTTGAAAAGCATTTTGCGGGTAAAGAATCATGGCAATTAGGATCATGGGTATATTATCCGTGGAGCGGCAACCTTGTTCATGTGCTGGAGAAGCCGTTGTTTTTGGAGTCGCGTACGATCCGCAACAAGGACCTGGTGAATGAACACGAACAGTATCAGTACGCCGAGTTTACTGTCGGATGTGCCGGCATGAGCGTGGGGAGCAATGTTGCCCTTTCGCTCGCTCTTTCGGGAGGTTCCCATAAGATTAAACTGGCGGATGGCGCAGTGATTAGCGCTTCAAATCTTAACCGTATTATGACAGGCGTGTACGATGTAGGGAGCTCTAAGTCGTTATCGGTGGCCCGCAAACTGTACGAAATGAACCCGTATCTGGAAATTGAGCGGATTAACGAGGATATTACGGCTAAAACGATAGCTGGCTTTTTTGAACAGCCTTGGCCATTACACGCTGTTGTCGATGAAATAGATGATCTCAAAATGAAAATACTTCTTAGGATTGAGGCAAAAAAGCGCAGGCTACCCGTTATTATGGCGACCGATCTTGGCGACGATGTGATGTTAGATGTCGAACGTTTCGATCTGGATCCGAAGCTGCCACTTTTTCATGGCCTTGTTCCGGGCGTCGAGGAGCTGCTTACAAAGGAGGTTAGCAAGCGTGAATGGCTAAAACATGCCACGACAATCATAGGCCCTCATAATACGCCGCTCCGCATGCAGCAGTCGCTTTTGAAGGTTGGTACAAAGCTTGTCACACAGCCTCAGTTGGGAACGACGGCGATGGTAGCTGGCGCAGTGGCGGCGTACGCGATCCGGCAAATTGCCGTAGGAGAAAAATTAAAAAGCGGCCGTACGCTTATTTCACTCGACAAACACCTGCGTCCCGACTTGGCGACGCTGAGCCACCGCAGAACCCACAAAAAACATACAAGACAACTAAAACGTGCGCTTAAGTCGATGTAGACGTTAGCTCATCGACTTCGAGCCGGGGCGAAGAGCGCACGGGATGCGCTGCCTTGCCGATGCGCAGCATTGTTTGAAGGCGGGCGGTAGTGCCAAGTAGCTTCTCGATATCTTCATGAAAACTTGCGGCCTCTATTGGCGCAGCTAAGGTTCCTTGGGCGAGTCCGCTTTTGGTGACTTCCAGCGCAACCCGTAAATATGCCCTGCCGGCGTTTAGCCAAAAGCTTGGTACGTCGCCACGGGTTGCGACAAAAACAAGCGCCGACGCATCTTTAATCCGTTGCTGGTCATGACGCGCCTTCATGCCAAGCCCGATGCCCAGCTTAATGGATAATTTGCCGAATACCGATCCGAGCATGCCTTCGCCTAATGTATACCCGTGCATGCCGGTCCGCGACGGCGACCAGTTGTAATGGACAAAATGATAGAGCTCATGACGAAAATCGGGATTACCGAGGGCGAGCGTCATGGCTTTTAGTGTATAATCGGCAACTTTATCAATAGATGATTTTTCCTGCAAAAACAGGACGCTAACTCCGTCCAGGTCCTTCACGGCTTGCTGGCAGTTTTCAATCAGCGCGGCAGGAATGTCGGTTGGCTCCATTCTCTCGCGGTGCGTGTGGCGATCTTTGAGTGCCTTCAAAATGCCCGGTTGTTTTTCAGACATATCTGGCGTCACGGTAACTGTAGCAATAATGTCGCTAAGGGCAGCCCCCTGGATTTCAGTTATTTCAGCCTTCATGCCAAGCCCTTGGGCTGCCTGCATCATGGCTTCAAGGCAAACCCCAAAACTAATCCAGGACTCCCGGCTTGTGGGGTCGCCGGCGTCCAGCATTCGTTCGGGAGCAACGGCAAGCGAAATGGTAGTACCGTTAACAATAAATCGCCAGGGTTGTGCATTATGAACCGAAGGCGCAAGCCGGGCGTACTCTAAAAGCTCTCTGATAGATGATGATAATTCTTGTTTCATAGTTTTGGCTACTGGATTTACTATACCATCGTAGTATTATAAGTGTAATGCTTGAGCTTATAATTTTGTGCTTGTCGGTCTTTGCCAGTTTTGGGCTTGCGATAGTCGTGCTGGCCAAAAACCCTAGCGGCAAAGTAAACCGGTCGTTTGGCTTTTTGGCCTTGTCGCTGGTTTTGTGGCTGACAACAAACTATATTTCTACGCATCCGGTTTGGTTTGATCAGCTCGTATGGATTCGTTTAGCAATTGCGTGTGCGGCGCTCATGTCGATGGCGATGCTGCTGCTAACGAATGTTTTTCCGCGGGGTGTTCCTTATAAAAAATTAGGAAAGTTCATTATTCCACTCGGAATTATTGTGGTTATTGCGGCGGCAGGTCCTTGGGTGTTTACCCGTTTGGATGTTACCGGTAGCTCGGTTAATCCAGTGCCTGGACCCGGCATGGCACTGTTCATGCCCTATATTTTCGGGACGCTAACCGGGAGTGTTTATATCCTCTTCAGGCGCTTCAGCGCGCTTAAAGGCAAGCTCAAAGAACAGGTACGCTATGCGATTATTGGCGTGGTGACTACCTTTTCGCTTTTCGCCTATCTTAACTTCATTGTTATTATTCTGTTTCATAATACCTCTTATATTTTCCTTTCTCCGCTTGTAGGGCTTATTTTTACACTGAGCTTTGCGTACGGGATTATCCGGCATCAGCTGTTTGATATCCGCTTTATTATTGCGCGCCTAGTTGCCTATATTCTTCTGTTGCTGGTTGCAGGGACACTGTACGGCTTTTTGGGCGCCGGCTTGTCGTTCTTTATAATTGGCGTGCAGCCAAGTTTTGCTCAAATTGTTGTCTCAACAGCAGTAGTGGGTTTTTTGGTTCTTTTTGTCGAGCCGCTTCGTAAATTCTTTAACCATGTTACGCGGGCTATCTTTTATCAGGACGATTACGACACGAAGGATGTACTGGATGATATATCAACAGTGCTAGTTCATTCTACGGAAACTAAGTCGCTTTCTACCTCGGCGTTAACCATATTGCGGCGTGCCTTAAAGTCAGAATACATCACGTTGATTTTAATTGACGATACGAAAGAAAACGGCGGGATACATATAAGTGTCGGGCAGAGCCCGGCCGAACTTGCCCGGGTTACTCCTCAGCAGTTAAACCACCATGTTGGTGATGTTGTGAGCCTTGACATGGCAGACACCCCCTCAAACAGGTTCCACCGCGAAGCCCAGGATATGGGTGTGTCGGCTATTGTGCGGCTAAAAACAAGGAGCGAGATTGTCGGGTACTGTGTTTTTGGGTTTAAGACCACGGGAAGCGCCTACGCTTTGCGTGATATAGATCTCATTCGTATCGCAAGCGACGAACTTGCGATTGCTATTCAAAACACGCTCCGGTTTGAGCAGATCCAAGGCTTTAACGCCACGCTCCAACAGCGGATCGAGGAAGCCACCAAAGAGCTGCGCATGAGTAACGAGCAGCTGCAAAAGCTGGATGAGGCAAAGGACGAGTTTGTTAGCATGGCATCTCACCAGCTTCGCACGCCGTTAACCAGCGTTAAGGGCTATATCAGTATGGTGCTTGAAGGGGATGTTGGGAAAATCACAAACGTTCAGCGCCGGCTTCTTAGCGAGGCCTTCACAAGCAGTGAGCGCATGGTGCATCTTATCAACGATTTTCTTAATGTGTCACGGCTGCAAACAGGTAAATTTATCATCGAGGCTAAACCGATCGACCTTGCCAAGGTGGTCACCCAAGAGGTTGATAGCCTCCAAACAACTGCCAACGCACGCGGTCTGAAAATTAAATACCGCGCACCTGCCACGTTTCCGATTCTTTACATAGACGAAGGAAAAATACGGCAGGTAATTATGAACTTTATCGATAACGCCATTTACTATTCGAGCGAGCAAACCGCTATCGACGTTAAGCTTACTATTGAAGAAGGCGATGCAATTTTACTCGTTCACGATACGGGCATCGGCGTGCCAAAGGCGGAGCAGGCCCATCTGTTTACCAAGTTTTTCCGGGCTACAAATGCCCGCAAGCAGCGGCCAGACGGAACGGGTGTGGGATTGTTCTTGGCTAAAAAAGTTATCGTTGCTCACGGTGGCAACATTGTGTTTGAATCGGCTGAGGGTGAGGGGAGTACGTTTGGGTTTAGGCTGCCAATTAAAAAGCTAAGCGCCACTCACGACGCGGATGAGCTCAAAGAGTAGCCAAATAACAACTATCGCCACGGCGACGCCAATTAATACGGGTTTGGCGATCCGTTTTTTCTCAAACCACCATTGCTGAACTTTGTTGCGGTTTGCTGCGCTGATGCGTGTAACGACAGGACGGCTGAGTGCGGCATCCTGACCGGTATAAACTTTGTTGCGTTTTTTCTTCTGCTTTGCCATAGGTACTTGTAGTATAACAAAAATCACCCCCGCTTAAAACGGGGGTGATGATCTGAGAGCTGGCTCAGAAAGGTTTGAGCGGTCAGTCTCTTAGTTTAGCGCTCGGCGGCTAGTAATGTAGTAACCGATTGCAGCAACCAGTGAGCCTGCACCAATGAGGGCGATAATGCTATCGCTGGCACCGGTGTGTGGAAGCTCAGTTGGTGTCGTTGGAGTTGCCGGCTGGCAGGCCTTGTCGCCAACAGGCTTGTATTTACCCTGGTCTTCTTTAGTGACCGTGATAATTTTGCCAGTCGTCTGGTCACATACCTTTACCTGTTCAGGAGTGGTACATGTTTTGCTGACGATAACGCTCGCCGTATCGCTTTTACTGCCGTTGGCAGTATTGGCGGTAGCGGTGTTAACGAGCGTGTTAACGCCACAGGCTTTTAGGCTGTCGTTGTCGGTAACCTTGGCTTTAAACTTAAGGTAAGCGTTACCGCCTGCGTGGTACGACCCAATGTTCAAACCGCTAGCGGTAATACCGTCGTTGGTTGCTTTCCACTGGCCGTTCGTTGCAGAAGTTGCGATCTGTGTCGAACCTGCTACGTAACTAACGCCTGCAGGAAGCGTGTCTTTAACCATAACGTTGTTCTGGTCGGTAGTTCCGGTGTTTTTGTACTGGATCTTGTACTCTACTTCGTCACCAGGAAGCGCAGTAACCTGCTCGGCGTACTTGTTCTCGCCAGCTTTGCTTACTTGCTTTTGGATTTCAAAGTTTGGCTGGTCAACGTGTACCTTAAAGATAACGTAACCTGCGTACTGGTTACAGCCAGGAAGAGTACCATCTAGCTTATCGTAACCAAGCGGCGTACCACTAGTGTAAAGCGCATCAGGAAGTTTCTTGCCGTTCACTGCGCCGTTACTGTAAATCGTGGCAGAACCAGGTACGTAGCGGAGGGCGTAATTGCCGGCAGCGCTTCCGTAGGCTTCATCCCACACCTGGCTAGGGTTGGCGTTTGAGGCGCCAACAAAAGCGGTAATGCGGGCTTTGTCTCCAGCTTTGACGGTTGCAGGCATCTGGACACGCATAAATGCGTTTTTAGCGATACCTTTGTAGTCGTGGGCTGCGTCGTTCAGGTTGCTTGCGGCGTTGTTGTGGTAAAACACAAAGACGTCGTAGTCTTTACCTGGCTGCAGGGTGACGTTTTCGCCGTACGTGCTGTTTGAAGCCGTCGACTCTTTAATTTGAACGAAGTTTCGTTCGTCACCATGCTGGGGGTTGTTAGTGATCGAGTTGAACGTTACGTATGAAGCAGGGTGCTCCACGGTAAACGTTGGACGGTCTGGTCCCCAGGCAAACAGTGCTGCTGGTACCAGTACTGCACAAAGGGCAACTGCCAAAAGCGCAGTACGCTTTGGCGCGCCGCTAATAGCGGCAATAAATTTGTTCATAACACATTCTCCTTGCTAGTACTCCACATACTAGGATTAATTGGAACTTAATAAAACTATATAACAAAACAATAGGTTGGTAAACTCTCACGACACTATATTGTTAATGTGCATAATTTCGGGTCAAATCGGATCGTTACAAAACATGGGTTAGCCAAGGAGCTAACCGTCTACTGCGAGTACGAAACTCTAGCAGGAGGGTTGGCTCCTTGGGGTTTCGTATGTACAACTATATCTTTCCCGCAGGAGGGCGGTGCGCGGATGACTCCGCGCACCGCCCGTCCCACGTCAGGTCACCGGCGAGCGGTGGCCTTGTCGCGACGACGTCGCAGGCCCCAGGCCAGCAGGCCTCCCCCGAAGGGGAAGAACGCCATGCTGGTTGCGGGGGTGCTGGACTGGTCGGGGTCGGGAATGCCCGTCCCCTTGTCGTCACCTGTCGGTGCACCCGTTGCCGGCGGCTGGGTCACCTCGTGAGTCGGCTCCTGGGTTGCCCCCGGTGCCGGCACGTCGGTGACCTCGTCACCCGGCTTGGTTGTCGGGTCGGCGGGGTGCGTCTCCACCGGTGCCTTGGTCTCCGGCGGGCCCTGCGTCGTGTTGTCGCTGGGCTTGTCGGAGGGGTAGATCACCGGACCCTTCGTCGGAGTCCCCGGAGGCGTCGTCGGCGGTGTCGTCGGCGGCGTGGTAGGGGGAGTCGTCGGAGGAGTGGTTGGAGGGGTTGTCGGCGGCGTCGTGGGAGGCGTCGTCGGCGGAGTGGTGGGAGGCGTCGTCGGCGGGGTTGTCGGCGGCGTCGTGGGGGGAGTGCTCGGAGGCGTACTCGGCGGCGGCGTCGTTGACGTCGTCGGAGGGGGCGTCTCCTTGGGCGGCACGTTGGTCTTGCCTGGCGGAACCCCGTGGGGCTTGCCGGGCAGAACGTGGTTGCCGCACCGGGCCAGGTCGTAGCTCACCTTCCCGCCAGGGTAGGTGCGCTTGATCGAGGTCCGGTCTCCCGTGATACCTGCATTGGCATTGGCGACGAACTTGCCGTCGTTGCTGCCGGTGTTCACACCGCTGGCCGGTGCCTGGGTGATCTCGGCCTTGGCCGAGTCCCACGTCTTGACCAGCTTGTCGTACAGGGCGATGCCCTGCGTGGACAGGCAGGTCTTGTCGGGGGACATCAGCGGGGCGACGTTGTTGGGGTCGTCCCACAGATTGATCGACCAAGCGGAGCTGGCCAGGTACCGCGCGTCGTGACCGGCGAGCGCCTTCTGGCGCTTCGCCGCTCCTTCGGCGGTGATGGTGTGCTTGCTCGCGTCGTCCCACAGACCCGCCGAGGCGAGCCTGTAGTCGGTGTTCGGGTCCCACTTCTGGACGAAGGGGTCGTCACACTTCTTCGGCGCCGTTCCCGTACCCGCAGACGCGGCGCCCTTTGCCTCGTCGCCACCCATGTTCTGGGTAGCGGCGGGCGAAGGGTCCTTGTCGTGCGAGACGGTGATGTCGCCGAGCGGCGTCAGCAGCAGGAGGAAGGCGCTGAGGATCAGGATCCCCAGTGTCACCCAGAAGTCTGCGTTGGCCTTGAGCAGAACGGTCGCGACGAGCGCGATCGTCCACAGGATGCACAGGACGAGGACCGTGAGGGCCCCGAAGTGCACCAGGTTGGCGGTGGCCGCGATGATCGCGGTACCGCCGAAGAACACACCGAACTGGGCGTACCGCCGCGCGAACGCGGCGATGCTGAGCGCCCCCAGTCCGATGA
>DATJIC010000021.1:0-11481 GCA_035493555.1 Verrucomicrobiia bacterium | reverse complement strand
GTGAGGTGATTTGCCGTTAGGGAGGTATTTTGCACCTGCAATAAGGGCAAATAGGCCAACCGGAATGTTAATAAGGAAGATGGGGCGCCAATCGAGGCCGGCGATATTAGCGTGAATTAACAGACCGCCAATGACCGGGCCAAGTGATGCTGCCACACCGGCAAGCGCGCCAAAGAGGCCCATAACGCCGCCGCGCTCATGCGGTTTAAACATCACCTGCATGAGTGACATTACTTGAGGCACCATGAGTGCGGCCATACCACCCTGGACAAGCCGGGCGGCAACTAGCACTTCGGTATTCCACGCCATACCGCTGAGGAGCGAGGCGAGAGTGAAGCCGGCCACGCCTGTAAGGAACAGTTTTTTATACCCGAATACATCACCCATGCGTCCGCCGGTAATAAGGAGGACGGCGAATGAAAGCGAATAGCCGGCGATGAGCCACTGGATTGCGGCGTAGCTTGCCCCAAGGTTACTTTGAATTGAAGGGATGGCAATGTTGACAATAGTATTGTCAAGAAGGTCCATCACGAATGCAAGGGCGACAATCACCAATGCGATAGTTCGTTGTTTGCTGGTGAACTTACTCGCATGATGCTGTGCCGAATGCTCTGGATGCTCGGTTGACATGTAGCAATTTCCTATCTATAATATAATTAGTTTAGTTAATAATTATCTTAGATTGTAAGATAAATCGAAAGTGGCGTCAACTATGAAATCTAAAAAAGAACTTATAGAAGAACTCAGCCAGTCTATGCAGCGTTCCGGTACTCTTACCGTGCTCCATACCAATGCCGTTGCCGATAAAATCGGCATTAGCGCCACCGAGTTTGAATCCATGGATCTCATTAGCCATAACCAGCCTATGAGCGCGGGGCATCTGGCGATGCGCTGCGGTCTGACCACGGGGGCAATTACTGGTATAGTTGACCGTCTTGAGCGGGCCGGCCTAGTAAAGCGCGTCCGTGACCCAGAAGACCGTCGCCGGGTGCTTCTTACACCTGTCGAAAACGAGGCAAAAAAGAGAAAAGTCCGCGCACTCTACCGGCCAATGAGTCAGGCATTTGAAGAGATTATGGAAGAATGTACGCCGGAGCAGATCCAGTTTCTCGTGGATATTCACAATAAAATGAGTGACCGTGTAGAGATGATCATTACCGAACTGCGCGGGCAGTAACTAATCGCGCCGCTCAACCACAATCGTACATTTGGTAACAAGCGCGGCAATAGCTCCTACGGCTGCTAACACAGGTGCTAAAATGGCGCCGACGACGCCGATAGTTAGCGGCAGTTCTACTAGTATTTTGTTGGATTCGTCCTTAATAATGATACGGCGGATGTTGCCTTCATTAATAAGCGACTTAACTTTGGCCAGGAGTTCCTCTCCGTTAACGGTAAATTCTTCGGTAGTCTTTTTTTCGTTCATATCGTTAGTATACGCTTATTTAAACCGTTTTTCGAAGTCGGCAAACTCGCGGCTAAAAAGGCTGTACATCTCGTGCATGGCCTGAAGACGTTGGTTTTGGGGTTCGACTTTTAAGCCGGTGTCGGCTATTTTTATACCCTCGTCGAGTGTGCGAAAGCGCCTAAGCGTGGCCTGTTTCCAGCCGTCGGGCAGTATCTCGTAGTAAAACCGCCGGTTACCGGCTTTCTTTTTTCGCTCTATCAGCCCCACGTGGCGAAGCATGCCGAGTGCTTCGCTGATTGAGCCCGCCGATATGCCAAGCTCCGTACTGATCTCGGCCGCTGTCTGTTCGGAAGGCTGGCACACGGTAAGATGCGTCAGCACTTTGGCAATGCTGGGCGGCAGGCCCATGGCAATAGAGAACGCGTTCATCTGCGTAACAAATTCGTTCAGCTCGGGCCGGATCATTCGCTGATGATATCCCGTTTGGTAAAGGCGGCCATGCTGGCAAGGATAAGGAGGCCACCTATAAGAGAAAACCAGATGATAGCAGCCCAGTTGGGTTCGGCAAGCGGTGAGGCGGAGACGTAATGGAGCAGCGAGGTTTTCTCTACCCAGCTTGGCAGGTCGATCACCGCTTTAAATATGTCGATTCCATACGACCATGTAATGATGATGGCAACGGCCGCGACCGCAAGCCGCGGGAATACGCTATATGTTAGGCCGCCCACGCCAAGTGCGAATAGAACAACGGCGATTGATCCCAGAGCGCCCTTAAACACGGCGGCGAGGCTAATAGTGCCGAGGTCCTGGGCCTGAGCCGTGTACCATGTGAGCAGTGCAGCGGCGAGCGGAATCAGAATGGCTAAGCTGGCAATTAGCAGTAGCCGACCGCCAAGCCAACGGCTTCTTGCAATCGGCTGTACAAGCAAGTTATCGATATAGCCTTTGGCTTCGTCGCGGCGAATTGACCCGATAAGCAGTGCTACCATAATGAGCAGTATCATAACAACGAAGAGGTTGCCGATGCCAATAAAAGCGGCGGCCATATCGTTTGCCGATTGCCCGAGTTTGCTAATGACAGCCTGTGCGCCCGAAGCATCCTTAAGGATGTCAACGCTTAATTTGGCAAGACCTGTCATGAGGCCCGTAAATGCAAGTGCGCCAATAGCCCACCAGGCGAAGGTCCACTTTTGAAGGCGTAGCGCTTGCCACATAGGAGCGCGGAGTAAAAACCAGCGTGGTTTTACGGTGTCGGATTCGCGTAGGAGGCTCGTGCCTAGATCACGCCGGCCGGCTAGTAGCAGCCCGGCTCCGGCGAAAATGATGCCACATATAATTGGCGGCAGTAGCCATAACGGGTGCGGACCGAGTACGGGATTTAGGAGGTCGGCCCACCCAAAGGGAGTAAACCGTTTAAGGCTGTCTAGGTCGTGAGTGCTATTGGCCGCGCCGCGCATAATAAATAGCCCTAAAAGTGGTACAAGGCCATACGTTACCGCGCGACCGCGTGTCAGTGCCAACTGGCTGGTTAAAATGCCCAAACCCGCAAATACTATCCCTGGCAGATAACCGCCTAAAGTAAGCAGTGCGGCATTGTCTCCGCTTAGTGCGACGCCAGGTAGCTGGCCAAGCGCGGCAATGAGCCCGAAGGCAAGCAGCCAGGATACGCTGAATGATCCGGCAAATCCCAACAGTAGGTGGATACTTGCCTGTCGTTTGGTGATACTGCCAGCCAGCAGCGCCTCGGCGCGGCCATCTTCTTCTTGCCCGCGGAGAAGGCGCGTTGTTGCCAGGAGTCCCCAGATAGCTGTTATGAGCGTGGTGATGACGATTGATTTATATATAGAATAGCTGGCTGGCTCGGAGGCATTGATAGTCTCCCCGGCCATAAAGCCAAGAGCTGGTGCGACATCAAGCGTATGCACGAACGAGTGGCGCGAAGCCTCGGTTGGATAGGCTTCGTTGTAGGCCGCTCCTTGCGCGCCCATAACAAGACCAATAAGCAAGCCAATAATGACCGCCCCGCGGATAGTCTGTTTAAAGCCCAGGCGGCGCAGAGCTGCGGATGGTGAAATATGGTGCCGCAGGCTCATTTTTTGTCTCCGTCGTAGAGGGCAAGGAAGAGCTCTTCGAGTGAAGGTTTGCGGCTCAGAAAGCTAGTTGGTTTTGCTTTGGCGATTGTCATGAGCAGTTCATCGACTGAGCCGTTGACGTTGCAGCGCAGGCGGTTGCCGGTTATTTCTATATTAGTGGCATTTTTTATATGAGAAATATCGGGCGGGGTTTTGCTGAAGGTGGCTTCGACAGTGAGGGCGGAGAGATGGCGCAGTTCATCAAGGGTGCCGAGCTCGACAAGGGTGCCTTCGCGCAGAACAGCCACGCGGTCGCAGAGTTCCTCGACTTCTTCGAGCATATGCGAAGAAAGAAAAACAGTCTGTCCATTATTTTTGGCCGTTCGCACCTCGTCGCGGAAAACTTTTGCCATAACAGGGTCGAGACCGCTGGTTGGTTCGTCAAAAATAAGAAGGTCGGCTTTTGATGCCAGTGCGGCGATCAACGCGATTTTCTGGCGGTTACCTTTAGAATAGCTGCGGACTTTTTTGTTAGGGTCAAAATCAAACTTCTCGATAAGCTCTGTCTGGTAATCATCGTTCGAGCTGCCATGGATATTAGCAAGAAAACGCAGCGTTTCGGCCCCTGTCATGCTTGGCCAGTAGCTCGTTTCGCCGGGAACGTAGGCAATTCTTTTGTGGATCTCCGCAGCGTCGTTACTGGCGTCTTTTCCGAAAATCGTTACGGTACCTTCGGACGGCTTAATGAGGCCGAGGAGCAGGCGGATGGTGGTGGTTTTGCCGGCGCCATTTGGCCCTAGGTAGCCCAGTATTTCGCCTTTGTTAACCGTAATATCCAGATGATTCAGGGCGGTGAACTTGCCGTACCTTTTAGTTAGTCCTTCGGTTTTGATAATGGATTCCATGCCGTCTCCGCTTATGTTTGGTTTTATTATTTCAATTATTTCTGAAACTTTCAAGACAAAACCGGCATTTCGGTGCGCTCTTGGTATAATTAATGGGTGAACACACCGCTTGAGAACAAGTTAAAAACACTGCCGCGTAGTCCCGGCGTTTATTTTCATAAATCTCAGACGGGTGAAATTATCTATGTAGGCAAGGCGGCGGTACTAAAAAACCGTGTCCGGCAGTATTTTCAGTCTCAGCGCGACATGGATATCAAAACCCGCGCGCTTGTTGCGGAGATCCACGATACCGATTGGGTAGAGACTGAAAGCGAGATTGACGCACTGTTTCTGGAAAGCGAAATGGTTAAGCGGTACATGCCGCGCTTCAATATTCTGCTTCGCGATGATAAGTCGCAAATGTTCGTGCGGATCGATATGAAAAGCGAATGGCCGCATGTGAGTTTTACGCGTAACCCGGCCGATGACGGCGCCGATTATTACGGTCCCTACTACAATGGGTTTGCGGTAAAAAAAGCGCTTCGTTATCTTCGCAAGATTTTTCCGTATTATACAAAACCACCAAAACCTGGTGAGCGGCCTAGTCTCGACGCTCATATCGGACTTGATCCCCGACCTGGAACAACGAGCGAGGAGTATAAAACCACGCTTCGCAAGCTGGTCCGGTATATGGAGGGCGGCCGTAAGGCGCTTGCGCGCGAGCTGGAACGGGATATGAGAACGGCGGCGAAGCTGCACGATTTTGAACAGGCGGCAAACCTCCGCAATAAGCTAAGAGATCTCAGTGAGCTCCAGCGCCGTATTATGTTTGGCGACAAGGAGTTTATGGATATTAGCAAAGACCGCGCGCTGAGCGATCTCCGGGATCTTTTGGGGCTTAAAAAAATTCCTGCCCGTATTGAAGGCTATGACATTTCGCACATGAGCGGTACCAACGTTGTAGCTAGTATGGTGGTATTTACCAACGGCACGTCCGACCGGGCGAACTATCGCAAGTTTAAAACCAAAATCGAGCATAACGATGATTATTACAATATGAATGAGACGCTCATGCGGCGGCTGAGTGAAAAAAATATAAAGTCTTGGGGTATGCCCGACCTTTTGCTTATAGACGGCGGCAAAGGCCAGCTTGACGCGGCGTTAAAGGCGCTTGAGGAGAGGGGGCTGGAGGTTCCGGTTATTAGCATAGCCAAGCGGGAGGAAGAAGTTATCGTTCATAAAACCCGCTCGAATGTAGGTATGGAAAAGATTACCGAGCTGCTTCGTGAACCCGTTCCGGGCACCTTTGTAACGAGTTCGGGAGAGTACTACATTATTAATTTGCACGCGGGCCAGTTAAATGCATCGTCCCACTCAAAAAACCTGCGCGGTGCGCCCGTTTACTCAACATATTCGGACGTAACAAAACTGTTCCAGCGAATTCGCGACGAGTCACACCGTTTTGCCGTTAGTTACCATACGGTGTTAAAACGTGCCAAACAAACGGCAAGCAGCATCGAGGATATTCCGGGGATTGGGCCGGCCACGCGCCGGAAACTCATTCGGACCTTCGGAAGTCTCAGGGGTGTACAGAAGGCGACGCCCGAGCAGCTTGAGGCGGCGGTAGGTCAGGCTAAGGCGCTGCTTTTAAAGCGGTATTTGCTTGAGTCATAACGCTTATGATATAGTTGCCAAAAGGAAGGTAGCGACGTCAAAACATGAAACTTGACAGCTTGGTTCGTCTAAAAAAACTAAACAAAGGCTTTACGGTCGTAGAGCTTCTGGTTGTCGTGTCGGTAATTGTGATTCTGGCGGCAATCGTTTTGGTTGTGTATCCGTCGTATCTCACTTCAACCCAAGACAATGCGCGTAAAAGCGATATCCAGCAAATCGCCTCTGCTTTAAGTGCGTACGCGCTGAAGAACAATAGCTTTGTCGATGCCAACAGCACGGACGGCAGCGGTAACCACTGCGGCTTTCTTGGTGCCGGCAATGGTTGGTTTAACGCTGGCCCTGATGCATTTTTTCCGGCTTCTATTTTAACGTGCTTAAAAAACGCCGGCGTTCTAAAAAAAGACATTATTGATCCTACCGGGTGTACGTCTGATGCGCCCAGCGGGTGTAGTGTTTCGGGTGCGACAACGGCATACATGAAAGCCACCTGTACCAAAGGTGGTAATCCGGTTACCTATGTTATCGCCCGCCTAGTTGGGCAGCCCCGCCGCGACACCGAAGTGGATGGACTTTGCGATAGTGGAACGGTCTCCGGGTTCAGTGCGGCAAGCCAAAAATGGGGAACAAATTACGGCATGAACTACTACGTTACCGTTAGGTGATACGGACGTGCATGATTAAGGTGAGCGGTGTATCATAAAAGAGATGACGAAATTCTTTGCCTCTAACCGCGACCAACTTATCACTAAACTGAATGGCGGCATTATTGTCGTTTCTGCGTATGCTGCTATGCAGCGGAGCAACGACACTGCCTTTACTTTTGAACAAGAGGCAAACTTTTGGTGGCTCACCGGAATCGAGCTTCCTGATTGGTGGTTGATTATCGATGGGACGCGGCGAAAAACGTGGCTGGCCGCTCCTACTCTCAGCCGTACGCACGAGATATTTGACGGGAGCCTATCGCCGGAAGAAGCTAAAAAAATAAGTGGCGTCGACGACGTCATCTCGCAGGATGATGCCAAAAAAATGCTTCGTGACATCGCTAAGCGGCATAGTGTCGTGTATACTCTTGGCGAACAGCCGTACGCTGAATACCTAGACTTTACGCTTAATCCTGCCGGCCGGAAAATGCAGGAGCAGCTTGAGAGGACATTTAATTCCGTTCAGGATTGCCGTAAAGAACTTGCCAAACTACGGGCAATCAAGCAGCCGGAAGAACTGGCTCGCATGAAGAAAGCAGTTAACCTTACAGTTGCCGCATTCGAAGAGGTAAAGGCAAAACTGACAGAGTACTCGTACGAGTACGAAGTTGAAGCTGAATTTTCTCACTACTTTAGAAAAAATGGCGCAAGAGGGCATTCGTTCGATCCTATTGTTGCTTCGGGTAAAAATACCTGTACGCTGCATTATTTGGAGAATAACAGCAGGCTTAAAAAACGTACATTACTGCTTCTTGATATCGGCGCGCGCTACGAAGGATATTCAACCGATATTGCTCGTACATACAGCCTGGGTGAGCCCACTAAGCGGCAACAGGAAATCCACGCCGCGGTGCAGGCGGCACATGCCGAGATTTTTTCTCTTCTTGGTCCTGATCTCTCGGTTGAGCAGTACCAGCGTGACGTTGATGCAATTATGATCCGTACGTTAATGAGCGTAGGGCTATTAAAAGACAAAAGCGATACCAAAAATTACCGAAAGTACTTTCCGCATGCTATTGGCCATGGCCTGGGAATTGATCCTCACGACAGCCTTGGCGGGCCTCATTTTTTGCAGCCCAATATGGTGCTTACTGTTGAACCTGGTATTTATATTCCGGAGGAAGGTATCGGTGTCCGGATAGAAGATGATATCCTTATTACCGAAAAAGGGCATCTTAATTTAAGCGGTCGTCTCTCGACAGATTTGTAAAATGCCGCTATAGTAGGGGTAGCTTATGAAAAAACAATTTTTTGTGTTTGTCCTGCGCTGGATTTTAAACTCGATCGGGCTATGGGTAGCGGTTCGTATTTTTGGAACAGGATACGACAGTACGCAGTTAGTGGCGGGTGCTTCGGTGTTTTTATTTGCCGGCTTGATTTTCTCGCTGGTTAATACCGTTCTCCGGCCTGTGGTGATTATTTTGTCGCTACCGGCTATCCTCCTGACGCTTGGCTTGTTTACGGTAATTGTTAACGGGTTTATGGTGTATGTGTCATTGCTCCTGGCGCCCGGCCTGCATATGACATTCTGGAACTCCGTTCTTACGGGAATCGTATTAAGTTTGGTAAACTATATAGTAAGTAGTGCATTAGAATTACAGTACGCACGCCGCCGAGAGGAAAGATAATGAACATCGATAGTATTCTGCAAATTGTAACCGTAGGTTCTTCCATATTAATGATTATTGCTATTTTGCTTCAGCAACGGGGTGCCAGTCTTGGCGCCGGATTCGGTAGCTCCGGTGAACTCTACACCACCAGGCGCGGGCTCGACAAAAACCTGTTTGAAGTAACAATTGTGCTGGCGGTTATTTTTGTGTTGTCTATTCTGGTTGGCTTGCTCCTACCGGCATTTAATCTTTAAAGAGGGAAACGTATGGCTGACGAAGAGCGAGGGTGGAAGCAATTTCAGAAGCTGACGTTTGACAGCAAAAAGATGTCTCGGCGTGTGAAAAAAGCCGAGGGCGCAACAATGCGTCATGCACGTAAATTTATCGTTACGCGGCTGGATAATGTTCGGAGCGTACGCCGGAATATTATAATTTGGCTGCTTTTGGTTGGAGCGATGATCATTGCGGTTGGGGCTCAGTATGCCTGGTTTCAGAACAGCTACAAGACGACGGCGGCAGCCAGGGGTGGAACATACGCCGAGGCGCTTTTGGGCTCGATCGATACGCTTAATCCCCTCTATGCATCGTCTGATGCTGAAATTGCAACCAGCCGGCTCCTGTTTTCTTCGTTATTTAATTACGACGGCACGGGTCATCTGCACGGCGATCTGGCTGAAAGCATGTCGGTTGATAAAGGCGGCACGCTGTATACGGTCAAGCTTCGCCCCGGTGTTTTATGGCACGACGGCCAGTCGCTGACCGCAAAAGATGTTGCTTTTACAGTCAATCTTATAAAGGATCCTGAGACAAGGTCATCGCTTCGCATAAACTGGCAGGATGTAAACGTGACGGCTATCGATGATTCTACCGTGCAGTTCCGTTTGCCTGCCGTATACGCGGCGTTTCCAAATGCGCTCACTTTTGCTGTTTTGCCGCAGCATATCCTGGGTAAGGTCGCGGCAGGGGCAATACGCGAAAATACCTTCAGCAGATCGCCGGTAGGGAGCGGGCCGTTTAGTTTTAGCCTGTTACAGAAAGTCGACACGGCCCACAAGCGCAAGGTTGTTCATATGGTTGCCTTTAATAAATATTATGGCGGAGTGCCGTACATCAGCCGCTTTGAAGTGCACGCATACGACTCTCAGGACGCAATTGTGCGGGCGCTCAGAACGGGCGAGGTAAGCGCGACGGCGGATATCAACGGCTCCGACACGGCTCAAATAGATAAAAGCAGTTACAATATTGTCAGCAAGCCGGTAAATAGCGGCGTGTATGCGATTTTCAATACACTTAGTCCCGTCCTAAAGGACCAAAAGATTCGTCAGGCATTAGAACTCGCCACCGACACCTCGGCAATTCGTAAGGCGCTCCCGACACCGGTACCTTCGCTGGATCTTCCGTTCATTAACGGGCAGCTTACCGGTAGGGGACTGCCGCGTCCTGCGCCGCCAAACTCCCAACAAGCAGCGAGACTGCTCGATAAGGAAGGGTGGCTGCTGCACGGTTCTGTCCGTACAAAAGGAACGCAGCGGTTGGCTCTTACCGTGGCAACGACAAAGAACTCCCAGTACGAAAAAGTCCTGGAGGTGCTAGCTGGACAGTGGCGAAAATTAGGGGTTGAAGTGAATACTAATATCGTTGACACGACCGACCCTACATCTAACTTTGTGCAAAACGTATTGCAGCCCCGAAGCTACGATGTACTACTCTACGAACTGTTTATCGGAGCGGACCCCGACGTGTATGCCTACTGGCATTCGTCGCAGATAGGGGCGAGCGGCTACAATTTTGCCAACTATGTTAACGGGTCGGCTGACGATGCGCTGTCGAGTGCAAGGGCAAGGCTGGAGCCAGAGCTTCGAAATGTGAAGTATCAGTCTTTTGCGCGGCAATGGATCGCAGACGTACCAGCCATTGGCTTATATCAGCCGGTCATGATGTACGTATCGAGCAAGCATGTACAGGCATTGGATGCTTCGTCGCAGCTTGTTTCCTCTTATGACCGCTACAGCAATATTCTCAATTGGAGCGTGGAACAGAAATCGGTTTACAAAACTCCGTAGTTTTGCTATACTTAGCGAGGTTAAAAGCCTATGCGCGAGTGGCGGAATTGGTAGACGCGTCAGCTTGAGGGGCTGGTGAGCATTGCGCTCGTGGAGGTTCAAGTCCTCTCTCGCGCACCATGATTTTATAAGAAAAAGGTCTCGTATTACGAGGCCTTTTTTGTTTTTTATACCAAAACCGACCCCCGTTTTTTGGGGAAGAATGCTATAATGTCCTAGACGGCGCGTTGACGGAACGGTTACGTGGAGGTCTGCAAAACCTTTTAAATGGGTTCGACTCCCATACGTGCCTCCATTTAGCGCGGATGGTGGAATTGGTAGACACGAGAGACTTAAAATCTCTTGGCCATTACGGTCGTGCGGGTTCAAGTCCCGCTCTGCGCACCAAAGAAAACAGCTCGAAATATCGAGCTGTTTTCTTTATGGGATATTTATTGGCGCAGGGCTTTAAGAAAGTCATGAGCCCAATGCGACGCCTGATGTTCTTTTACTTCTTGGCGGAGTGCGAGCCAGCGTCTGTCTTTCTCGTCTTCGGGCATGGCGACCGCCTCTTCAAGGGCATGCGCAACGGCGGCGATATCTGCGGGTGGAACAATAAGCGCTTCTGGCAGCTGTTGAGCCGCGCCCATTGTGCTACTGATAACGAGCGTACCGGCAGGGCGTCTTGCGGCGATATATTCTTTTGCGATAAGGTTCATGCCGTCGGCGATAGGGGTATTGAGATGGATATCCGCCACCTGGTACCAGGCGCACATCTCGTGAAGGCCGATGTTTTCGTAGGTGTATACAACCGGCTGCCAGGCTGCAGTGGCAAAACGGGCATTGATCGCGGCGACTTTTTTAGCAATTTCCTCCTTCAACTCTTCGTACTCGGGTACGGCCTCGCGCGACGGCGCAACATTTAGCCGGTAAACAATACTTTTTGGGTTTTGTTGCCGCGACAAAAAGAGTTCGAACGCTTCGAGCTGGGTAATAATCCCTTTTGTGTAATCGAGCCTGGAAAGAGAGAATATAATAGTTTGATCTTGGAATTGGCGCCGGATATCACGGACATGGTTTTTGACTTCTT
>DATJIC010000020.1:0-4478 GCA_035493555.1 Verrucomicrobiia bacterium | reverse complement strand
CGGTGGAGTGGTTTCGCGTTTAAGAACACCTGCCGATGGTGCGATGGGCGTCGTGTTTTGTTCGACATCCGTACTGACATTTGGAATAGCTGGCTCAAGAACGTGCCTTGTCGCAATCTCGGTATCAGGGAGATCATCGGGTTGTATATCTGTGTGAACCGTCTGTATTGTTATTTTTTTAGCTTCCGCTAGGCGCCGCTGCTCATCGCTGGCGGGCGTATTGTTATCGAATTCCATGGACCCCTCACTATTTTCTAGGGGTAATTATATCAAAAAACACCACCAAAATCATCTGTTAAAAATGACTTTGGTGGTGCCCCGAAGGGCACCGGGCTCAGCTTGCGCTGGCCTGCGGGTGCTCTTCGGGTGGGTAGGTGGTCGCGTCTTCGTCGAAGGCCTCCAGGTAGGAGTGAATGGCGCCGGCGAGCTGCATCTGCAATAGACGGTAGCCGAGGCCGCGGGGCTTTTTGCCTGCGATTGCCGCGATAGCGCTGATGGCCGCTCTCGCCTGAGCCTCTTTGAGACTCTCGGGGTTGCGTGCGGAGCCGGTGCGATCGCGCAGGGTTTCCAGGAACTTTCGGTTCCTGAGGAGCCCGTTGATTTCTTCTATAGTGAGTTTCTGCATGGCAACTTCTTCCAGAGTGCGATTACCTCATATTATTATATATTAAAAACATAAACTTGTCAATGTTCACCAGAGGTGGTAAAATAAGGCTAATGAAAAAAATCCAAGTCATAACGTTATTTCCAGAGATGTTTGAAGGAGTCTTAAACTCCTCGATGATGTGGAAAGCGCAAAAGGAGAATGCCGCGCAGTTTACTCTTATCAACTTGCGCGATTTTGGGCTTGGCCCACGTAAGCAGGTGGATGATACGCCGTATGGCGGCGGGGACGGCATGCTTTTAAAACCCGAGCCGCTATTTGCAGCCGTTGAAACAGCAAAGCGGAACGATCCAACCGCTAAGGTGGTTCTTATGACACCTCGGGGTAAACGCTGGCTCCAGGCGACGGCGCAGGCGTGGGCAGACAGCGACCACGGCTTTATATTTATCTGCGGGCGCTATGAGGGCTATGACGAGCGGATCGTTACGCTTGTTGACGAACAGGTAAGCGTGGGTGACTACGTGCTGACAGGCGGCGAACTGCCGGCTATGACGATTATTGACAGTATCGTGCGGCTTATCCCCGGCGTACTGGGCGGCGAAACCAGCGCGGCCATTGAGAGCTTCTCTGACGGCGAAACGCTTGAGTTTCCGCAGTATACGCGTCCTGAGGAGTTTAGGGGCTTAAAAGTGCCCGAGGTGCTTTTAAGCGGCCATCATGGGCAGATTGCCAAGTGGCGTGCCGATAACTCGTTCAAGTCCGAATAATAAACCTAAAAAAACACTCCGGAAGACCAGAGTGTTTTTTGTTGTGGTGGATATCGTAGAGCGATCAGTCACACAACTATTTTTTTTGGGATTTGTGTTTGTTTTTGTAACCTTCGCTGTTTAGTACAATACGCGAGTTTTTAAAAAAGCGCAAGCGAATTAATCAAAATGACAACACTTTTCTTTACACAAGCGTTTGTCGTATACTGCAAGTATGAGCTATTTCGTACAAGCAACCCCGCCTCCACACCCTAAGACAAAAAATGTGCGTACGATAAGCATAGCCTTGGCTGCGGTACTAACAGTAATGGTTGTGGCGCAATTGTTTACGTTTGAAAAGTTTCCAGATGTCATAGAGGAAATGTGGCTCCCCGGGGGTGATGCTATTGCCTCGGTACGAGCGGCGCTGATCGTCGTATTTGAAGTTGGTGCCATACCGTTCCTCCTTTTTATGAGGCTAAGCCCTGCCATGCGTGTTGCAAGTATGGTGTCTGGTTGGCTGGCGATTGCGGCTTGGTTTGGTGCGACCATTTGGCAAAATGTGGCAGGTAATGTGATTGCGAACAGTGGTCTGCTGGGTGCAACGGTAAAACTTCCGGTTGGCTGGTGGAACGTTCTTTTTTGCGTGGCTCTCGGTATACTGGCGGTCTGGGTTGCCTGGGGTATGTGGCCGCTTGGTAAAAAGCGCGAAAAATAGTACGTTGCTACGCGCGCTTCTTCAGCGTATGATAAAGATAATTAAAGCGTAAGGAGGAACAATGGAGAGTTTGCGGAATCTTGAGGTGATGGCCGCCTCGTGGTATAAAAATATGCCACATTTGCCTAAAGAGGGCCAAAAGTGGCTGGCAGAAAACGCATGGTGGCTGGCACTGATCGGGTTGATACTCGGTTCGTTCGGCATTTTAAGCGTCCTCTTGGGTGTTCTGCTTGCCGGAACTCTGTTGGCTGGTGTAGGTGGCCCTATTGGAGCTGCAATCGGCGGCATTGCATTCTTTGCAGTTTTCGTCTCGCTTGCCTTTGCCATTGTTGATATGGTCCTTACCGCAATGGCTATCGGCCCGCTTAAAGCAAGGCAAAAACGCGGCTGGTCGCTACTTTTTCTTATGGCGCTTATTAACGTGCTAAGCCTTGCTGTTTCGTTCTTGTTCCAGCTCAATCTCTTTAGTCTTGTATGGGGGTTGCTGTTCGCGGCAATCGGTGGTTACTTTTTGTTTGAAGTCCGGGATTATTTTGTCGGGTCAAAAACGACCAAACGGCATGCGGAGAAGAAACAAGCGTAAATAAATAGGAGACAAAGCGTCTCCTATTTATTTTGCTACCGGCTATGACTTGGGTCACATCGGCAAAAAATACAGGCAGGGTATACTTAAGCTAAATAAAAAGGGAATTAAAATGGATACACCACTTCATATCACTTCTGAGATTGGAACGCTGAAGACCGTACTGCTTCACCGGCCTGGTGCCGAACTAGAAAATCTCACGCCAGACTACTTAAAGGAGCTGCTTTTCGATGACATTCCCTACCTGGCAAAGGCCCAGGAGGAGCACGATGTATTTGCCCAGGTCCTGCGCGACCATGGGGTGGAGGTTCTCTATTTGGAGCAACTTGCCGCCGAAAGTCTTGCCGAGGCCGCAGTGCGGGAAAAGTTTGTTGATGAAATGCTTGCTGCCTCTAAACAAGGGGACGCCCGCATTGCTACGACGCTTAAAAGGTATTTGCTCGATATGGAAACGGGCGATATGGTCCGCAAAGTCATGGCGGGCGTTCGGAAAAGCGAGGTAACTGTTGATTTTTCAGGGACGCGGCAGCTGCACGAGCTTTTAAGTAATAGCTATCCATTTTACCTGGATCCAATGCCAAATCTCTACTTTACGCGCGATCCATCGGCCGCGATTGGGCGGGGGCTCACTATTAACCGCATGCACTGGCCTGCCAGGCGCCGTGAATCGCTGTTTATGGAGTACATCATTACCTACCACCCGAGATTTAAGGAGCACGACATCCCCGTTTGGTACGACCGTGACAATAAGTTTTCTATGGAAGGCGGTGACGAGCTGGTGCTAAGCAGCGAGGTAATGGCGATAGGCATTAGCGAGCGGACAACAGCGGAGGCAATTGAGCGTATGGCGGCAAAACTGTTTGCCGGCTCCGATTTTAAAAAGATTCTTGCCATTGAAATACCAAAAAGCCACGCCTTTATGCACCTCGACACCGTTTTTACGATGATCGATCATGATAAGTTTACGATCCATCCGGCTATTCAGGACGGAGGCGGTAATTTGAGCGTCTTTGTACTAACGCCTGGCAACACGCCTGGCGAGGTAGCTATAACACACCAGACCAACATTACGGAAGTACTACAATCGGCGCTTGGTAAAGAACGGATCGACCTTATCCCATGTGGCGGTGACGATGCGATTGCCTCGGCCCGCGAGCAGTGGAATGACGGCTCAAATACGCTTGCCATTGCCCCTGGCGTAGTGGTTACCTACGACCGCAACTATGTTTCGAACCAGCTTTTAAGGGAGCGCGGCCTTGAGGTAATTGAAGTTCCGGGTTCGGAGCTTGGCCGTGGACGGGGAGGCCCGCGCTGTATGAGCATGCCATTAATAAGGGAGGATATATAAATGTCAGATTTTAAAGGCCGGTCGCTGCTGACGCTTGCCGACTACTCGCCCAGCGAGATACGGGAGCTGCTCGATGCCTCTAAAAAGTATAAAGAGCTAAAAAAGGCGGGAACGCCCCACCGTGAGCACGAAGGTAAAAGCATTGCGCTGCTGTTTGAGAAGAACTCTACCCGCACGCGCTGTGCCTTTGTTGTTGCCGCTGCCGACCTTGGTATTCACCCTGAATTTTTAGGAAAAGACGACATTCAGCTTGGTAAAAAAGAGACAGTTGAGGATACGGCTAAAGTACTGGGCCGAATGTTCGACGGAATCGAGTTTCGCGGGTTCGCGCATAAAACGGTCGAAGATCTGGCGCAGTATGCTGGCGTACCTGTTTGGAACGGGCTCACCGATACGGCTCATCCCACCCAAATACTTGCCGACTTTTTAACGATCGAAGAGCACGTAGGCGCGCTGCGCGGCATAAAAATGGTATTTGT
>DATJIC010000019.1:0-11886 GCA_035493555.1 Verrucomicrobiia bacterium | reverse complement strand
ACTTATGGTATAGTGAATCCAAAATCTATAGAAATAAAAAACAGGAAAAACCGCCTCATGAACGATGGCAATACTAAGCAGCAAATAGCCGATAAGGTCAAAAACAGCAGCAACATCATGGTGACTGTTAGTACGAACCCGTCGGTTGACGAACTCAGTGCCGCTCTTGGTCTTACCTTATTGCTTAACAAAATGAATAAGCATGGTACCGCGGTTTTTAGTGGTCAGATCCCGCCTGCGATTACCTTTTTGGAACCAGGGAAGACGTTTGAAAATACCGTCGACTCACTTCGCGACTTTATTATCGCGCTCGACAAAGAAAAAGCCGACCACCTGCGCTACAAGGTAGACGGCGATGTCGTTAAGATTTTTATTACGCCATACCGGACAACTATCAGTAGCGACGACCTCGAATTCAGCCAAGGCGATTATAATGTCGAGTTGGTTCTTGCCCTTGGCGTAAAAGACCGCGACGACCTAGATGGAGCCCTTAGTGCGCATGGCCGTATTTTGCATGACGCAACGGTGGTGTCCATTAGTGCCGGCGAAGCGACAAGCGAGCTGGGAAGTATTAATTGGCGCGAAGAAAACGCCAGTTCGCTGAGTGAGATGCTTGTTGCTCTCAGTGATTCGCTAAAGAGCGACAAAGCGCTGCTCGACGAGCAAATCGCCACGGCGTTCCTTACTGGTATCGTTGCGGCGACCGACCGGTTTAGTAATAATAAAACATCGTCGCGCGTTATGACGATTGCCGCACAGCTTATGTCTGCCGGTGCAAACCAGCAGCTTATTGCCTCAAAACTCGAAGAAGCGCACGAAATCGGCGACGACAAAAAACCAACCGGTGGCAGCGGTGGTTCCGGCGAGAATTCCGATGGAACAACCGACTTGGCGGAAGGCGAGTCGACCAAGCTCAGCAAAAAGCCGGCAAAGGCCAAAACAGAGCCGGCGCAAAAGAAGGCAGATGACGGGTCGCTGACTATCTCGCACGAAAAAGAAGGTGATATCGACGAAGTCGCCAAAGAAACCGAAGAAGAAGCCCGTGAAGCGGCCACAAAAGCCGCCCAAGAGGAACTTGAAAAGCAAACTCTGGCTGTCCCCGCAAAGCAACAGGAACAAGCGGCAGAAAAAGCCGAAGAAAACCTTGCGCAGCAGCTCGCAGCGGTAGCCCCTGCTGCCGGTCCGGTTGCCGCAGGTGCAACCCCCTCTGTTGCAGACCTCCAAAAAGACCTTGCGGCCGCTAGCGCGGACGTTAACGAGGCTGCCACGCAGCAACCTGTGGGAATGGCTGAAAACAACCAGTGGCAGAGCGCAAACCAGGCGCCAAGCATGGGCGGAACCCTTAACGCTACCACCGAACAGGCCGAACAAGACAAGCGGCGTGAACTCGAGGATGACCGGAACCATACTATTCTCACGCATGGCAGCGGCAACAATTACGTTGGCGGCAGTACGCCCATGTTCCAGTCGCCGCTTAATGCTGCCTCGCAGCCGCCAGAGGATCAGCCGATTGTCGATCCTTTTAGGGGTGAATCTCCCTCTCCGACGCTTAACGCGGTAACGCCTGCCTCGTTGCCTCCCATTGCACCACTTGTAGAGCAGCCCGCACCCTCACGCCCTACAGAGACACTAGCCGATATCGATAGGGAAAACAGGAGTCCTCACGAAGAAGCGCGGGCTGCGGTGGATGCTGCTTTTGGTGCCGTTCCGTTTACTCCAGGCGGCACTTCCGAGGCTGCCGTGGGTATGTCTCCGCTTGGTTCGGATATTTCACACGACGTTGCGCCCCCCGCAACCCTGCCTCCAATGCCGCCGATGCCTGATTTTTCAACCTTGCCGCCGCTTCCAACGGCGCCTGAAGCGAACGCACCAGTTACCGGCGCGCTGCCACCTGAAAAGCTGGAAGATATGTTTGGAACGCCTCCGGCGGCGCCTGCTCCAGCTCCAGCCCCGCAGTCAAACGACCCGGCACAGTTTAAGATTCCTGGCCAGGGCTAGTTTTTAACAATAAAGTAATTCAAACCGAGGTCTTGGCCTCGGTTTTTTATATGTGTTTCGCCGTCGCTGCGCTGGGAACGGTGTGAGCGGATTACCTCTATAATTTGGTCATGGAGTTCGCGGGCATCGACTGTCTCGGAGATTTCCGCATCGCTTCGTCCCTGTTCCACATACACCCAGTCGGTAGCGTCGCGGGGAACTTGCTCGCGGCTCATGCAGTTTAGGCGGAGGCGTGTAAAGCGGTCGTCAGTCTTTTTTAAACGGTAAAAAGCCAGACAGGCGGCCCGCGAAGCAACAATGTGGTCAATGTGGCCGGTATAACCGGTGAGATCAAAGGCTATTACCTCTACCTCAGTATCTTCAGGTGTGCCATTTACGGCGGTTTTCATGAGGTCAACCAACCGCTCGGCAGCAGCAATCATGGTGATGTTATCCAGATGTCCGTCTTGGTACCCTAAAAAGTCCATACTTTTTGCGCCAAGCAACTGGCCGCTTTTGTGCCATTCTTCAAGGCGTTCTTTACCAAGATCCTCGACATTATCCGGGTTCATGCCTCCTTGGCCGCTGGTAAATGTTACAAGGTGGAGCTCCGCTCCGCTACGCGTTTCCAGCAAAAGAGTTCCGGCCGGTCCCATGGCCTCGTCGTCGGGGTGGGCAAAAACACCAAAAATGATTTTCTTCATAACGGTATTATACGGGGGAATGCCAAACCGCGCTATAATTGGAAGCCTATGGATGAAAATGGCATTATTCTGATCGACAAGCCTGCCGGCATGACTAGTTTTGGGGTTGTGGCGAGGGTGCGCCGCGTTCTGACCCAGCAGGCGGGTAAAAAGGTAAAAGTGGGGCATACCGGTACACTCGATCCTTTTGCGACAGGCCTTATGATTCTGGTTACCGGCAAAGAGTGCAAGAACGCCGGCCATTATACCAAGCTCGACAAAGTATACGAGGCCACGTTCCGCCTCGGTGAGACAAGCACCACTGGCGACCCTGAGGGAGAAGTGGTGGCGGTTTCCGATCGTCAGCCGAGCCTGGAGGAGATAAAGGCTGCTCTTACAAAACTGACGGGCGAGATAGAACAGCGTCCGCCGATTTTTAGCGCCATTAAAATTAATGGCCGTAGGGCATATACTCTGGCGCGAAACGGCGAAGAGGTGGAAATCCCCCTGCGTAACGTGACAGTATATAGCCTCGAACTGCTGGAGTATGCGTATCCGGAGGTAAAAGTGCGGACCCATGTGAGCAGCGGCACCTATATTAGGAGTCTCTGCGTTGATCTTGGCGAGGCGCTAGGGACGGGCGCGTATTGTACGCATCTTAGGCGCATTTCAATTAGTAAATGGTCGGTGTATGATGCTAAGTACCTGCAAGAATATGGGATTGAAAATTAGGAGGGTGTAATGGAAGTAGAGTTGCTATACGGAACCACAAAAGCTATCGTTGATCCCCAGGGTGGCTATCTGACTAATCTGTCAGATGACAATGGGGATATCTTGTTTCCTAAACGGAACCTTACGGCCGCGGACGGCTCCATAAAACTGAGGGGCGGCTGCCATATTTGTTTGCCAAACTTTGGTCCCGGTGGCGCTAGTGGCCAGCCGCAGCATGGTTTTGGCCGCGGCAGCCTGTGGGAGGTAACCGACAAAACGGAAAACTCCGTGCTTCTGACCCTGGCCGAAGGAGCGGGTGAATACAGTGCTCTCGCTACGGTCATAACCTACCAGCTTGCCGATGCAATGCTTATGATGACCTGCGAAGTCACGAACAACGGAACGGTTCCGCTGCGGGTGGCGCCGGCGTTTCATCCGTATTTTTCGCTCACAGGCGAGAAAGAGGTAGAGATCGACGGCGAAAGGGAAGCCCTTGACGATCTAGGTGAGGCGACCTTTATGGAGGGGGGCGAGCATACGCTAAAAACCGCTACCCGCACGTTCCATCTTACGTCTGGCAATCTGCAATCGTGGGCAAAATGGACCGACCAGCTGGGAAAGTACGTGTGTGTCGAGCCCTCGCTGGGCGGATTTACTTTCCTCAGCGACACGCCAAAACCAGAGGAAATGCTACCGGCAGGCGAGTCAAAAACATACTCTGTTTCAGTAACCTGGAGTTAACCTGTTGAAAAGTCGCGGCTACTCTGGTACAATACGTTTTGATGATAACAGCAGACAACAAAGCCAAGGCACTCGCTTTGACACAGACGCACAAAAACGACGTTGGGTCACCTCAGGCTCAGGCGTCAGTTTTGACGGCTCGTATCAAGGAAATCACCGAGCACCTAAAGGCTAACAAGCACGACCACATGGCGCGCCGCGGTCTTATCCAGATGGTAGGACGCCGCAAAAGATTGCTGAAATACCTTGAGTCAAAAGACTTTGAAGGCTACAAGGCAACCGTCGCCAAACTAGGACTCCGCAAATAATCTGCGGAGTTTTTAGTTGGCGCGGTGTTGCTGGTTCTTAAAGTGGTGCGGTCTCGTTATAAATCTGTACTGGCTGTACGGTGGATGTCAGCCGTTCAAGATCGACGGTCTGTAAAAAGGCCGGCAGAACTACCTCGTTTTTAGGGTCGATAAACTCAACCTGTTCTATCTCGAGCTCGCCATGGGTTGTCGCGGCAAGATCAATCGTCCCGTAATCTTCGGGGTTTTCAACAAGAAAAAAGAACTCCATTTGCTCCTTTTTGCCATCTTCCGAAAACTGCTGGACAAAAAGCAGCCGTCCCACTTTAGGATCGATGCCCGTTTCCTCGATCAGCTCGCGCCGCAGCCCTTCCTCTAGCTGTTCGCCCATATCCAGCCCGCCGCCCGGCGTGCACCAAAAGTCGCGGTTGTCCCGCCGGTAGGCAGTCAGCTTTTGACTTAACAATTTTCCGTCTTTAAAAATGATTCCCCGGACGGCAATGCGTCGTTCTTGCATAGTTTTCTCCTTGGTTAAATAACTTGACCGTTAGAGGTTCGGCTCGTCCGAACGTAGACGCGATAGCGGATCCCGCGGGATCGTATTGTCACGATTATACCACGGTTGGCACCTGCTTTCCGGTTTGCTATACTTGGCAATTACTATGATCCGTTTTAGGATCCTCTATTCGCGCATGTTGGGACGGTCCGAACCGCTGGCGATCTTATAAAATACATAACTAGAGGAGCTTTTATGCGTGAAGAGCTTGTCATACTTGATGAGGACAAAGCGTATGCGCGCCGGCGGATTGCCGAGCTGCAAAAAGAAATCCAGGAGCTTGGCCCCGAGTTTTACGAGGTGTTCAATCAATCATCCGAAACCTGGCATGATAACGCCCCGTTTGATGCGTTGCGCGACCGCCAGTCGCTGCTCGATGCCGAACTGCAAAAACTTCGCCAGGTACTCCGCGACAGCTTGCCGGGCGTGCCTAAAAAGAACCCCCATCTGGTGGGAATCGGCAGTATTACTAAACTTGCAAGCGGCAGGCGGTATTTTATTGCCGGCGACTGGACGCCGCATGCTGGACAAATCAAAAATAACGCCGTGGTGGTTAGCCGCAGGGCGCCGCTTGCAGGAGTACTGATTGGCCAGAAGGTGGGTGCGCCGGTTGTGGTGGGTGGCAAAAGCGACCAAATTACGGCTATACTGTAGGGATGAACGCAATAACGCGCGAACAATTTGCAGAGCTGGTTAGCGGCGTAAAGCCGCGGCTTAAGCGTGAACTCCGGTTTGTCCCCGAGGAGATTACATTGTGGGAAGAGCGGGATTTTTTGCCCGTTACTAACAAACAAGGGAACGAAGGCGTTTTAATCGTACCGTTTGCTCATAAACAAGCGGCGCCCTTTTCACTGCAGGCCCGAAAGCCAAATGCCTCGGGCAGGGTGGAGGCAATCATCTGCGATATCTGCGCAACCTGGCAGCGGGGCACTCATTCGGCTGTCATTACCTTTACCGTCGATGCCACGCGGTCGGTATCGTTTTTGTGCTGCGCTGATCTGTTGTGTAGTTTTCATGTGCGGGGTAAAACCACTGCCGCCCGGCTCTCCCGCTCGCAGCTAAGGGAGCAGATAACCGCAGAGGCAAGAATTTTGCGCCTGCGGCAGCGTCTTGGGGATATACTATCTGTATATGACTGACATTCGTATTCGCACAATGACCCCAGACGACGTGCCCGCGGTATATGCCATAGGCAGGGAAGCCGCCGAACTCAAATCAAGTAAAACCGACACATTTTGGAGTGAAGAAGTTCTAGCAAGCTGGGTAGGGTCGGGCGAGCCCATGCTGGTTGCCGAGGCAGAGGGAGTAGTCGTTGGGTTTCAGTTAACACAGTTCCACGCACCAACCAAAACAGGCTACCTTTCGGATATCGCTATCCATCCGGATTGGCGCCGTCACGGCATTGGCTCGCGGCTTATTGAAAAAGCATTGGCGCAGCTGCAGCAGCAGGGTGCAAATTATGTATACGGCCTTACAAAACTCGAAAACGAAAAAATCCATGCCCTGCTTGAAAAGTTCGGCTTTGTTAAAGGCAATGCGTTTTATTGGTTTGAAAAGCATTTGGATTAAACTAGCTCTGTATTCGAAACTGATTGTGGGCTATAATCAAGCATAGACCCGCCATGGCGATATAAGTGGTGGATGTGCTGTTTTTGTTGCAGAAACGCCGCACCCGTTACTTATTCGCCCGAACACTATAACAGGCGGGTGTAGAGGAGGACAGTACATGTCTACTATCAACCCTAACGGTAAAGAGATCATCTCTGTTACCACTGATCTTTGCGGCCAGCCGCTAACACTAGAGGTGAACCGCGTTGGTTTTCGCACCAGCGCAAGCGTGCTGGTAAAATACGGCGACACGGTGGTGCTTGGTACGGCGATGGTTGGCAAAAAGCCAATGAGCGGTATGGACTACTTTCCGCTTTCTGTCGACTATGAAGAAAAATTTTATGCAGCTGGTAAAATCAGCGGCAGCCGTTTTATTAAGCGCGAGGGCCGCCCAAGCGACGAAGCTATTCTTATTGGCCGGCTGATCGATCGTCCGATCCGCCCGTTGTTTCCAAAGGGCTACCGCCAGGAAGTCCAGGTGGTCGCCAGCGTCCTTTCGATGGACCCGGCGTTCCGTCCCGACTCCGTTGCTATGATTGCGGCATCAACCGCACTGATGCTCACGGGCGCTCCCTTTGACGGGCCGGTTGCGGGCCTTCGCGTTGGCCACGTTAACGGTGAGTTCAAAGCCTTCTTAACCCCTGAAGAGCGCGAGCAAAGCGACCTCGACCTCGTTGTTGCGGGTATCGAGAAGGGTGTCACCATGGTAGAAGCTGGCGCGAACGAAGTCAGCGAAGCAACCGTTGCCGAGGGCATTGCCTGGGCGTTCGAACAGCTGCAGCCGGCTATTGCTTTGCAAAAAGAGCTGGTTGAAAAAGTTGGTGTCGAGGCACTTGAGTTTGAGCTTGTTCTTCCGAACGAAGAGTTCCAGAAGATCGTTGACGATTGGATGGAAGGAAAGATCGGTGAAGACCTTCGCCGTCCATACCCCGAGCGCAACGAAATGGTCTCGGTGTTGCGTGATCAGTTCCACGATGCTATGCGCGAGAAATTTGGTGAGGACGACTACGATATTTTACGCGGTGAATACGACGAGGCCTTTACGATGGCGCTACACAAAGACGTACGCAAGGGGATTGTCGAACATAATGTCCGCCCCGACGGCCGCAAGCTCGACGAAATCCGTCCGCTTTCAAGCGAAGTCGGTATTTTGCCACGTGCTCATGGTTCAAGCTTGTTCACTCGCGGAGTAACCCAGGGCATGAACATTATCACCCTGGCACCGCTTAGTTACTCGCAGATGGTAGACACCATGGAGCAGAACGATTACGAGCGCCGCTACATGCACCATTACAACGCACCGGGCTACACGGTGGGTGAAGTCCGCCGCCTAGGCAGCCCAGGACGCCGCGAGATCGGTCACGGCTACCTTGCCGAACGCGCACTTATTCCCGTGCTCCCAGCCGAAGAAGACTTTCCATACGCTATCCGCAGCGTCACCGAAATCATGAGCCAGAACGGTTCAACCTCAATGGCCGCTACCTGTAGCAGCTGTCTCGCGTTAATGGATGCCGGTGTGCCAATTAAGCGTCCGGTCAGCGGTATTGCCATGGGGCTTATGATGGACGGTGATACGCCGTACGTGCTAAGTGATATTGCCGACGCCGAAGATTTTGCTGGTGACATGGACTTTAAGGTAACTGGTACCGAGCAAGGTATTACGGCTATCCAGATGGACATGAAAGTTCATGGGCTGCCGGTAGAAATTCTGCGCCAGGCGCTTGAGACCGCAAAGCCGGGCCGTGCGCATATCCTTGAGCACATGATCTCTACGCTGTCTGCACCCCGTGAAGCAATCAGCCCGTACGCGCCAAGAATCGAAAAGATCAAGATCAACCCAGAGAAGATCGGCGCGGTCATTGGCAAGGGCGGGGAAGTCATTAACAAGATTACCGCCGAAACCGGTGCCGAGATCGACATTAAAGACGACGGCCTTATTACCGTTGCCGCCGCAGATACGGCTAAGATCGAAAAGGCAATCAATTGGATCAAGAGCCTTACCGAGGAACCCGAAGTCGGCCGTATTTACGAGGGTAAAGTTGTTAACATCAAAGACTTTGGTGCATTCGTCAACATTTTGCCTGGTCTTGATGGAATGGTGCATATTTCACAGCTTTCTAACGAACGCGTCGAAAACGTCACCGATGTGCTTCACGAAGGCCAGATCGTAAAGGTAAAACTCACTGGTATCGACGAACGCGGCCGCCTGAGCCTTAGTATCAAGGACGCAAAAGACGCGTAACGCTCTCCTTTAAAAAGACCCCGCGGCAGCGGGGTCTTTTTTGTTTAGTCGATAAGTCCGGTAGCCTTTAGCTTTGGGATCGTCTCGTGCTCCATAATAGAGCCGAGCTTCATGTCACTCGGGATGTCCGAGTTTATCCAGCGGAGCTCATCAACTTCATTATCAGGTGTGATGACACCTTGCCACTGTTTTACTAAAAAAACATCCATGTGCACGTTCACTTCCGGGCTATTGGCGGCAGGTGCCGAGTTGTGGTCGAATAATTCCAGGTCGTCTTCCGCGACGTCGATGGTGATTTCTTCCTTCAGCTCGCGAACCAATGCCTGTTTTGCAGTCTCATTCGGCTCGATTTTACCACCAAGGTGAATAAAGAACTCTTTTCCTACCGATTTTTCCACCAGCAGTTTCCGGTCTTGAATAATGATGCCACTTGCTTTAAAAATGTCGTCTTTTTGCATACTGTCATAGTATCACGGTAGAATTGCGCCGCGTTGGCTAAATTGTTACAGTAGAGGGGAATATGGCAGACGAAAAACAAGCCCAACTCGACCACGTGCGTGCGGATATCATTGAAAAAAATATCTGCCCCGAACTTGCCAAAACGGCCCATAACTTGGTGATGGGCGACGGCAACCTGAACGCCGAGATCGTGTTTATCGGCGAAGCCCCAGGCAAAAATGAGGACGAGCAGGGTCTGCCGTTTGTCGGCGCTGCAGGCAAGTTTTTGAACGAAATGTTAGCCGCCGCCGGAATGGAACGAAGCGACGTTTACATTACTAACATCGTAAAATACCGCCCGCCAAACAACCGCGACCCGCTGCCAGAGGAAAAGAAGGCGTTCTGGCCGTATCTCTTAAAGCAGTTGCAGGTTATCCAGCCGAAAGTTGTTATCACGCTGGGCAGGCACAGCATGGAATATTTTTTGCCCGATGCCAAAATCAGTGCTATCCATGGCCAGGCAAAGCGTATCCAGTTTGGTGATAGTAAAATAGTTGTCGTCGCACTGTATCATCCGGCTGCCGCGCTTTATAACGGTAGTCTCCGGCAGACGCTTATAGATGATTTTTTGAACGTCCCTAAAATAATAGAACTAATGAAAAAAGGCCAATAAAAGCGAAAAGCCAGACGCGGGGAGTCGTTAAGACTGCTACTCCGGTCTGGCATGTCGCCGCAATTCGGTCCTTTCGATAGGGGGTGGGTAGGAAAATCGGACGGCTCGTCCGCTTACTCCAGATTGGAGAAGTAACGCGGGAAGAGTAGGGTGTAGGTCCACCCGCAGCCTTCCGCGATCACGAATCCGATGGTGAAGACGATGCGGTCCGTCAGGCTGGTGATGGTGCCGACGTTCTCGACGAAGTAGACCGCCGAGTAGCCGATCAGGAAGAGGATGCTGAACACGAGCTGCGTGAGTGCGACGAATCGCATCAAGAACAGCTGTGCGGCCGCGGCGCGGCGATCACGTTCAGCACGTTCGCGCTCGCGGCGAGCCACGCTCTCCCGGTAACTCCAGTCGATCTCGTTGAGCCGAGAATCCATTTCCATAAGGTGCTCCCGTAGGGTGTAATCCGAGTTGGGCTGACACTCTTATTATAACTTATTATAAGCATAAAGTCAATGGATAGTCTTGCCAAACGGCCTGCGGTCTGCTATACTCTTAGGTACTGATAAAGCAGCGCAATACCAATTCGACAGCTGCAACTTATATAGGAATTCGAAACATAACTAAATGAGAAAGAAACTCTTTAGAAAGGTAAAAATATAATTTATGGGTCAACGAAGACTCGCGAACGTCCAAAACGACGACGCATCAAAACGGCCTCAACAGGGGCAACAACGACAAAAATCTAACAACACCGTGCTTAACAACACGACCACGCGAAAAGGCGAGGTTTTCCGTGCACAGCGCCGCACCAGCGAGAACGTTAATCTCCGTGCTTCACAGCACATGGTGAACGTGCCGGTAAATAAGTCTATTTATAACGGCTACAACGGCCGCCAGTTTAGCCTTGCCGACCAGCCAAAGCGCTCAAAAGCACCGCGTCCGACACTTAAGGTCATGCCTATTGGCGGTCTTGGTGAAATGGGCATTGGTAAAAACATGATGGCGATCGAGTACGACCAAGACATCATTGTTATCGATATGGGCTTTTTGTTCCCAGGTGCAGATTACCCCGGCATCAACTACATCACGCCTGATATCTCGTATCTTGAAGAAAACAAGCACCGTATTCGCGGGGCTGTCTTTACCCACGGCCACCTTGACCACATTGGTGCCTTCCGCCACATTATCGATAAGATCCCAGCGCCGGTATATGGTACCAAGTTTACTATCGGCATGATTCAGCGCACCATGGAAGAAGCAACCAGCGGCTTCCAGCCCGACTACAACGTGCTTGATCCCGAGTCGCACGAGCGCGTCCAGCTGTGTGATAGCTTTTCTATCGAGATGGTCCGGGTTAACCACTCTATTCCAGACGCCGCCGCAGTCGTTATCCGCACGCCGCTTGGCGTCCTGGTCGACAGTGGTGACTGGCGTTTTGAAGAAAACCCGGTTGATGGCCGCAAGTTCGACCTCGAACGTCTAACGGAAATCTCTGCCAAAGAGGGTATTCTGCTCTTTATGAACGAGAGCACCAACTGTGAAAGCGAGGGGACGCACACCCACGGCGAGCCTGATATCCAGGTCAGCATGGGCCAGGTAATGGATAAATATCCCAACAGCCGCCTGATCGTCAGCTGCTTTAGTAGCCAGATCCACCGTATGCAGCTTATTCTGGAAGAAGCCAAAAAGCACGACCGCAAGGTGGCGTTTGCCGGTTACAGCATGATCCAGAACCTTGAGGTTGCGCTTCGCGCCGGGGTTATTAAGATTCCTAAGGACGTTGTCGTCAAAATGGAAGATATCGTTAAACTGCCTGATGGCAAGGTAACGATTGTTTGTACTGGTAGCCAGGGCGAGTTTAATGCCGTTCTTAACCGTATGGCAAGTGGTAGTCACAAGTTTATTAAAATCAAGAACAGCGACGTTATCGTCTTTAGTTCTAACCCGATTCCAGGTAACGAAAAGTACGTTGTCCGTAC
>DATJIC010000018.1:0-8958 GCA_035493555.1 Verrucomicrobiia bacterium | reverse complement strand
AGCAGCCAGGTTTCGATAAGACGGTAGTATTCGTTCAGATCACTTGCAAGGAGCCACTCGCTTTCGGCGTGCCGGCCTCCGCCATAAGGCTCCATTATAATGCAGGGTACGTTGTATTCGGCAAAGTAACGGGCATCGGAGCCGCCGTATGATTCGCAGTATTCTATTGGAGTACCCCGGAGATTGCTCAGAGTGCGCAGGAAACTCTGCACGGCTTCGTGATCTTTTTCAAATATAACCGGACTGCCCGACTGCACAAAGGTAACCTCGACTTGATGATCTTCGGCAAGTTCCGAGGCTCGCTGCCTAAAACGAGCAAGTTCCGCGGCTTCAAAACTGCGAAAGTCCAGATGTGCCGAGGCTTGGTCGGTGATTTGGTTGAAGGCAACACCACCTTGGACCCGTGTTACGGCAAGCGTGCTGCCGCTGGGGTCGGTGAAGACGAACTCATTTCGGAGGATATGGCACATATCCAAAATACGGTGCAGGGCATTATCGCCCTCCCACGGTCGTGAACCATGTGCGGTTTTCCCCTTCGCACTAAGTGCCAGGCCGTAAAGCCCCTTGGCTCGTGCCTCTACCTGCCAGTTGTCGCCGCCGTCGGGTATGAAAGCTGTTTTAGGACGCAGGCCGGTAGCAAAGATTTCTCGTAACGAGTCCCCACCGATCTCTTCATCGGTGGTAAAGAGGACGCCAATGTCCAGGGAGGCGAGTTCGCTGGAGTGGGACGTAAAAAACTCAAGGTAGCAGGCTGCGGCCAGTTTCATGTCGTAAACGCCGCGGCCAAGCAGTTTGTCGTGGCTGCGCTGTAACGTAAACAGCTTGTCTGGGCCCGGGACAACATCTAGATGTGCAACAAGGAGAATTTCCGGTGTGAGGGTTTTTTGTGTGGTGGCAAAAAACCAAGGGGATACCGCTGAGGGATCGCTCGACGTAATATGTAAATCAAGGTGAGCCAACTGGTCTCGGGCGTACTTTAGGGCTTCAAGACAAGCGTCGGGATTTTTTGTGACGCTGGGGAAAGCAATGAGCTCGGCAAGAGTGGTTTCGAGGCTTGTCTGCATAATGGTTCTCAAACTTTTTATTATACACGGGTATCTAATAAAACATTATACACCTTAAATACGCATATGTGTCAAAAACAGTAGCCGAATAGAGAAAAAGTGGTACAATAATCTTTATATGAGTGTTATATTTAAGCGTACCAAAATCTTAGCGACCGTAGGACCTGCGACCAACAGTTATGAATCAATCAAGGCATTAGCCGATGCTGGCGTGAACGGCTTTCGCCACAACTTTAGCCATGGCACCTACGAGGAGCGTGACGAGCAAATCGAGTGGATCCGCAAGGCGAGCAAGGAGCTGAACAAGCCGGTTGCTATTTTACAGGATCTTCAGGGGCCAAAAATCCGTCTTGGCAACCTGGTCGACAACAACCTGCCGGTTAAAAAAGGCGACGAACTGGTTCTTGACTTTGCCGTTGAGCACGACGGGAGTCTGACGCTGCCGGTTCAGTACAACCTGGCCGAAAAAGTAAAAGTAGGCGAAACCATTTATATTTTTGATGGCAAGGTCCGTACGACCGTTCTTGAAATTCCCTCAGATACTGCCGTAAAAGTAACGGTTGAAAACGACGGCACGCTTATGAGCCGCAAAGGCCTTAACTTGCCTGATACTGATTTTGGCGGTGATATTTTAACGCCTAAAGATATCAAAGATATCGAATACGGCGTTACGAAAGACTACGACTATGTGTCACTGAGCTTTGTGCAGTCGGCTGACGATATCAATAACCTGCGCCAAATTCTGGTGAGCCACGGCTCGCACGTGCAGATTATTGCAAAGATCGAAACCAAGGCTGCTATTAAAGACGACGTCCTGGAAGAGATCGTTAAAGCAAGTGACGGTGTGATGGTTGCCCGCGGCGACCTTGCCGTTGAGGCTGGTGCCGAGGTAGTTCCGATTGTCCAAAAGCGTATTGTTGCGCTTTGCCGCAAGTACGGCAAACTCAGCATTGTCGCTACCCAGATGATGGGAAGCATGGTTGATAACCCCGAGCCAAGCCGTGCCGAGGTAAGCGACGTGGCGAACGCCGTCATGCAGGGTGCTGATACGGTGATGCTGAGTGACGAAACGGCCAACGGTAGCTACCCGATTGAAACGGTTAAGGCGATGAAACGGACAATCTTGTACACTCAGGATCACTCGACTGTCCGCCGTCTTGAAGATGTTATTACAATGAAAAACCATCAGCTGGACGCTATTAGTGCCGCAGCGGTCAGTCTTGCTCATCAGCTTCACGTTGATGCAATCGTGGCCGAAACGAAATCCGGCGCAACAGCGGCAAACATTGCTGCCCACCGTCCGAACCTTCCTATTATTAGTGTTACAAGCGAACCCCGCACCGCCCAGCAGCTCGCTCTTAGCTACGCAAACAAAAGCTTTGTCCGTCCCGACGGTGAACGTGCCGGTCTGGAGCTCGTTAAGGAGCTAAAGGCTGAAGGCTACTTTGGTGACGCTGAAAAGGTAACCGTTGCGATCGTCAGCGGTCGTCAGCCTGGACTTGTTGGTGCTACTGACACGATCCGTGTTCGCGTGCTAGAATAAAAGCAAGCAAAAAGTAGGGTGGGGTATGACATTTTTTAAGCAGACAATAAACACAGTGCCTCTTGAGGGAGAAACAGTTCTTCTTCGTGCCGACTATAACGTGCCGCTCAAAAGCGACGGTACGATAGAGAGCGATTTTAGAATCCAAGCAAGCTTGCCGACGGTTAAGAAGCTGCTTGCTGATAACTGCAAGGTAGTTATCATTAGCCACTTGGGCAGGCCCGAAGGCCGCGATGAAAAGCTGAGTTTGGAGCCGGTCGCGCAGAGACTGGCCCAACTTTTAGGTGAACAAGTGCGGTTTGTCGACCAAACAGTGGGTGATAAGGTAAAGATGGCAGTAAAACGCGCACCTAAACGCAGCGTTATCGTGCTTGAGAATCTTCGTTTTGACCCCCGCGAGGAGGCGAATGACGAAGGATTTGCCCGCGAACTCGCCAAGAGTTCCGGCGCACGTTACTTTGTGCAGGATGGTTTTGGGGTGGTCCACCGCGCCCACGCTAGCACAGCCGCTATTACACTACTGCTTCCGAGTGTTGCCGGTCTTTTACTCGAACGTGAATACACGGTTATTACGAATGCCATGAAATCTCCCGAGCGTCCGTTTGTTGCGGTACTGGGGGGTGCAAAAGTGCATGATAAGATTGGTGTTATTAAAGCACTTATCGAGGTGGCCGACCGGATCGTTGTTTCGGGCGCGATGGCTAACACCTTTTTGGCGTATAAGGGCATTCAGATGGGCAAAAGTAAATTTGATGAAAATGCCGATGATATCCTAGAGGATATTTACGCGGCAGCCCGCAAAAAAGTAGGTGCTGATAAAGTTGACGACTTTTTGGTTTTGCCGACCGACCTGGCGGTCGCTCACGAGCTGAACGGTGAGGTGCCCCGGCAGATCGTCCCGGTAAGTAAGGTGGCCGCCGATGAAATGGCGCTCGATATTGGGGACGCAACGATCGAAGCGACAGTTGCCGATGTAAAAGATGCTAAAACGGTGATTTGGAATGGCACGCTTGGCATGGCTGAATACCCGAATTTTGCGCATGGTTCGGCACGGCTCGCGTTAGCACTTGCGACTGCTCCGCACATTACCTCTATTATCGGTGGCGGGGACACGGCCGACTTTGTGCTTCACTGGGATGCTAAAAACGGTGGCAGCTTCAGTCATGTTTCAACAGGTGGAGGCGCTAGCCTCGAACTCATGGCTGGGGATAAGTTACCGGGCATAGAAAGCTTGCTAGACGCTCGGGGCTAAGTGCGCTACACTAAGGGCAAAGCATAAACACTATGGTTCGAGACAAGAAACTCATCGTTGGCAACTGGAAGATGAACCTCAATACCCATGAGGCTAGCCTATATGTGCATAAATTGGCCAGCCAGGTAAAGGTTCACAGGGATGTTGAGATTGTTTTGGCGCCGACTCTTTTGGCGCTGCAGTCGCTCAGCTTGCAGATAGACCGCCGTCAGTTTAAGCTGGCGGTGCAGAACCTTTACTGGCGCGATAGCGGAGCCTTTACGGGTGAAGTTTCGGCCTCCCAGCTTCGGGGTGTGGTGGATTACGCGATTGTCGGCCACTCCGAGCGGCGCCATATTTTTGGCGAAACAAACAAAGATGTTTGCAATAAGGTCCAGGCGGCGGTGCGTAACGATATTAAGCCTATTCTTTGTATAGGGGAGACGGCCAACGAGCGTACCGACGGCGAAACCAACGCCGTACTGCACGACCAACTGGTCGCAGGTCTTGCGAATATTACGAGCGAGGAACTCGCCGAAGTAACCGTTGCCTACGAGCCGGTGTGGGCTATCGGCACCGGAAACAATGCGCTTCCTGATGACGTTAAAAAAGCGGTCATCGCTATCCGGAACCAAGTAAAGCATTTATATGGCGCCGAGGCTGCTAAAGCCATACGGGTTTTGTATGGCGGAAGCGTTACCCTGGACAGCGCCGCGGACTACCTTGCAATTGCAGGTATCGACGGGCTGCTTATCGGGGGAGCTAGCCTTGATGCGCATGCATTTAACGGTATTATTGAAAAAGCGCACAAAGGTTCCGATGCGGTTAAAAAATAGGGGTGGGTATGAAAGATTTAGATTTTGACGAATTAGACCGGGCAGTAAATTCATTAATGACGAATGTCCCGAAATCGTCCCCATCTGCAAGCGACGACAAAGAAAAGACGCTTGATATCACTCCTACGCTAGATGAGGGTTCGCAGCCGGTATTTAACAATGTAGAGAAGGCCGCGACGGCCGCAATGGATCCGCCCTCCCCGGTGGCGGCTACAGCCGATGCCCCGCATCCGTCACTGGCGCAAGCTACTTCCCGCCCTCAACCGAGTTCGGTTAGTTTGCCTGCCGCACGAAGAGGCGGCCGTTTTATGGATGTTGTCCATCCCTCGTCGGACATGAAGAAGCCAGAGATGCCTACGCCCGTTTCTCGGCAGGGGTCTACGATTGAGCCCCTGAAGAGCTCACCGATCTCCGATATCGTCTCTTCCAAACCGGATGCAACGGCGCCTGTCGCTAAAGAGTTGTCTAAAGAACCTCTGTCCGCCGTCAAGCCGGTAGATGAGCCTGCGCCAGCCATGGAATCCAGCGAGACGCCAGGTGACTGGCCGGACCCGATTGACCTTGTTCCGGCAAACGTACCTGAAAAGAAGGAGGAAGACGCACCTGCCGCCGAACCCGCCGTTAGCTCCACTTTGGTTCAGCCCGAGGAAGAAACACCCCCACCTCTTACGTCTCCTTTCTTGCCTGATACGAAAGTCGAAAAACGGCCGCTTGGCTCGCCTGACGTTCCAGTGGAAGAGCCTGAACTTTCTGCTCCTGCCCAGGAAAAAGAGCCGAAAACCGTTGATGATCCTAACGACCAGCTTCCTGCGGATCCAACCGAGATAGAGCCGATACTCCCTGAAGAACTGCAGGGTGACCTTATGGCGGTCGAGGCCGATACGACTCACGAACAGGTAAAGCAGGCCCACGAGGCAGCTGCGGAGCAAAAGCCACTCGAAAAAAGCACTACTCCAGTTCCGGCCACCGGTACGCCTTCAGTGAGTGAATCTGCCGCGCCAAGCGGTCCAACATCGATTCCGCAGCAGTACCACGAAGAAGCCAGTACCGGTGATCAAGGCAACGGCGCAATTTACGATACGGACTCTTACCACCAGCCCCTAGCTCACCCGGCCAAAAAGAAATCTGGCTGGATGTGGATTATTTGGATTGTTCTTATTTTGCTTTTGGGAGCCGGCGGTGGCGCCGCGCTTTACTTTCTTGGCGCCATATAGCAGCCAGGTTTAAAATACGACACTCATCGGCCTAAGTTTTAGGTATAATAAAGCTAATGGATTTACTAAAAGACCTTAATCCCGCGCAGGCTGACGCGGTAAAAACGACGTCCGGCCCTTTGCTGATCCTGGCTGGCGCCGGCAGCGGCAAGACAAAAACGCTGACCCACCGGATTGCTTACCTGATTGCCAATGAGAAAATATGGCCGAATGAGATTCTCGCCGTTACCTTTACGAACAAAGCGGCCCGCGAAATGCGCGAACGCCTCGGAGTGTTACTAGGGCAAGATGGACGCGCACGTAATTTTATGCCTTGGATGGGAACGTTCCATGGCATTTGCGTGCGTCTTTTGCGTATGGACGGCGAAAAGGTGGGTATTTCGCCTAACTACGTCATATACGACGAAGATGATCGCCAGGGTCTCATTAAGCAGGCAATGAAGCAGCTCTCTATCGGCGATAAGCAAATTAAACCCCGTGCGGTGAGCTCGGTGATTTCCAATGCCAAAAACGAGCTTGTGACCCCCGAGGAGTTTGAAGCCACGGCAAACTATCCGTTCCAAAAAGAGGTAGCAAAGATTTATTCGTTATACGAGAAAATGCGTAAAGAGGCAGGGGCGCTTGATTTTGACGACCTGCTTATTGAAACGGTACGGTTGTTCAAGGAACACCCCGAAACCCGTAAAAAATGGCGAGCCCAATTTAAGCATATTCTTATCGATGAGTACCAGGACACGAACGCCGCGCAGTACGCGATTGTAAAGAGTCTCGTTAGCGAAGACCGTAACATCTGCGTAGTGGGGGACGATTGGCAGTCGATCTACAGCTGGCGTGGTGCCGACTTCACGAACATTCTTAATTTTGAACGTGACTTTCCAGGTGCCAAAATTGTGAAACTCGAACAGAACTACCGTAGTACGGGGGCAATTTTGGAGGCGGCGCACAGTGTTATTACTAAAAATACCCAGCGGACTGATAAAAAACTCTGGACGGCCGAGCCGGCGGGTGCGCCAGTACAAGTGCATGCCGTCTATGACGAGTCCGAGGAGGCCTACACGGTTGCCAGCCGCATTAATGCTCAGGCGAGTATCGGTGCCCGAAGCTATGGCGATTTTGCTGTTTTATATCGTACCAACTCGCAGAGCTATACTCTAGAGCGGGCGCTATTGCAGCACCGCATTCCGTACCAAATCATTGGCGGTGTCCGTTTTTATGACCGTAAGGAAATCAAGGATGTTATTGCCTATCTCCGGTTGCTGTATCAGCCCAATGACCGCATGAGCTTTAGCCGTATCGTTAATATTCCTACGCGCGGCATAGGGGCAACCAGCCTTGAAAAATTCCTCATGTGGCAGGCAGCAAGCGGGATGGATATTATTGCCGCTCTTGTTAACGCCGATCAAACCAGTTCACTCACTCCCCGCGCTAAGGCGGCGCTTTCGTCGCTTGGTGAACTGCTCCGGAATTTACAGGGCAAGCTCGAGACCGAAACCACGCCAAGCGAACTGATTGAAACACTGATCAATAAAACCGGCTACCGCGACTTTATCCTAGACGGCACGCCGCAAGCCGAGGAGCGGGAGGCGAACATCGGCTCGCTGATCTCTGACGCGAAAGCCTTTTTAACGCTGCCCGACTTTTTAGAAGAAGTTGCACTCATGTCGAGCGCCGACAGCGACAGTAACGAGCAAAAAGTAACGCTTATGACGATCCATGCGGCAAAGGGCCTGGAATTTCCGGTGGTGTTTATGGTGGGGATGGAAGAAGGAATCTTCCCGAACGCACGCATACAGGACGATGGACCTGCAGCGCTTGAGGAAGAACGCCGTCTTTGTTATGTGGGTATGACCCGCGCGCGCGAGGAGCTGCATCTTAGTTATGCCTCTAGTCGTTTGCAGTTTGGCCAGCGCGGCTACAATATGCCATCACGGTTCCTTTCAGATATGGGGCACGATATCGTGCAGGCGCCAGTTTCGTTTACAACGCGGACGCCCGAAGATGATTACAGCTTTAATGATCTCCCCGATTTTGACATTGGCGACGGCGTCCGTTCGGCGCAGTTTGGCGTTGGCGAAGTGGTAGATATCGACGGTATGGCGGTGACGGTAAAGTTTACGAACGGCCAGACTAAAAAACTCAATGTCGAGTACGCCCGGCTCGAGAAATTATAAGAAAACACTCTTTTTTGCTATAATCTCATATAGTACACCAGCGGAGGTGTCCTTACATTTATGAAGAGTATACTTCGAAAATCTAAGTTCCCCCGCGGCCTTCTTGTCGCCGCCGCTCTTTTTGTCGTATCTATTTTAGGCGTTTCGTTGGCAACCCATGCCCAGGCTGATTCGCAGCGACCGGTAGAGGGCGAGCGGCTTATTACGGTACACGATCAAGGTCAAGAGGTGAGTTTTTTAACCCGGGCAGCAACGCTCCGGCGCGCACTTGAGGTTGAGCATATCTCGCTTGACTCTAACGATTTAGTAGAGCCTAGCCTTGACGACCAGTTGGTTGCCAGCAATTATGAGGTAAATATTTACCGTGCACGCCCCGTTACTATAGTAGACGGCACGACGCGTAAGCGTATTATGTCGCCGTACCGCACAGCCAGGCAGGTGGTGGAACAGGCCGGCATGACGCTTCACGACGAAGATCAGACCGCAATGGCCGTTAATGCCGATCTAGTGAGTGACGGAAGCGGTGTGCAGCTTTCTATTGACCGTGCTACCGAGTTTACACTCAAGCTCTACGGTAAAGTGATCACCGCGTACACCCAAGGCCCGACTGTCGGCGATATGCTAAAAGAAAAGGGTATTACGTTGGCAAAGGCGGACACGCTTTCCGTTCCGGTTACCAAGAGTATTACTGCTGGTATGAAGGTGGAGATTTGGCGTAATGGCAAGCAGACATTCACGCAGGACGAAACAATCGCGCCTCCTGTCCGTCAGGTTCAGGATGCCGACCAGCCGGTAGGTTACAAAAAAGTACAAACACCTGGTAAAGCTGGCAAAAAAACCGTTACCTACGAAATTATCATGAAAAACGGCAAAGAGGTGAGCCGCAAGGTTATCCAGAG
>DATJIC010000017.1:0-14567 GCA_035493555.1 Verrucomicrobiia bacterium | reverse complement strand
AGGAATAGTGCTATTAAGCCCCTGTTCCTGCTGGCTTGAGGCGACCTTACTGAATATGAGTTGCTGTCCAAAAAGTGTTTCAATTTTATGCTGCACAAAACTCAGTTCGTCCATACTATCTGCATAAAGTGTAACGTAGAGACCGAAACGGAAGAACCGCTCTGCGCCTACTTGCAGCTGATCCCGAAGTTCCTCGGCATCCTGCAGGGCGGCCTCGAGACCTGGGTCGCGGGTGCGGCCTTTTTCACTATTAATGGACATGCTGGCCTCAAGCTGAGTCACCTTTTTACGGAGGTTATTAAGTACGACCTGGCTTTCGACGGGATACAGGAACATGCTGATATCCAGGACTTCGTCGATATTAATAAGCGAACTTAGCCAGCCGGTGTAGATTTGGCGGGGGTAGCCGTAGATATAGAGCGTGCGGCCGTATTTTGTGCCAAGGCGAAAATGACTGGCATGAATTTCAAGGCTGCTTGGCGCAATAAGGTCGCGCAGTGTGGTCATGCCTTTTAAGAATGCCTGCTCTACCTCGGCCTGCTCGCGTGCCCGCTGTTCGGCGGCGATATCTATAGGATCAAGTTTTTTCTTTGCCATGGTTACATCTCTCCCTCTTGTAAGTGAGGTCGCGGAGCCTCGCCTTGGCCCTTTTGGACGTACGTACTGGTAACATCCTCAAAGTCGCCAAGCGGCTCGCGGACTGCCGTATCAGGGTTGTACATGTTGTAGTAGAGCTCCCCGAGCTCTTTGGTATTTAATTGGACGCTTTTTACTCCAAGCTGGAAAAGTCCGCTGGTAACGGAGTCGACCCGGTTTTTGATTTCGTCCTTAGCCTTATCGTAGGTAACTTTGTCGATTTTTGTTGCCATAGATTGCGGTTTAGCAAACAGTTTGCCAAAAATACCCTTACTCTCTTTAATGACATTATTAAGATCGCCTGCCGGGAAGTAAGGAATAACGACAAAAAAACTTTTATCCATAATATTAGCCTCTTGGCTGAGTACGTCGATAAAGGTAATGTAATCGTCCATTAAAACATTAAGCAGCATATTGTCCTGTGAACGTCGTATGGCGCTCAGGCGGTCAATATATGGCCCAATATCCACACGCTGGGAGCGAATAAAAATTTGAACCGGAAAATATAACGCGTTCAAAAAGTTTTGGTAACTAAACTCGACACCTTCCCTTTCGCGGGAGCTCATAAGGTCGAAGTTGATAGACTTGCAGGCAACAACAGCGCGGAAGCTTCCGTCACTCATAATTGCCATACTGTCGCGGATTTCGGATATGAGCAGGCTGTTTTGAGTCGTGTTTAGTGGTGGTGCGGTTTTTGGCGTATCGGCTTTGGAGCTGACTCCCTGAGATCCTACGGGTTGCTGGGGCGCAGGAGCAAAGCCAGGATTTGGCTGCTGAGGTATGTTTGGCGCACTTTGCGGCTGTTGATTATTTGGCGGCACTTCCCACTCTTCCTTGCCTCATATTGATCTTCACGATTAGCGTAATGAGATTACCACTTCCTCTTCAGGAAGGTGTTCTTCCTTTTGGTGGATGCGGTTAGCCTCATGCGCGATAGTCTCGATAGACAAATCGGAATTGTTTGCAAGGTTTATTATATCAGGAGAAACAGGTTTTTCGCTAGTGGTTTGTGTATCGTCAGGCACTTGTACCGGCGGTGCCGGCACCGGCATAACCACTTGCGGCTGTGGAGCTGCCATTGGAGGTGTGGGTGGTTCAGTGCCAAGCGGATTTATGACGGATTGGCGTATGGAATCGGGGTATGGGTTGTAGGTAAGATGCGGTTCGGCTGGGGGCGTAGCTGTGGGTGCAAGAGTAGCGTAAGGGTCAAACACCGGCGGAGCGGCTACTTGCGGAGGAATAACCGGTTGCGGTGCAGCAGGCTGCTGGTGCATGCGCTCTACCATTTCCTGTCGACGACGCAGATCCGCCTGGCTAATCATTGAATCAAAAGATTGTGCAACCCCGCTGGTTGAATCAAGGACGTCTTCTTGCTGCTGAGCCTCGTTGTACACGTCATTTAACATAGCGCTATTGCTTGTATCTACGCCGCGCACCGCCCACCCTTCGGTATCAACGATATTTGCAAGGTAAGAAAGTCGCTGCTGGGCCTCGGATTCGGATAAATCTTTTGATCGTTTTACTTCAATGACTTTTGGCGCGGTAATTTCAACTAGCGACTGTATGCCGTCGGGCTGCCAAAGGCGCTTGCGTGGCTTTAGATAAAACGATACGACTGCCGCCAGGTAGATCTCCATCGGCTGATCCTTTTTTAACGGCAGCGCGAGAGCTCCAAAGAACAGTATGAGCGGTAATGGGATAATGGCGAGCGGAATAAATAGACGGCTCAGCCCCCACCCTATCGCAATGGATATGGCGACAATAATAAGGTAGATAAACTGACGGAAGCTAAACGGTCCGATCAGCTTGTCATCTGCCTCAACGTCTTGGGGTACTTTATAGACGGCCATATAGTTTTAAGTATAGCATTTTACGCCCGTGTTAGATCATGCGTTTAACGTGTCATTTTAATATTGTTTGTACGTTTTTATCAGGAAACGTACGCCTAAGGCGCCATGTCCTTAAATGTTTCTGGATTATCAGCAACACCGGTAAACGCCCTGCCGGCGCCCATTTCCGTTAGGCGTACCGCATTGCGCTGTGATGGTTTGTTGACGATAGTTGGGTCGTTCATTGCCTTGTCGGCAGCATCAACCAAAGCAGCTTTGGCGGTAGCGTTGACAGATATGTCGACGGAATTGCCACTGGAGTCTTTGGTTTGGGCAGCCACCATGTTGCCATCTCCGTCTTTAGCCTTGAAGTCTGACGCAACCTTAGACATGCGTTCAAGCGCATCCTTGTCGGATCCGGCAAGCGATGTTGCTGAGAATTTACCTTTGTTGATCGTGTCTGCAACGAGACCGTTAAGATCCGCTTCGCTGCCCACGTCACCCTTGGCAACCTTATCGCCAGAGCTTCCGCCGTAGTAAGCCACTTTACTGCTCATAGCCCCCATGCCTTCGGCAATAGCCTGACGCTGAGGCGCATCCATCTTGGCAGAGTTCATAACCAGTTGGTCGGTCTTCTCGACGTCACCGATCTTAAACTGCTGCTGGATGGCGGCGGTCTGTAGCGCGGAACCCTTGGTCGCGGTCATTTCACGCTTTACGCCATTGACGTCGGTAAACTGGATTTTTTCTCCGGTACCCATTGCAAGTTTTTGAAGACTACCAATGTCACCTTCCAGGTTGGCGTTTTTGATGATGGCGTTTGCTGCCGTGACTTCGTCGGCCTGGAGCTTAGCCTGCACGTTAATTGCCTGGGCGAGTGCGCGTTCTTCGGCGCCATCCATGCCACCTTGGGCCAGCTTCTTCCTAAAGCCTTCGTTATTAGCTGCAAGTTCGGCAATTTCAGAAGACTTGGTTCGGTTAAGTTCTGACTTGCGGCTGTTAAGTACTGCTTCGCGGCGGGCTCCCATGCGTGCTGGAATTCCCCGGCCCGGAAGGGTTCGGTAGCCATTAAGTGCCTTGAGTTGCCGGTATTCCTGGCGGTTCTTGCGGTAGCCTTCAGCACCCTTTCGCATACGGTCGAACGGCCCTTTGTTCGGGTTATTAATAATACCGCCAAACCTGTTTAAGAGTCCGCCTGCCGACTTCATGACGATTGGTGTGATCGCAAGAGGAATAATAGAAATTCCGGCGCCCATTAGTTTAATAGCAATAGCGTAGTCACCTGTTGCCGTGCCCATAACGATTTTTGAAGCCAAGGCGGAGGCGCCAAATATCAGCGAAATTATTGGGAACATTAATAATAATGTCTGGAAAAGTTCGCGCCATTTTTTAAACCAGGTTTCGGTGTTTGGCAAAAGGTATGCTACGAATGCCAGTGGCGCGACAACAACAAGCAGAATAATAAGGGCTTGCCGGAGCGCGAGCACGAGGAAGACGGTAACAATCGCAAGAAGCGCGGCAAGAAGCATTGGCAGTAACGCTGAAAGCCCAATATAAATTGCTGCGGCGGCAACGGCAGTCCCCGCTAAAATACCGCCTGCAATTCCCTCCCAGCCTGAGCCGGAGGCGCCAAAATCACCCGCGTCGGGTAAGTTAACGGATGCTTTTAGACTATTAAACAAATCCGTTAGGGAGGTGCCAAGGATGTTGGATACATCGATAGCGATGGCGCAGACCCAGTAAGAGATATTTACAAGAATAGCGGATATGATGAGCCGCGGCAGCATCCGTTTTATACCGTAATTGGTAATGCCGATACTTGTTACCTGCGCAAATATAATAACGAGAAACGCTATTACAAAGGCAACGTTGGCAAAGTTTCGCATAATTGACCATGCGTCGTAGACACCTTTTGACGCTCCAGTAGTAAGGAGCGGTTGCACCGTAAGAAGACTAGATACAAACCCGTAGGCTGCGTCGACGATTTTAGCTAAAAAGTTGGTTACCGGACAGACTATCCACCCTATCCCCTGGATGGCGCAAGAAGTTTTATTGTCTTTAGCTGGCGAAGCATTGGCTGCATCTAGCTGACCTTTTGTGACGTTATCGGTACAGGCTTTTTTATCGGCGTCGGATATTTTGCCGTCGACGGTGTGGTTAGTAAGACAAGTATCGTAGGCGGTAGAGCAGTCGTCGGCTGTTTGCCCTGTCTTCATGCAGGCTTGAACAGCGACACACTTTCCTTGGTTGCCTCTGTTCTGGGTTGCATTCGTACAATCTGCTTTGTCATATCCAACCGGTCCCTTCTCGGGGTGGGTAATGGTTAAATCGCGGTCAAAATCTTTTGCTGGTCCGTCACAGCCTTTTGTCACGAGCTTCGCCTGGGTGTTATCGGCCGAGGTGACCGTAATGGTCATGGTGATATCACAGTCGCCCTTACTGGTTATCTGGAATGTGCCGTCGCCTTGTTGGGGAAAGTCGATAACGCCATTTTTAGCGGCATTGACATTATTATATAAGCCGCCGCTTGCACGGATGGTTGTTGGGTTGATCCATTCGTATTTTTCGCCGGAGGCATGCACCGGTGCTGCATTCATAGTAAGCACCGCGCCCATCGTGGCAATAATTAACCCTAAGAACGCGAGTAGCTTTGCTTTCATAGTACTTACGCTAAATTATGCCGTAAAAAAGTCAAAAATAAAAGGCCTAGCTAGGTGCTGGCCTTTTATTTTTTTAGAAATACTTGTCTACTGAAGGGCTTCTTCGGCTTGCATACCTATAACAACCCATTTGCCGTTCTGTTGTTGAAGATCGACAAACCATGATTGTTTACTGTTCAGGGAGTTGTACCCTTGTGTACCGTCGGCCATTTGCCGGCTACCGAGATCGGTCTGATCAAGGTTGTCGGTACACCTTACGAATATAGTTCCGTGCTTTAAGTGAGTTGCCTCGTCGCCGCTATTAAATACAATGCCGCCGTTTGCTTTTGAGGTGTCAGCCGCGCACGAATATTTGTAAGGATGTGCCTGATCTTTCGTTATAATCCACCTGTGATTAACTTCTTGAGCCGTGTCATTAACCCAGGATGCCCAGTTATCAGGAAGTTCCATAACTTGTGCGCCGTCTGCGGGTGTTCCTACGAGCGCTTCTTGAAATGCCGGAAGAAGGACATCTTGCTTTGCGGCACCAACGCCCACGCGCTGATGGTCGGCGCTTGAGTAGCCGTCGTACTTAGCGTCTGCTTCTTTATTTGTTCCCCAGCTAACAATTGTATTAAAGCGTTCAAGCAGTGCTTTAGAAGCTGCTTCTGGGGTTGGATACTTAGCAACCTCAAGACTCAAGGCTTTTACGAGCTGTTCTTTGCCTGTGAAGTTCTCTACTGAACCGTTGCCGTCAATGTCGATAGAAAGTGGTAGGTTCTCAGCAGTCCATGAATCGGGATTTGTTTCGCTAGTAGGGGCGGAAGGACTTGCTTCGTGAGTTTCGCCCGGATTAGCTGGAGCGGTTGCAACAGGGCGTTGGCCTTCTTTGCTAGGGCCTTCGTGACCACCAAATACTTTGGCTCCTACGAAAATGCCGGCTGCCAGGGTTGCACCCGCGGCTCCAAGGGCAATAACGTTTCGCAGCCACCTGCGGCCGCCTTTTTCACTTCCCTCGCTAAAGTCATCGGTCCGTTCGGCGTATTCTGGAGCGTGGTCGGGTACTGTTGGGATTCTGAATTCAGAGCCATCGCCTTCGGTTGTTGTCGTTGTTCGTGGTCGTTCTGACATATCGTCATGTTCCTCGCGCACTTATGTGGGCACTTAAAACTCATATTGTATTTTATATTATATACCCAAAATGTAAAAAGTTCAAGGGGTCAAATATATTTTACCTACGCTACATATGGTGTGTGTAGGTTTTACCACTTTAGCAGCTATATATAATAGTTCCCTCGTCTTTTCGGCGAGGGAACGGTGCAGTGTTAATGGGTGTAAGAGAATATCCCTAATCGTCGTTGGTAATACCGTATCTGGTAACAACATCTTTGAGGACTTCGATAGACTCTTGCTCTGCGTTGCGGGCAAGTACCGGCGTATTAAGAACGCTCCAGGCACTCTTCCTAAGAGCATCCATACGGGCATCGAATTTCGTCTTAACGACAACACGTTCGGCGTCGGTCCTAGCTTCACTCCACTCGGGTGTTTGTTCGGCGCTAACCTTGTATAGGCGTTCCAGCGCAGCACGCTTCATGCCAGATACGTCTTCCTTGGTTATCTTACCAGTGTAAATAGAACGGGCGGCGGCCATGTTAAGACCTTCTTCGCCACCGATCCTACCGTGGGCGATATCGTTAATAGTCTGCGAACCGAGGAAGACGGCCTTTGAGTCAATTTTGTATTCTTTAATAACGTCCTTAATTGACGTGCGGTAGCCGTAGGTTGTACCTTGGCGCCGGCCGGTTTCCCTGCCGCTCGCATCGCGTTCGATAACCACCTCACCAGATTCGCTAATGATCTTCTGGACTTCTGAGAACGAACCGGTCTTAAGCTGGGTATCAATAGCAGCTTCTCGGGCGTAAGCGTCGTCTGCCTTAAATTCGTATCTCACGACTCGGCCGTCGGCTTCTATACGCTCGCCAGTAACATTCGTGCCGAGGGCAAGTTTTTGTACATCCGGCGTTTCAAGGTTAAAGTGCTTCAATAGCTGCTGCTTTTCGGCAATACGCTCAATGTACTCGCTACGGAATTCCTTAACGGCACCAGACAGAACGGTCGACTCGCCTTCCGAACCGGCAATACCACCACCGTAGGCGAGTAGCTGCTTGCCATCGATCGTTTTGCTGTTTTCAAGGAGGTCGCCAGTAAATTGCTTGCTGTAGACTCGCTCTGCCGACCGCTTGCGAAGGTTTTCAAGTTCTGACTCCTGCGAAGTTTCCCGGAGATCCCTTGCCAGGTTGTTGCGGCTGTGTGCAAAGCCGGCCAGCGCCTCAACCGATAAGTTCTCTGGCGCTACCATGCTGCGGGAGTTTCCAGCGCGCATTTCGGACCAGTCGGCTTCTACCTTTGCCTTGGACAGGTCAAGGTTCAGCTTGTTGGCACGGGCCTCGATCTCCAGACCCTGAATAGAGGCGTCGCTATGCTTAAGGGCTTCAAACTGTGCTTCGGCGGCAGATTCACCTACGCTCTTAACAAGTGAGGCGCGCATAGCTGCTGAGTGAATCTCGTGAGCGTCGTGGCTGTTTTCCCACCTAGCTTCAGCCATAGACTCGTTGGCTTTCTTCCAACCTTCGCGTTTACGGTTACGGGCATCGATAGACTGGGCGGTTCGGGCCAAAAAGTCACGGCGGCGGGTAGCCGGGCTGGCTAGCTGACGGGCTTTATGTTCGTCGGCACGCTGCTGCGACCAGTTGCGGGTCCGGTCGACCATACCCCGTTTTGGATTGTTAACCAGGCCGGCGACCTTGGTAAGGAGTGAGCCGCTGACGCGCATAAGAAGTGGCGTGATAGCCAGCGGTGCCACTTGGACGGCCATACCTAGGATAAGCAGGTTGATAGAATCCGCATTTTGGATGATTGCCGTACCCGCAAGCTGCGCCCCGCCAAACACGACAGAAAACGCCGGGAACATAACAAGCAGAGTGGTTCCGAGTTCGTGCCACCGCTTAAAGTACTTTTCTGTATTTGGCAGAATATAAGCGACGAAAGCGAGCGGCGACACAATAACAAGAATAGTAATAATAGCCTGGCGGGCCGCCAGAACGAGCAGGGCTACCAAAACAGCCATAAGGACACCGAGGAGAATCGGCAAAAGCAGATAGATCGCGCCACCGGCGCCGGCGAGCGCCGAATAGGTTCCGATTCCTAGCGCGGTAAGTGCCGTTCCTCCCGAAAGAACAAACCCGGTAATGCTGCGCCAGCTGGTAACGTTCCAGCTGTTTCCTTCGGTTCCCACGAGCCCATTTCGCATGGATATAAATATGTCTTGTATCGAGTAGCCGACAATATTCGAGATGTCGATCGCTATGGCGCAGATCCAGTACGAGATATTAACCAGTACGGCGGCAATAACCAGCCGCGGCAGTATTTTCTTAATGCCGTAGTTTGAAATACCAACGTTTGAAACCTGCGAAAAGATAATTACAAGAAACGATATAACAAAGGCGACATTGGCAAAGTTCCGCATGTAGGACCATGCGCGGTAGAGTGAGTTTGTCTGGCTGGTCTGTACCGGACGAACGGTGAGAAAGCCGCTTAATATATTGAACAACCAGTCCATTGCGCCGGCAAAAAAGTCGGTGACTGGGCAGACTATCCACCCTATTCCCTGTACGGCACAGCTGGTTGTTTTGGAGTCCTCGGCGGTTTTAACCGACAGACTGATTGTTTTTTGATCGCTGGGATTTTTAAACGTATCGGGAGGTGTAAAGTCATACACGGCGTATGACGCTGAGGTGGCTTTTGTCGGGTCGACACTCGGGGCAAAGTAAATAAAGTGGGTTTTTTGAGGTCCGCCGTTTGTCGGCGCGTCCTCGGTGAAGGTATAAAGGTGTGTTCCCTTTTCAAGCCCCATACTATTACCCTGTGGGGCGTCGGCTTGCCTGACGTAGGAATCTTTACCATATATCAGTGAGTCGCCATTCCAGCTGACATCGGCCGCATGAGTAACGGGGGCTGCCATGAGTATATACGCGAAAGAAGCCGCACAAACGGCGGCAACGAATAACAGTAGATTCCGAATCGATAGTCTACCGAACGGATTAGCCTCACGTGCAATCCACATATCTCTGTTATGGTACCATTTTATAGAGCAAAAGTCAATTTATTTAGTATAGTTTTTACACATAATCTACGTACAATCCAAGGTTGGTTGGGGTACTTGCACGCACGGCCTATTTATCGTATTTTATAATCAGGTATGAAGATAAAACAAAAAATAATTACGCTTGCCATTGCCTCCGGGGTTCTTGTTTCTGGGTTGGGCGTGTGGATGGCCCAGCCGGCTGCGGCAGATTGCGGCGGGGCAAAGACCTCCATTATTAACTGTGACCAAAAAGCCGGTGCCAAAAAAGCAGAAGATACCGGGATATGGGGCCTGCTGCTTCTTATTCTTAACATTATGACCGCAGGCGTGGGAATTTTGGCCGTAGGCGGAGTAGTCTACGCAGCAATTTTGTACTCCAGCTCTTCGGATAGCGCCGAGCAAGTAAAAAAAGCCAAGGATATTATCCGTAATACGGCCATTGGAATTGTTGCCTATGCCGCCATGTACCTCGGTCTTAACTTTCTTATTCCGGGTGGAATATTTACATAAGGAAAAGTATGAATAAAAAAATACGAAACTGGATAGCAGCACTTCTGTTCGTCGCCACCGCCGGCGGTGCGACATTTACTATGGCAACGCCGCAGCCTGCCTATGCCGCCTGTAGTGAAAGCCTACTCACCTTTCCGGCCTGGTACAAGGGACTGCTCGATGGCGGCTGTAATATAAAAAGCCCCAAGGACGCCGGTGGTCTCTCGACGTTTATCTGGACGATCGTTCTCAATATTATTGAAATGATGCTGCAAGCGGTTGGATATATTGCCGCAGGGTTTATTATCCGCGGTGGGTTTAAGTACATGACCAGCGTGGGTGATCCCGGAGAAACCGCTAAGGCAAAAAAGATGGTTATGGACGCGGTTATCGGCTTGGTGATTTCACTGATGTCGGTGGCAATCGTCAACTTAATTGCGGGGGCATTTTAATATGAGCCTATCGGACGCAGCAATGCGCTTTTTTGCAGAAACGACAAAAATCGATCCTGGTAAGATTGGCGTGCCTGCCGTTAAGAACGCTGACACGGCGCTTTCGGGGCTTTTGAACGTAGCCTACGGCGCAGCTGGAATCCTTTGCGTGGTTATTATTATCTTTGGCGGATATATCTACGTCACCTCCGACGGTAATGCCTCTAACGTAAAACTGGCGAAAAACGCTATCACTGGCGCGGTTGTTGGGCTTATAGTAGTTATAATGGCATTTACCATAACGCAATTTGTAATAGGAAGATTTTAAAATGAAAAGATGGAAACAACTCGTTGTATCGTTTGCCTTAGTACTGGGTGTTGGAGCAATTGCTCTTCCGGTGGCAAACGCATCGGCCATTAATGTATTCGATCAATGTAAAAGCAACGGCTCCTCGGCGGTGTGTAAGGCCCAAGGCGATGAGCTTGGTCCTATGATCCAGACGGTTATCAATATTCTGCTCTACATTCTGGGAATGGTCGCGGTGATCATGATTGTTATTGGCGGTATCCGTTACACCACTAGCAATGGCGAGAGCAGTGCCATTAAGTCTGCCAAAGATACGATCCTTTACTCAGTGATTGGTCTTGTCGTTGCTATTTTGGCGTATTCAATTGTAAACTTTGTTGTTAGTTGGTTTTAAAAGGAGAAGTTATGAAAAAAGTAAAACTTGCCGTTATATCAATCGCTGCCCTGCTGGGAGTCATGACATTCGTCCCGACGTACGTAGGTGCTTCGCCTGCCAGTCAAATCCAGGATGGTGTTGATAAAGCCGGTGGCGCGGGTGAAACCAGCAACCTGGGTAGTCGTATCAAAACCATTGTTAATATCCTGCTCTACATTTTGGGAGCAATCGCCGTTGTCATGATTGTTATCGGTGGTATCCGCTACACTACTAGCAATGGCGACAGCAGTGCAATCACCAGCGCTAAGAACACTATCCTTTACGCAGTCATCGGCCTTATCGTGGCTATTCTTGCCTACTCAATCGTTAATTTCGTTCTCACGCAGTTCAAGTAAAAAGTATTAACAAAACAACAGCTGTTTGTTATAAAATATAGATAGTAAATCCCTAAGAAAGGAATAACAATGAAAAATATCATAAAGAAAAGTCTAGAGGCGCTGTTAATCGTCCCGGCACTTGCCCTTGGCGTTACTGCGGCAGCGAACGTTGTTAGTACTCCAGTAGCTCACGCTGCCGATTGTACGAGCGACGCAACGGGCGGCCTTTCCGGCGGTGCAGGTTGTGCGCAAGGTAAAGACCAGCAATCCGACTTGTTCGGTAGCAACGGTGTCTTCAAGACTATCACCAATGTTCTTCTGTTCATTATCGGTGCAATCTCGGTTATCATGCTTATTATCGGTGGTATCCGCTACGTAGTATCTGGTGGTGACAGCAGTGCAGTGACGAGCGCAAAAAACACGATCCTTTATGCGATCGTGGGTATCGTTGTGGCAATTCTTGCTTACGCACTGGTTAACTTCGTTATCTCGAGCTTTTCAGCAAACGGCGCGTAAAACGCCCAAGCTAAGTATAAAAAGACGCTTCTCTAGGAAGCGTCTTTTTATCTGGGTGTTCTCTGCCCAACTAAAAACAGCCTCCTGCGAGGCTGTTTTTAGTTTTGTAAGAAGATCTATTGGATAGTAATCTTCTTAGCTTGTTCTTGTTTGATCTTGCCGAAGCTGATTGTAAGGACACCATCTTTTAGGACGGCACCTACTTCATCCTCTTTTACAGGCACTGGAAGTGCCAACGTGCGGCTAAATTCGCCCCAGTAACATTCCTGAATGTGCCAGTTGATGGCGTCAGTGTCGTCGCCGCTTGAGAGCGTACCGCTGATGGTTAAAATGCCATCACTTATGCTGACATCGAGGTCTTCTTTGTTTACCCCTGCCGTACGAGCCTTAACAATAAGCTTTTCATCGGTCTCATAAACGTCGACGGCCAATTGGCCTGGAAAATCTTCTTCAGACTCTTCCCATGCATTATCATCGGTAGCTGGTGCTTGCTGCACCGGAGCTGATTGTTCCTGGCTGAGCTCATCATCGTTTAGAAACGCGGCGGCGAGTTCATCTTCGATCAATAGATCATCGTTTTGTTTGCGGGCCATGATATCCTCCACTTTTCTCTAGGCTCTATTGACAAATAGTCCTTCACATTATAACCAACATTTACGGTATAATCAACATAACAGCAAAGCAAAACGTAAAAAGTACAATGTTTGACACCCTACTTTCGCACGTCGCACCGCACCCCTGTTATTCTTGCGGGAAAATTGGGTCGGTTTTGTGCGATAATTGTAAATATAACATCAGTCAGGAATATTTTAAAGGCTGCTTTGTTTGTGGTGATGAAACATTTTTAACGGATCGATGCCAACACTGTTCCACCTCTTATTCGAGGAGCTGGTGTATCGGGACAAGGTCGGGGGCATTACGTCAAATCATAGATGGTTATAAGTTTTACAATAACTACGCGGCGCACCGAACACTCGCCTCTTTGCTTTCGGAACGTATCGGTCTGCTGCCCAGAGAAATAATTATTGTTCCAACGCCAACGGTAGCATCACATACCAGGGTCCGGGGGTATGATCATACCTTGCTTTTAGCCAAATACCTTGCAAGAGCGCAGGGGCTGTCCGTAAAAACTGTTCTATACCGTCAAACCACAACCAAACAGCGGGGCGAAAACCGAAGGACGAGGCAGGCGCAAGCAAAAGCGGCCTTTGCAGTCAAAGGGCGGCTTATGCCGGATAAAACGTACGTATTGATTGACGATGTTGTTACAACGGGGGCGACGTTAGAGTATGGTGCAAGGGCGCTAAAAGACGCGGGTGCGGGCGATGTGTGGGTGGCGGCACTCGCATATCACCCTCTCGACTAATTGTTCCGTATCTGTTACCATGGTTTTCAGCCACTCATATGGAGAGGTGCCCGAGTGGTTTAAGGGAACGGTCTTGAAAACCGTCGTGCCAGCAATGGTACCGAGGGTTCGAATCCCTCCCTCTCCGCCATAGAAAAAAGACATCCGTCCGGGTGTCTTTTTTCTATGGCGGCCAAAAGAGTGGGATCACAGGCTATACCTCCTCCCTGCGCTATACTATAAGCATGACCAAAAACACCGAAAAGCTCGCCTACCGATTGTCGGCAGACGAAGTTATTGACCGCTTTGCAACTTCTCGTACCGGCATAACCTCAAAAGAGGCGCAAAAACGACTTGTCGAGAATGGGCCAAACGCACTTGTTGGCATTAAAACCGAATCTTTGTTTCACCGGTACCTTCGCCAGTTTAAAGACTGGATGATCCTTTTGCTGCTTGTCAGTGGTGTGATTGCTGCGTACCTTGGCGACGAACAAACGGCGATCGTTTTGGTTGCCCTTGTCCTATTTAATACGACGATTGGTTTTTTGCAGGAATACCGGGCTGAGCGGACCATGCAGGCGCTTGAAAAACTCATTCAGCCGCTTGCCGAGGTTTACCGGGATGGCAAATTAACAGAGATAGAGTCGCGTCATTTGGTAATTGGTGACGTTATTCGTCTTACCGAGGGCGGCAGCGTGCCGGCCGACGTGCGCTTGATTGAACTCTCTACCTTTTCGACCAATGACTTTGCGTTAACCGGCGAAAGTAGTCCGGCGCATAAGTTTTTACACGCCATTAACGGCGAGGTGCTCGTTGCAAACCGCCACAACCTTGCGTTTATGGGCACGACGGTTGCTATTGGCGAGGCATTTGGCGTGGTCATTGCAACGGGAATGGATACCGAGCTTGGGCGGATTGCCAACCTTAGCCAGGCTGCACCAGACACGCTAAGCCCTCTTGAGCGCGAGTTACGGCACATTGCGTCGTACGTGACGTACGGCGTTGCTATTTTGTCACTAGGGCTATTATTTGTCGCCATGCAGATTCATCTGCCTTTTAAAGAAGCGCTGTTATTTGCGGTTGGGTTTGCGAGCTCGCTTATTCCCCAGGGACTACCGGCCGAGGTAAATACTTCTCTTGCGCAGGCTGCAGGTAAACTATCAAGAGCAAAAGCGTTGGTAAAAAAGCTAAGCGCGGTCGAGAGTCTCGGGTCGACACAAGTTTTTTGTACCGATAAAACAGGAACGCTTACTAAAAACGAAATGACTGTTGTTAGTATGACAGCAGCCGGCAAGCAGTATACGTTTACTGGAACTGGGTACGAGCCAAAAGGGACTGTACTTAAAGACGGTGTCGAGGTAAAAGGCAGTGATCTCACCGAGGTGACTGAATTTTTGCGGATCGGTTTATTTGCGAGTAATGCGCGGATTGTCGCGCCGGACGAATCCAGCCAAAAATGGTACTGTCTGGGTGATCCA
>DATJIC010000016.1:0-23437 GCA_035493555.1 Verrucomicrobiia bacterium | reverse complement strand
GAACTGGTAAAACTTGTAAACGCTGGTCTTTTTAGGATCAAGCCAAATCGCGCCGCCTTCGCTTTTACCAAATTTCACTCCGGTCGCTTTATTAATAACCAGTGGTGTTGAGTAAACGTGCGTTTCAGCACCTTCGATCCGGCGGATAAGATCGACACCAGCGATACTGTTGCCCCACTGGTCGGCACCGCATACCTGCAGGGTCACGCCGTGCTCGCGGTAGAGATGCAAAAAGTCGTAGCCTTGGATAAGCGAGTAGCTGAACTCGGCGTAGCTAATGCCGCTGCCTTCTTCGCCCAGGCGTGATTGGACAAAATCGCGGCCAAGCATTTGGCTCATAGGAACGTGCTTACCAATATCCCGCAGAAAATCAAGAAAGTTAATGTTTTTAAACCAGTCGTAGTTGTCCACGATGCTAAAATTTTGTCCCGCAAAAGCTGTCTTGTACTGCGCGGCAATCCCCGCTTTGTTTTTGGCAATTTCATCGAGCGTCTTTAGGTTCCGCTCGTCTTTTTTACCGTCGGGGTCGCCAATCATACCGGTGGCACCTCCTACCAGCAAAACCGCCTTGTGGCCATGGTCGATAAAATGACGGACCATCATAGCCGCGGCAAAGTTACCAATCGTCATGCTATCGGCACTTGGATCCACGCCCCAATAGAAAGAGATAGGCGCCTGGTCAAGTTGGCTCAAGTCGTCGTAGGTGGTTTGGTTTACAAACCCACGCCACTGAAGTTCTTCGGAAAGTTTCATTCCTATCTCCTTAATCTGTTATTACTCTAGTCAGTATATCAGAAAAAACACGCTTGGCTGCCAAAAAATAGTGCTATAATGGAGGGTAATAGTGCTTATGGGAATGATTAAACGTGACTAAAACACCGAACAAATCACGCAGTGTGAGCTTGTATTCCAACCTCGCTCATAGGCGAAGAACTAAAAAAGATGCCAATGCGCGCAAAAAGGCAGAATATCTTGCCAGCTTACCAAAGCACCCGCTGAAGCGTACTCTTTACCGCCTCCACCCGAAGCGTTTTTGGGGCTACTGGTTTAGCAAAAAAGGCGGCCTCATGGCGCTCAAGATTCTTGGTGTTGCTCTGTTGCTTAGCATCCTAACGGTGGGTGCGCTTTTTGCTTACTTCCGCAAAGACCTCGATTCTATCCGGCCAGGCGAACTCGCCAAACGCGTACAGACCACCGTCACAAAATATCTCGACCGTAATGGAAACTTACTGTGGGAGGACAAGGGCGACAGCAACTATAAGCTTGTTGTCAAAGGCGATGAGATCAGCGACTACATGAAAAAAGCAACCGTTGCAATTGAGGACAAGGATTTCTACAAGCACGGCGGCATCAGTGTAACCGGAACTGTACGAGCCTTTATCAACAACCTTACCGGTGGCAGTGTCCAAGGAGGCTCCACCCTTACTCAGCAGCTCGTAAAACAGGTATTCTTTGCCGACGAAGCGAGCGACCGTGGGTTTGGCGGTGTTCCGCGCAAGGTCAAAGAAGCTATTCTAGCAATCGAAGTGGAGCGGATGTACGGCAAAGACGATATCCTTAACCTCTACCTTAACGAATCGCCCTATGGCGGCCGCCGCAACGGCGTGGAATCAGCTGCGCAAACCTACTTTGGCAAGCATGCTAAAAATCTATCTCTTGCGGAAGCGGCGCTTCTTGCGGCCATTCCAAACAACCCGAGCGTCTACGACCCGTACAATGTCTACGGCCATAAAGCCCTTATAGAGCGCCAGCATAAAGTGCTCGACGAAATGGCAGCACAAGGATACATTACACAGGCTCAAGCTGATACGGCCAAAAAGTACCCTGTTTTAGATAGCATAAAACCAGCCTCCGACCAATACAAAGACATTAAAGCACCGCACTTTGTTCAGTTCGTACGCTCGCAGCTAGAGCAAGAGCTTGGCAAAGCGACCGTAGGCCGCGGCGGGCTCACAGTTAAAACAACGCTCGATATCCGGATTCAGAACAAACTCGAAAGCTCCATGAATGATCTCTTTAGCTCATACTGGCCGTCATACGCCGGATTTGAGGATGGTGCCGCAGAAGTAGAGGATACGCAAAGCGGTCAAATTCTCGCCATGATGGGTAGCCGCAACTTTAATTACCCAGGCTTTGGCCAGGACAATGCTGCGCTGTCGTACATCCAGCCAGGATCCACCATTAAACCGCTCGTTTACTCACAGCTCTTTTCTAACCAGGGAGCAGGCAAGGCAAACTATGGTAGCGGTTCGGTACTCTCAGACGATGCCTCAATGGATGCAATCTACGGAGCACCGCTTCACGACGCCGACAACCGATACCTCGGAGCGATAAACTTAAGAAAAGCGCTGGCACTCTCTCGTAACATTCCCGCCGTCAAAGCTATGTATATCGCAGGCATAGACCCGACGCTGCAAACCATACGGGCGCTCGGTGACAAAAACTACTGTACACAGGGTGCTGACGCTCAAGCGGGTCTCTCATCGGCTATTGGTGGTTGTGGGACGCGCATGATCGACCACGTGAACGCGTTTGCCTCATTGGGGCGCCTAGGTGTCTACAAACCGTATAGTACTATCCTTGAGGTAACCAATAGCCAGGGCGAAGTCCTAAAGAAGTACGCTGATACGGAACACAAGCAAATCGTAGACCCACAGGTTGCCTACATCCTCTCCGATATGCTCAGTGACGACAATGCGCGTGCCGGCCTGTACGGCTACCACTTCCCAGGCCTATGGATTGATGGAGTTAAAATGGCCGTCAAGACTGGTACGTCCGACAAGGGCGGTCAACCTAAAGATATTTGGAACATGGGGTACACACCAGCACTCACCATGGGTGTATGGCTCGGAAACCCGGACACAAGCGTACTTACCAACGGTAACTCCTCTATCCCCGCTAAGGTACTTGGACCTGTTATGGAATACGCGCACAAAGAGGTGTACGCCAAAGAAAAGAAATGGGACCCCGCAAACGGCGGCACGTGGTTTAAAGAACCAACGGGTATCCAGCATATTGGCGGCGAGCTTTACCCATCTTGGTACAACAAGAGCCAAGGTAAAACTAACGACAAGCTCACGTTCGACAAATCATCGAAAAAACTCGCGACCGACTGTACGCCGGAAGGAGCCAAAATCGAAGTTAACGTCCAGAAGTTCAAGGATCCTATTACCAAGCGAACAAACTACATCGCTCCCGATGGCTACGATGCCACTAAAAAAGATGACGTCCACAAATGTAGTGACGCCAAGCCAAACGTAGGAACGATAGATGTAACAAAAAATAGCGGGAACTCCTACAAGATTAGCGTGAGCGTCGTTGCTGGAAACCACCCATTGCAACAGCTGGAAGTAAAGGTTGGAAGCACGATTGTCGCTACCCTCTCGGTAAGCTCCAGCGGAACTTACTCAACAAACTACACCTTTACGAGTTCGAGCGCACAGACCATTACCGCAACCCTTACCGACTCCGTCTACTACACGGATACGGGAACCCAGTCGTTTACGCCAGACAGCTCGTCTGATGGTGGTGGTGGCGGAGGTGGCGGCTGAAGGCGATGGCTGCCATAAGCTCCCTATAAAATTACCATTAAAAATACCGCCCCATACCGAGCGGTATTTTTAATGGTAGCTATGTATTATTGCTTATCAACAAGATCAATCAATGCGGCTTCGCGGTCCTGCTGCGTACGGCGGCTGGACGGCGAGGTGCGTCGTTTGCCCTGGGGTTTCGATTGCTGTTTTGGCATAGGTCGCGCCTGCGGTTTTTCACCAACATTTGCTATCTGCTGCCGCTGCCGAGGTTGCGTCTGCTTTGGCTGTTCGTCCGTGGGTGCACTGGCAGGACGCGGCTGGACAACCGGCTTTTTACCGGCTGGCTTATTAAACCTTGCAGGTGCTGCGTCGCGCTGTTCGACCAGGCGGGCAAACATCATTTTACCGGCTGCTGTTTGCAAGCTTCGGATAAACTCGATCTCAACCGCTTTGCCAATATATTTATAGGCATGCTCGACAACTACCATCGTTCCATCGCCAAGGTACCCAACACCCTGGTGGGAATCCTGACCTTTTTGTACGAGCTCTAGCAGTATTTTTTCGCCAGGGAGATGTGCCATACGAAGACTTTGCGCCAGCTCATTAACATTAACGATCGCAATGCCCTCAACGACAGCAACCTTATTTAGGTTGTAATCTATCGTACAAATTGCTGCTCCGCTTTTTTTAGCGAGTTTTAAAAGCCGCTCGTCGACACCTTCTTCAGCCTTGCTGCCATCTTGCAGAATCTCTACTACAACTTGTGGGATATTTTGCAGTTCGGTAACGACATCCAATCCATAACGTGCTCTCGCACGTTTTTCGTGATCGGCATTATCTGCTAAAAACTGGAGCTCGCCAATAACGCTGCGTGGAATAACAAGCGTGCCGCCCACAAAGCCTGATTTAGCAACCGCGACAATGCGCCCGTCAATCAGTACCGATGTATCTACCAGGATAGAACGGCCAGACTTAAGGCTTGTTTGCCTTGGCAGTTTTACCACTAAGTATGTTACCTCCGCTAAAGTTGCCAGTGAGGCACCGGTTAAAAATAATTCTGTCGTGTTCATGTTTTGTTCTTTCTCTTGCGATTACTGCAAGTAGTCTATAAGTGCCTGACGAAGATCGCCGACACCTTTGATAAATGAGTTCTTTGCCGCCGCTTTTGGCGCAATAGCCTGGGTAAAGCCCAGCTTTTTAGCCTCGGCAACGCGGCGGTCGCCAGCCTGGGCACTGCGGATTTCGCCGCCGAGACCCACTTCGCCAAACACCACCAGCTTTTCGTCGAGCCGCTTACCCGCAGCCGCGCTTGCTATTGCCATACAAATAGCCAAATCTGCCGCCGGGTCGTTAAGCCTTAGGCCGCCAACAACGTTAATGTAAATGTCTTTATCTGATAAATTCAGTTTTGTACGTCGCTCTAAAACGGCAATAAGCAGATTAAGGCGATTAAGATCAAATCCGGAGGCTGTACGCTTAGGATACCCGAAACTTGTTGGGTTGACAAGTGCCTGTATCTCTACGAGCAGCGGCCGCGTCCCCTCAATTGTCGCCATTACTACCGAACCATCAGCGTTCTGGCGTTCGGCCAAAAGAGCAGCCGATGGGTTTTCGACAATCCTCAGCCCCTGCTCGTACATTTCAAAAATTGCCGCTTCGCTGGTTGATCCATACCGGTTTTTTACCGCCCGGACAACCTTAAAGCCGCCGTACCGGTCTCCCTCAAACTGCAGCACGACATCGACCAGGTGCTCCAGCACCTTTGGCCCGGCAATACTTCCCTCTTTGGTAACGTGGCCAACCAAAATCACTGCCGCGCCAGCTTCTTTAGCAGCGCGCATAATAACATTGCTGCTGTTGGTAATTTGGCTTACCGTCCCAGGGGCCGACGTGATCTCCTCGAGACTAAGCGTTTGGATAGAGTCGATAATGACCAGTTTATACGCCCCCGAACGAATCGTTGCCGCAATATCATCGGCGCTTGTGCTGGCAACAAAGTGCAGTTGTTCGCTTGCCGTCGCTCCCAGTCGCTGAGCCCGGAGTTTTACCTGCGAAGCCGACTCCTCGCCGCTGGCATACAAAACAGATTGTATTTTTGCCACGTTACTCGCCACCTGGAGCAGCAGCGTGCTTTTGCCGATACCGGGCTGTCCGGCCATTAACATGACCCCACCAGGAAGAATTCCGCCGCCGAGAACCGTGTCCAGATCGTCGTAGCCGGTCGACATCCGCACGACAAGATCTTCGGCTACAATAGACTGGACTGTCTGCGGCGTGAGAACATGGCCGCTCCTCGCACTTTTTGCCACCGCCGATTTACCCCCGGGCACGGGCGCCTGTTCAACCAGCGTATTCCATTCACCACAGTTCTCACACCGTCCCGACCATTTAGGATACGACGCCCCACAGTTTTGACAGACAAATTGCGTTCGAGTTTTTACCATTACACCTATTATAAACTAGGTGCCGGCGAGAGGCTACTGTCGATACTCCGGTTCAGCGTTTCAGACTGACTGGCAACGCTCTTCAGTTCCTCTCGTAGCGCATTGTACTGGGCAATTTTGTCGTTGATCGTTTGACGGCTCGCGTCGAGACTGGCCGCACGCGCTACAAGCGAGGCGCGCTCGCTGTCAAATTCGGACTTACTGGAAAAACCGCCGCTATTGGCACGCCTGTTAAAATCGTTGATGTCGGCATTCAACGTAACGACCGCGGCATTGTAATCTTTTGTTTCTTGTTCTATTTGGTTACCAAGCTCGGTTAATTTTGCCGAGAGTGCATCGCTTTTTGCCTGCAGCCGCACAAAAACGCTCGCATACTTGTCGTGAAGAATGACTACCTTACTACGATCGGTAAAGTATTTTTTATAGTGCTCTTCAAGGGCTGGATTGATCGAGGCAATCTCGGTACCAATAACAGAATGTAACTCGTTATCACGTTCGCCAGGTTCGGTTCTTGCATAAAAAGCAAACCGCTCGGCAATATCTTTATTGGCCTTTAGTTTGTCGTACTCCGCTTCAAGCAGCGCATCTATCGTCTTTTTTTCCGCACTGCCCATTCGGGCATACGCGGCATGGAGCATTTCGTGTGCTGCCGTCACCTCTTTGATTCCATCAAGCTGCGTATTGGTGACGTTATAAATAAATATGTTCTGGCCGTTGTAGCACCCAAGAATAGCCGTACTTGCTTCTTTGCGGCCGCAATCCTGATTAAACGGCTGGGCATCCTCGACCACCGGGCGGCTCGCGTAAAAATAGAACTTTCCGGTACTGTTCATACTTGAACGCGAGGCAAGCCCGGCGATCTGACTGCTTGGCTGGTATTGCCAGACTGTCACTTGATCAATGACTTGCTGGCGATTGGCAAAAATAAGAAGCGCCGCGAGAATAGACACTGCCGCAACGACAATGCTGCCTAAGTGGCTATGGCCACGGTTATGCGACTGGAACGGTTTCGTGCTCGACATCTACAGTTATTATGCCCTTTTTGGCGCCCACCGCCAAGACACTTCCCTTTTCGTACTCACCGCTAAGAATACCGTCGGCAATCCGGTGCTCAAGCTCGTCTTGAATGGCACGCCTTAACGGCCGGGCACCGAATTTTTCACTGTACCCCTTATCAATCAAGAACCGTTTTGCCGATGGTTTCATGACAACCTGAATGCCTTTTCGGACGAGGCGCTGGCTGAGCTCTTCGATCAGATTATCGAATATCCTGCCGACTTCTTTTCGTGTAAGAGCACGGAATGTCACAATCGCGTCAAAGCGGTTAATAAGCTCGGGACGCATCATACGCGAAAGTGCTTCTTCCGCCGCGGCAGCGTTCTCATCGTGCACTGCGTCGAGATGGTCTTTGTCCGACTTGCTGTTTACATGGAACCCTAGGCTGGATTCTTTCATCATACGCTCGGCACCAAGGTTGCTCGTTAAAATAACAATGGTGTTGCTAAAGTCGACAACGTGGCCTTTTGCGTCCGTCAGCTTGCCGTCCTCAAGCAGTTGAAGTAATAGTTGGAATACGTCGGGGTGAGCTTTTTCGATTTCGTCGAACAGAACAACGCTGTATGGCTGCCGGCGAATTTTGTCGGTAAGCTTGCCACCATCCTCATACCCCACATACCCGGCGGGAGCACCAAGCAGACGGCTCGTATTGTGCCGCTCGCCAAACTCGCTCATATCTATCTTTACCAGAGCGTCGTTGCTTCCAAATACCTCTCTTGCGAGCACCTTTGCAAGTTCGGTTTTACCCACACCCGTAGGGCCCATAAAAACGAATGAACCTATTGGGCGCTTGTTACTTGCTACACCGCTCCGCGAACGGCGAATTGCCCGGGCCACCTTTTCGACAGCCTCTTCCTGGCCAATAATAAACTTTGAAAGATGCTTTTCTAGCCGGCGTAACAGCTTTGCCTCGGAACGCTGAACGCGTTCGGCCGGAATGCCTGTCATCGTTGCAATAGCGTGGGCAATATCATCGTCCATAAGCGTAATCGGTGTTTTACTCTCGTAGTCAGCGCGAGTCTCGTCAATCTTGGTGCTAATTTGGCTCAGCCGTGTTTTGTAGAGAGCCGCCCGCTCGTAATCTTCGTTTGCTACCGCGTCTTCCATTTTTTCGTTCAGATTTTTTAGTTGGCGCGTAAAATCACGCAGTTTGCTTGGCTTACGGCCGGAACGCACCCGTACTCTGGCGGAGGCTTCGTCGATGACATCAATCGCTTTGTCGGGCATAAAACGCTCGCTCACGTAGCGGTCGGCCATATATACGGCGTCCTCAACTACCTCGTCGCTCATAGTGACGTTATGGTATTTTTCGTAGTAACTCCGCAGCCCTTTTAGTATGGCGATGGTATCTTTCAGGTTAGGCTCGGGAACAACGATCGTCTGAAAACGGCGTTCCAGAGCGGTATCTTTTTCGATATGTTTGCGGTATTCATCAAGCGTGGTGGCGCCAATAAGATGCAGTTCGCCGCGGGCAAGTGCCGGCTTAAGCATATTTGCAGCATCAAGAGCACCCTCGGCTGCGCCCGCGCCTACCAGCAGGTGGAGCTCGTCTATAAATACGATAACGTTCTTTTGTTCACGGAGTTCTTCGACGACTTTTTTAAGCCGCTCCTCAAATTCTCCGCGGTACTTGGTGCCGGCTATCATCGCCGCAAGATCAAGCTGAATAACGCGCTTGTCCAGCAGATGGTCGGGCACGTCCTCGCGGGCTATCCGCTGTGCCAGCCCCTCAACGATTGCCGTCTTACCAACCCCAGGCTCCCCAATAAGAACGGGGTTGTTTTTTGTGCGCCGGCTTAAAATGGTGATCATGCGCTCTTCTTGGTCGGCCCTGCCAATCACAGGATCAAGCTCACCCGCCTGCGCCTTGGCGGTTAAATCGGTACCAAAAGTAGCTAGTGCCCCGCTTGCGTTCCGCGGTTTTTTGGTCTGGGATCCAGCCGTCGCCGCATCCGACTCCTCGTAGGCGTTATTTTGCCGGTCAAAAAATTCTTCGAGATCGCCGGTAATTTCGGCAATATCAACGTTCATATCACGCAAAAGCACCGTTGCGCGTGCGTTCTTTTGCGTCAGTATACTATAGAGGATATGTTCGGTACCAAGGTAGTCTTGGTGAAATTCCTGGGCAATCTCCCAGCTCATTTTGAGCGTGAGTTTAGCCGTTTCAGAAAGACCTTTCGCGCCGGTGCTCACGACAAGACTCCGGGGAGTAAGATTAAGGGCAAGCTCCGCCCTATCGAGCGTTACGCCAGCATCGGCCAGTACTTTTGCACCCACCGACGAACCTTGCGCTAAAACGCCAAGAAGCAAATGTTCGGTACCAATATAAGCACTGCCATACCCGCGGGCAATTGCGTCTGCATGCTGCAGACTTGTCCGCGCGTTATCGGTCAAGTGCGATACGAATTCTGCGAAATCATCTGCCATACTTTTATTATCATTCCTCCTCTTGGCGAGCGCAAGCGTTTTATCCGACAAAATTCATGCTCGCCGTTACTTTATTTAGTATATGACAAAATTAGCACTCGGGTCAATAGAGTGCTAACAATTATCAGTAAACAAAAATACACGCCCCGTTTTTAGCGGAGCGTGTATTTAAAAACCGTTACGCCTAGTTTTCGTTTGATTCTTCAACAGCGCTAAGGAGACTGTCTTCAATGTTTTTACGAGGCTTTGGTTCGGCTGGTTTTGCTACCTGGGCTGTCTCGATATCAAGCTCATAACCCGTCAGGCGTGCTGCAAGCCGCACGTTCTGGCCACCGCGGCCGATAGCAATCGACTGTTGGTCTTCGTTTACAAATACCTTGGCCCTCTTAGCTGCTTCGTCAACTTCAACCTTTACGACGTCAGCCGGGCTGAGCGCGTTACGGATAAACTGCTCGGGGTTTGCATCAAAGGTAATGATGTCGATCTTTTCCTGGTCGCCGATTTCATTCATAACGGCCTGAACACGTGTACCGTGACCGCCTACGAATGTTCCTACTGGGTCAACGCCGGGTGCATTGCTGCTCACCGCCAGCTTAGTGCGCCGGCCAGCTTCGCGGGCAATCGCCTTGATTTCTACGGCACCGGTCTCCATTTCAGGAACTTCTTGGCGGAAGAGATATTCAACAAACGCTTCGTTCGCACGGGAGAGAATAAGCTGTGGACCGCGGTTGTCACGCTCAATGTCCTTAATGAACACTTTTATGCGCGCGCCAATGCTGTAGTATTCGCCCTGGATCTGCTCGCCCTGAGGAATAATTCCTGTGGCTTTACCGAGTTCCACGCGAACGACACGAGGCTCAACGCGCTGTACAACACCAGTTACAACGGTGCCGATCTTATCTTCATATTCTTCAAGCACCACTTCGCGCTCAGCTTCGCGGAGGCGCTGCAATACAACTTGCTTAGCGGTTTGCGCTGCCACGCGGCCAAAGCTCTTTACTTCGTGCTTTTCCTCGATAACGTCGCCAAGCTGGGCATCTGCCTTTAGCTTGCGAGCTTCCTCGAGGCTGATTTCAACGGCGTCGGAGCCGACCTCTTCAACCACTTCGCGGGCAACATATACGTTTGCTGTACCGTCGTTAACGTTCAGCTCGGCGCGAACATCTTGGTCGCGCTCACCATTATCGCGGCGCCATGCAGCAGCGATTGCCTGTTCAATAACCGAAAGAACCGTTTCTTCGGGCAGGTTTTTTTCCTCGGCGATTGTACGAACCGAGAGAGTTAACTGTTTAATGTTTATATCTTCCATAAAGTATTTCCTTTCTTTATCAAAAAATCCGACCTGCCGGCCGGAATGTACTGTTGTCATTATACAGCCTTGGCCCTGGCGGTGCAAGAACTTTCTATTTTATGGAAATGGCTATTTATACAAAATACTTATGTTACTATGAGTATGAGTATAATAAGCGTATGCGTAATAAATAGGGGTGGGGAAATGGCTCGGTTACCAATACCAGGACAAGATGATGGAGCATGGGGAGATATTCTCAATGATTTTTTAGCTATCGAACATAATGCCGACGGCAGCTTAAAAGCTTCGGGCAGCTTAAAAGCCAAGGCTGATGACACGGCGGTCGTCCATATCAGCAGCACCGAAACAATCACCGGTACAAAAACGTTCCAAACCTCACCGTTTATTCCCGCCCCATCCCTTAGCAGTCATGCATCAACCAAACACTACGTTGATACGGCAGTCGCCGCCGCCAACTCTACCCTTGCCCCGGTTGCAACCTCCGGCACCTATACCGACCTCGCCGATACGCCCGCAGCAGGAAGCTGCGTCGTGGTAGCTGCTCCCGATGCCCCAACTAGGGTAAAAACCGGCGCCGATTACCTTTGCAACGGGACAAACGACACGCAAATGATCCAAAGCGCCCTCGATTCCCTGGCGTCGCCTGGAGGCACGGTAGTATTATCACAGGGCACGTTTACTTTATCATCTGGGATTAACTGGGATGCGCATAGTATCACTCTTAGAGGCCAGGGCGTGGGTGCCACTAAAATTGTTGCGACCACGGGTTCGTTCGACATTATCACCGTAGGTAACCGCCAAACCTCGGGCACGATGCGTAACTTTAATCATATAGAGGATCTGACCGTAACAATGGCCGGAGGCCCCTCCAGCCACGCCTGCATTAAGATCGACGGCGGAGGCAGAGGCACCAGTATTAAGAACGTACAAACAAACGAGGGCGCCTACGGCCTCCAGCTTATTGACCTCGACCGCTGTTTCTTTGAGAATGTTGATATTAATAACGTCCGAAATGCCGGTATCCTTTTACAGACCGGCCTTGAAAACACGTTTGGAACGGTTACCTTTTTAAATTGCTCGGTTAATCTTTCTGATGCGGGCAGTACGGCAATGGCATTTAACCATACGTCCGCACAGACCAGCCCGAACGCATTTGACCGTATTAGTCTGCTTAACTGCCTGTTTTATGCAACGCCAGGCATTTCGGCAACCACCGGCATTCTCTTTACTGTCGGTGCAACGGCACTTTCTGTCATCTCATGCTTGTTTGAGAACACCGCAAACCATGTTCGGGTTGTAGGCAAATCGCAGCTTACTTTTATAGGCGTCTCGTTTTTGCAAAACTCAGGTCAAAGCGACAATATCTTTTTGCTGGAAAACGAAAATCACCTCGTTACCCTGCAGGATTGCCGTTTACAACAAGCCGTTAACGTCTTTAACGGCGCAAGCGGCTGGACGCAGTTGCATCTTATAGGAAATAATAATAACCAGGGCAATATTACCAACATCTTTGCCGGCCAATTTGGCGGCAGGTTTGGCACCGACACGCTTTTTGCTGGCAATGGCACGTTAATGGCGGGTGGAGATGACCAGCGTTTTGAATGGGGGTTCTTTAACCAGCTACGTGTCAACAATGGCGCCGGTGCCGGAAAGGTTCTTACCTCCGACAACACGGGTATTGCTACCTGGCAGACCCCTCCAACCTCTCCGGCTGGCGGCTCGAGCGGACAAGTACAGTATAACAATGGCGGTACTATCAGCGGAGTACCTTTTGTCACGGTTGATTCTGCTTCCAACCCTAAAAACCTTGTCACTACAGGCACCTATAAAGTTGTTTCAGACGGTAATAACGGCGTTCTTTTTGATGGCAGCAGCCTTTCGCCGGGCCGTAACAACTGGAATATCAAGCAGGGATCGGACGGCACCTTTTTATTTGACCAAGGCGGCGGCATGTCGGGCAGATTTAAGCTCGGCGGAACAAGCGGAGCCACTTTCTACGACTTTACGGCAGACTACTCAACCTCGCTATTCAAAATTACAGACACTGGCCATATCACCACAAAACAATCGGTGCTCGACGACGGTAATGGAAAAGCTACCTTTTTTGGAGGTATTAATGTTGGCGCCAACGCGGGCGTTCCAACCAGCGCAACGGCCAGTGGATCAAAGGGCGACGTTGCTTACGACGATAACTTTCTTTATATATGTACGGCTGCCAATAGCTGGAAACGCGCTCCTCTCACTACCTGGTAGCTAGAGCTTACTAACATATGGATTACCACGTAGGTAAAATCGCCACGGCATATCGCGTGCCAGGCGAATCCCTATCCGTGTCGTTACTACGATATCTCGCATCTCTACCGGCTTTTGGAGCAACAACTTTAGCGGCGCTTTTTGGAGATTATGACTATTAAGTGCCGTATCGATCCTAAGCGCCTGGCATAGTTTGGCCGGGCCGTTCGTAAGATCTTTACCTGTTTTTCCTTGCCGTTGTTCTTCCAGGATGCTCTCTGCATTGTCGCCTATTGGTTCCACTGCACGTATAAGAACAGCCGCTCCCACACCTTCGGGCCCGACTACAACGTTGGAGCAGTAATGCATTCCGTACGTAAAATAAACATACAGGTAGCCGGGCGGACCAAACATTATTTCAGTACGCGGTGTTCTCCCCTTATAGCTGTGGCTGGCAGCATCGGTTTCGTCATATGCCTCGGTTTCAACAATCCGGCACCTTACCGCATGGCCATTGATAGTTCTTTCAAGAATACAGCCAAGCAAGCGCCGCGCCGCTTCCTCAGCAGTTGTATTTAAAGAAGAAAAGTCCATTTCTAGCGTCTTTATCCAAAGAGACCGATTGGACCGCCAGTCAAATTGCGCTTTTGTTTTTCAAGCTCTTCCAATTTGTCTTGCGCTTCTTTTTTTACCGCCTCTTGCTGTCTTTCTATATCCAGGGCGCGCCGTTCTTTTTCGAGTGCCTGTTCTTCCAGCGCCTGAGCCTGCTGTTCGAGGGTTTGGGCTTGCTGTTCCAACTGGGCCATTCGGCCTTCCTCTACCCGCGCGTCGTCTTCACTCCCGCGGTCTTTTAAAGCGGAGACATTAACTTTTGTATGGTCGACATCGTTCCATAGGCTACTTGCCCGGGTCTTCGTTTTTTCTGCTTCGTTCCTAAGTTGCTTTGCGTCCATAGTATACCTCCTTCTATCTCTATTATAACGCCAATGGTAGAAGCGTTTTGGTTTTGGCCAATCGGTTGTTTATGTTATAGTAACTTTCGTCAGAGCAGTATTCAGTTTGACTCCCTCCTGGAGGAACCATGGGAACGCCAGAGCTCGACCTCGCCGCCCTCAGTGACAGGCAGATCGCCACGATCGCGCTGAACGTCGGCGAAGCCACCTTCCACTCGCTCTATGTCTCCGGCGTCACCGCCGGACCGAACGGGCCCGACGCGCTTCACATGCGCGTGGGCTCTGTGACGAAGGGCGTGTTCGTGGAGTGGGGCGAGCGGACGGTCGGCAACGGCAGCCAGTTCGCGGTCAACACCGTGGGTAAAGCCGGAACCGCCGCCGCGTACGGCATGAACTCGGACGATGCCGCCGTCACGTACGGCGACGTCATTCCCGAGGGACCCGGGCGCTGGACTGGCGGCGTGTTCGTCAGCGTGCGCACCAAGTTCGACGACGACACTCTGGCCACGCTGGACCCGAACGTCGCCGCCTGCTCGGGAGTGCAGGGCGAACTCGACCGCGTGGTCAGTGCCGCCATCGGCAACACCGCGGCGTCACTGGTCTCGCTGCGCGAGAAGGCGCGGCGGGCTGTCGCCGCCTGACACAGCCGCGTGCGGCGTCTCGATCCTCCCGGGTCGAGGCGCCGCACCGGCACGCATTACGTGGCATATGAAATAATCGTTTGCATTCAACAGATGTCTGTGGTACAGTTGGATCTTGTTGAAAAGGATTTTTCGAAACTAAATTGTGAGTATCGCTCTTGTTATTCTTATTGTGATCGTGCTTATTGGCTTCTCTGCCGTTTGTTCTGGTCTTAACGTTGCCCTAATGTCACTCGACATGAAGGATCTTCAAAGAAAAGCCAAGCTTGGAAATATCCAGGCCAAGCAGGTTATACCCCTGCGCCGGACAACCCACCTTACTCTTGCGGCAATATTGTTCACTAACGTTGCCGCCGTCTCAGCAACGTCACTTGTACTTGAAAGTGCCGTGTATGGGCTGCTCGCTGGTCTTATTGCGACTTTGTTAACGGTCATTTTTGGCGAAATCCTTCCGCAGGCTCTATTTAGTCAAAAACCTCTTTTCTACGTAGCTAAGCTCCGCTACATACTCAAATTGATGATCTTTCTTACCTATGTCGTATCAAAGCCGCTTCAACTGTTACTTGACAAGTTATTCAGTCACGAAGGCGCCCGACTACAGACAAGGCAAGAGCTTGGCATTATGATTAGCGAACATCTTGGTCACGAAGAAAGCGAACTGGATAATGACGAGGTAGAGATTATCCGCGGAGCATTACAGCTCAGCGAAAAGAAGGTCCGCGATATCATGCAGCCTATCAGTAAAGTCTTCTGGCTTACGCCTGATACAATCCTCACCGACGAAAAAATTGATGAAATTAAGGCGGCCGGCCGCAGCCGTATTCCTATTTTTAACCGTGACAGATCACAATGTTACGGCGTTCTTCTCATGAAAGAACTGGTCGATATCGACTTCGACGAGAAGGAGTACCGCGTCGATGACCTTAACCTGCACCCCGTACGGCTTGTCGGCAGTAAAACAGCGCTCGACACCATGCTACGCAAGTTTATTGCGAGCAGCACCCACCTTATACCTATTGAAAAAGATGACCGGATCGTTGGTATCGTTACTATCGAGGATCTTATTGAAGAAATCGTCGGTCACGAAATCGAAGACGAAACCGACCGCCACCGCCAGAACCAGACCGCATAATTACGAGAGTGCATCGGCAATAGCAGCAACGAACGCCGGAATGTCGTCGGGCCGGCGGCTGGTAATAAGATTACCGTCGACCATAACCTCTTGGTCAACCCATGTACCGCCAGCGTTGCGTATGTCATCGGCAAGCGTCGGGTAACTTGTTACTGTCTTACCCTCAATCAGCATACTTGACACAAGAAGCCAGGGGCCATGGCAGATTGCAGCCACAGGCTTACCGGCTTCAGCCATATCCTGAACAAACTCTTGCGCCGATCTGTCGATCCGCAGATGATCGGCGTTAACCACGCCGCCAGGCACTACCACAGCATCGTAGTCCCGGGCATCTAGCTTGTCGATAGTGGCATCGACCGCAACTTCCAACCCCATTTCGACGTGCCGCAGGGCTTGGATCGTATCATCGTGAGGCGCCGCCACAACTACCTCGGCCCCCATATCACGGAGCGACGCAAGCGGTTCAATAAGTTCCGCTTCTTCAAAGTAGTCCGTTGCAATAATAGCGATTTTTTTGCCAGTTAAATCTTCCACGGCACCTCCTTTACTTAGGATTTCTTTTTGGGTACTTTTGCGCCTTCTTTGCGCGCTTCAGAAAGTCCAATGGCAACGGCCTGTTTTTGGCTCGTTACCTTCTTGCCACTCTTGCCGCTTTTTAGCTTGCCTTCTTTCATCTCCTTGACGGCTTTTTCAACTTTCTCTTCGGCTTTTGGTCCGTATTTTGGCATTGCTCCTCCTATGTACGCCCAAAGGCGGTCTTTTAGATCATTGCGTCTTTATTTGCTTTTTCATACATAAAAGGGCGGCCCGAAAGCCGCCCGTATCAAATTTACTATCCCATCAAGCTTACAGCAACGAGTACCGTAATACCTACTGTTAGTCCTACCATACATCCTCCTTTTGCTTATGCATTTTTAGGTTGTTGGCGTGCACACCACATTCTTAATTATACCAATTCCATCAAAACATGCAGACTTTGCTTCAAAAATAACAGCCACTGAGCTTTTTTGCATAAGAGAGCTCCTTGAGAAGCTTCTCGTTGTTGCGAAAAATACGACTCCTCGCACCTGATATACAATTATGCCCTTCGTGCCGTCAATCTCGACAAAAGAGAATTCAAAATGGCAGCCCCTGATCGGGACAGGCGGCAAGTACGCGGTTCATGGCGTCTTTTTCGGCCGACGTTACCCAAAGTTTATATTTTTGCTTAACAGCAATCTGCCGGGCAACGTATTGGCAGCGAAAAGGCTTGTTAGAAGGCAGCCACGTGGCTGCATCGCCATCCGATTTTTGCTGATTGGCCAGGCCATCTACCGCCAAGAGTTCCAGGGGGTCATTCGCCAGTTGCTCACGCTCTTTACTAGAGAGTTGCTGTGCTCCTTTTTGCCATGCGTCACCAAGCGCAACGACATGATCAATCTGCACGTTCGCACTCGTACTCCCGCCGCGCACGAAGGTGATTACCTTACCGGTATACGGGTCGTTTAGGACACCGCGCGTTACTTGGCACTTATCGTTCACGCTCGCCTCTTTAAGATCCCGGTTTAAAATAATGTTTCGCGTATCACAGCCGGCTGTTGTCGCCCAGCCGTCGCCAAACTGCGTACGGGCATAGCCTGTTTTTGGCGCGCGCCCTTTTACCGCAAGTAGGCGAAGCGCCTCTGCGGCCTTGCCTGTCGCCGTACCCGACGATGCAGGGCTGGGTATGGCCTGCCATAGCTCGGGATTGGAAAAAAGAACCGTCATGGCGATAAGCAGGGCAAGCACCGCCGCAATCGTACGGCGAATCTGATAGGCGCGTTTCATATATCTATTATACCTTTGCTACAATAGATACATGCAGACCGTATCTCGACTTATCGAACAATTTACACCCGAACATTACCAACTTAGCCTGGATCTTCAGCGTCTGGAACGTACTTTTAGCGGAACCGTTACTATAAACGGAACGGCAACCACCGACAGTGGCAAGATCACCGTTCATGCCAAGGATCTTGCAATTGAGTCGGTCACACTCGACGGCAAGGAAGCCCAGTTTACTTTAGGCGAAAACGACGAACTTACCGTGCAGCACGCTGATTTACACCAAGGCCGCCACATTATCGTCTTTGCATTCAGCGGTACCATTACCGACACCATGCATGGCCTCTATCCTTGTTATTTTGAGCACGAAGGTTCTAAAAAAGAGCTTCTCGCTACCCAGTTTGAGAGCCACCATGCCCGCGAGGTGTTCCCTTGTATTGATGAACCCGAGGCCAAAGCAACCTTTGACGTTATCCTTACCACCGAACAAGGCATTACCGTGCTTGGAAACATGCCTGTTAAACAGCAAAAGGTGGAAAACGAGCGGCTAGTCACAGTGTTCGGTACCACCCCGCGCATGAGCACCTACCTGGTTGCTTGGGTTGCGGGAGAACTTCACCGCAAAACTGCCACTACAAAGCGCGGCGTAGAAGTAAACGTCTGGGCAGCTCCCGCCCAAAGCCCAGAAAGCCTGGATTTTGCACTTGATATCGCTCATCGCACCATCGACTTTTTTGAAGAATATTTTGACACCCCCTACCCGCTCCCAAAGTCCGATCATGTCGCACTACCCGACTTTAGCTCGGGCGCTATGGAAAACTGGGGACTCATTACGTACCGCGAGATCGCCCTCCTGGCCGACCCGACAACGGCGGGTGTCAGCAGCAGGCATTATATCGCTACCGTTATCGCCCACGAGCTAAGCCACCAGTGGTTTGGTAACCTTGTAACCATGAAGTGGTGGGATAATCTTTGGCTGAACGAGAGTTTTGCTGAGCTCATGATGTTCCTGGCTATTGATGCCCTGCACCCCGAATGGAATATTTGGCTCGACTTTGCAACGTCCGAAAGCATCATGGCGCTTCGCCGCGACAGCCTCGACGGCGTTCAGCCCGTCCAGCTCGACGTCAACCATCCCGATGAGATCAGCACTCTGTTCGACGGGGCGATTGTGTACGCCAAGGGAGCACGCCTTCTGCGCATGTGCCAGCACTATATTGGAGACGAGGCGTTCCAGACAGGCCTTAAGGCCTACTTTGCCGCCTACAAATATGGCAATACCGTGGGCGATGATCTATGGAACGCGCTCGCAAAAGCAAGCGGAAAAGACGTCACGCGCCTCATGAACACCTGGATTTCGCAGTCGGGATATCCTGTAGTGAGTGCCGCTTTGCGTGATTCCGAACTCCAATTGTCGCAGACGCAGTTTTTTATTGGACCACATGAACCGTCTACTAAGTTATGGCCCATCCCGCTTAACGCCTCCGATCCGTCAGTTCCCGAGCTACTCGATAGCTCCAGCACGGCCGTGCCGTACAGCCAAAATACGCCACTTCGTCTGAATGCTGGCGATAGCGCGCATTTTATTTCCCATTACGACGACGAGCTCCTCGGCCGACTTATGAACGAGGTGAAAAACGGTAACCTAACACCGCTCGACAGAGTACAGCTTATCCACGAGCAAACCCTGCTGGCACGCGCCGGAATCATCTCCAGTGCAAAGCTGCTGCCGCTGCTGGAAGCATTCAAAACCGAAACAACCGAACCCGTCTGGGACATCATCAGTCTTGCTGTCGGTGAGCTGAAAAAGTTTGTCGAGACCGACGACACAGCAGAACAGCAGCTCCGGCAATTTGCTGGTCGCCTTGCCCGTGCACAATACGAGCAGCTAGGCTGGCAGCCGCAGGAGGGCGAAGACGAAACAATCACCAAGCTCCGCACAACCATCGCCGGCCTGATGATTTACAGCCAGGACCCAGAGACTCTTGCAACCGCCAAACAGCTCTATAATGACATGGCGCTCGAACAGCTTGACCCCGAGCTGCGGCCGCTTATTATTGGTGCGGTCGTCCGCTATAACGGTTCGGACGAGCTCATCAACACACTTTTGGATATTTATAAGACAACCCCATCTTCCGAGCTGCAGCAGGACATCGCCAGCGGGCTGACTTCAACTAAAGACCCTGCCGTTGTCAAACGACTCCTCGATCTCATACCCGACGCGTCGGTCGTTCGCCCCCAAGACGCCGCACGCTGGTTTGTCTGGTTGATACGAAACCGCGAAGGAAAAGAGCTTGCCTGGCGATGGGTGCGCGACAACTGGAATTGGGTTGAAAAGACCTTTGGCAGCGACAAAAGCTACGACGATTACCCGCGCTACGCAGCCGGCGCCCTTACAACAAGGGGTCAGCTCGAGGAATACAAAACATTCTTTAGCCCCCTCCAAAGCGAACCCGCACTAACACGGGTTATTGCCATCGGTATCGGAGAGATCGAAGGTCGTGTCGAGCTGATCGAGCGCGACAGCCAGTATGTCCGTGACGCGCTAGCGAAGCTCTAGATACTCAACAATCCGCGGCGGCACGCCCGTAGTGCTTGCCGCGGCCAAAAGAAGATCGCTACCCGTAAGCCGACGGCTTGTTTTGTACAGCTCGGCCGCAAATGCCATTTGCTTTTGTTTTTGCGGTGTAATTGCCGCCAAACCGCCACCCTGCGCATTGGTTTTTCGGTGCTTCACTTCGGTAAAGTATACCGTTCCGTTATAGCTTGATACGATATCAATTTCGCAAAACTTAGTACGCCAGTTCCGCTCGAGCAGTACGTGTCCCTGGCGTTTTAAATAGTTAGCTACTTTGGCTTCGGCCGCGTCACCTACCTGTTTTGTCGTCCATACCTTCATGTTCTTTAACGGCCTGGCTGTATCTTCGGCTATTTTGTACTGGGCAAGTGGTGCATAGGAAAGACGGTGCAGTGCACACACCCCAAGTTCGTCTATCGCCTTCCGGTGGGCTGCAGTGCCGTACCCAACATGACCGGTAAATTTATAGCCGGGAAAGACCGTGTCGATATAGCTCATGTATTTATCGCGGGCAACCTTAGCAACAATCGAAGCCGCCGAAACACTTGGGATAAGCAGATCTGCTTTTTTCATAACCGTCACCCGCGGGTCATCCAAAAAAGCAAATGTCCCGTCAATAATTATTTCGGCGTATTCATGACGGATGTGAGCAATAGCCCGTTTTGAAGCCAGCATCAACGCCTTAGTAAGCCCGATGCGATCGATCTGCTTTGCACTCACCCACCCGAGGCCTATGCCAAGTGCTTTTTTACGGATCTCAAGGTCGAGCAGTTCGCGCTGCTTTTTGGTCAGCTTTTTACTGTCCGTCAGGCCATCAATCTGCTCGCCGCCCAGCAAAACCGCACCCACTACCAGCGGACCCGCCCAAGCACCACGCCCAACCTCGTCAATCCCAACAATCATATATGTATGGTAGCACAAAATTGACGCTTGGTTTATTGGATGATATCGTAAAAATAATATTTTAGAACAAAAAATGCCTAGGGTTCCTAGGCATTTTAAAGATAGCGAGAGGCTTTATTTTACTTCTTCGGTTTCTGCTTCTTTAGCAGGTGCAGCCTTGCCGGCAGCGTTAGTCGCGTCGCGGTCAAAGTTTTTTGCAACCAAGCGGGCGCTCTTACCACTGCGGCCACGGAGGAACGAAAGGTAGTTACGGCGGACTTTTGCACGACGAACAACTTCTACTTTTTCAACCAGCGGGCTGTGGAGCAGGAAGCTTTTTTCAACGCCAACACCACTAGTTACCTTACGGACGGTGATGCGTGACGTGTGTGATTTTTTGTTGTCAGTGCGGATAACCACACCTTCAAACATCTGAATACGCTCTTTTGCGCCTTCTTTAATTTTCTGGTACACGCGAACGGTATCGCCGCTGCGAACATCAACAACAGCAGACTTTTTCTGCTCGTCGTTCACTTTTTGGATTAGTGCAAAACTCATTATTCTCTCGCTTTACTGTTTATAGATACAATCAGCTATTTACTATAGCAGATAAAGCCTTATTTTAAAAGGGGTTAGCGCTATTTTTGCCAAGACGATATACTGGATATATGAATTATGACCAAAGCGCCCTCGACCTTCATAAACAATATGCTGGTAAGATTACCACCACCCTTCGGGACACCAGCGAACTTACCAAAGAAAAGCTAAGCTGCTATTACACGCCGGGTGTAGCTGCCGTAAGCCGCGCCATTGCCGACAACCCCTCACTCTTGCCCGTCTATACCTGGACGAATAATCTCGTTGCCGTTATCTCGGACGGTTCGGCCGTTTTAGGGCTTGGTAATATTGGCCCAAAAGGCTCCATGCCGGTTATGGAGGGCAAGGCGTTGCTCTTTAAGCATTTCGCTGGCATCGACAGCGTTCCTATCACCCTGGACGTCCACACGCCGGATGAAATCGTGGCTACCATAAAAGCGATGGCATCTAGTTTTGGCGCCATAAATCTAGAGGACATTGCCGCGCCTCAATGTTTTGAAATTGAGGAACGCCTTAAAGCCGAGCTCGACATTCCGGTATTTCACGACGACCAGCACGGCACGGCAGTCGTCACACTTGCCGGCCTTATTAACGCCATGAAAGTCACTAATAAAAAGCTGGCTGACTGCAAGATAGTCATCGTTGGCGCCGGAGCTGCAGGCACGGCTATTACAAAGTTGCTGCACCTGTATGCAAAGCCGCAAATCGTTGCGGTTGACAGCAAGGGGATCATAGGCAGTGCGCGTACCGATTTAAACGATGCTAAAAAACTACTGCTCGACTATATCGATACAACCGCCAGCGGCAGCCTGGAAGACGCGCTCACTGATGCCGATATTTTTGTAGGCGTGAGCCAGCCTGGCCTACTTACCCCCGAGCTTGTTGCCAAAATGGCTAACAACCCTGTTGTCTTTGCGCTCGCCAACCCAACACCCGAAATCATGCCCGACATCGCAAAACAGGCCGGCGTTGCCATTATCGCTACGGGCCGCAGCGATTTTCCTAATCAGGTAAACAACGCTATTGCGTTTCCTGGCATATTCCGCGGCGCGCTCGACAATAAAGTCCAAAAAATTACCGATCAACATAAAATCGCCGCTGCCGAAACCATTGCCAGCCTTGTAGATACACCTGATGCCGAACATATTATTCCTTCGGTATTTGAAGAGCGTCTCGTACCAGCCATTGCAAAGGTAATCCTGTAAGCTAGGCTTCAGCCACCTGCGGCGAGTAAAGTATGCGCGCAGGCTCGACCGCCCCAGCAGCCACCCCACCCTGTTCATAGGAAGAGAAAACCTTGCGCGGGTGACGTATAAATTCTTCGTGAGAGCCGGCCACCGACACCACGTAAAGGCCAGCTTTTCGCGCCCACGCCACCTGTTTTTGATGCGGCTGAAACAGTATGTCCCCGCTCATAAATGCCACACCCACTTCTATACCTGTCTCATGAGCTGCGACACCAGCGCGCAGGGCATTAAAGGCAGATATCCGGTCCAGCCACTTCATATTGCCATGCAGGTGCATACAGAGCTCTTCAGCCCCATTCCTAAGACAGCCCTTCACTTCATCATCCTCATGCCAGGGGATACAATTGCCCGCCGCAAGCTCTAGCGTACTAGTGATTGCTTTGGCAGCAAGAAGCGGCGCCCATACAGGTACCGGCGGCGCAATCGCATCGATAGAATCTGGCTGCATGTCTTTCATCACTACCATACCCGCCGAATGCGTTACGACGTGCGCTCCCCTCGTCATCCGGTCAAGTTTGTCCCGGTCTGTCATGGCTTCCCTGAAAGATATACCCTCAAAGTCATCATCATGGTAAGCGGCGAGAGAGCGGGCTACTTTCT
>DATJIC010000015.1:0-20269 GCA_035493555.1 Verrucomicrobiia bacterium | reverse complement strand
TACGTGGCAAGTTCGTCTTTGTTAAGCGGTGCATTCTGAAGGTTTTCTTCAAAGTCGTGAAGGATATCTTCAAGCGGCCGCGCCTTTCCTGTGGCGGTAAAATGGGCGTGCGCGCGTTGAAGTGTTGCGTGGATTGCCGATCCGTAACTGGCACTCGTGCTCATGGCCTGAGGAAAATGCAAAAGATTATTAAGCAAAAAACCGTGCGGGCCGCCGCGGGTGACGTCTAAAAAGTTATTGAGGTGCGTGCTGCTTAATTTGTAATTTTCAAGCTGTGGGATAAGCAGCTGGTGCATGTCCGTAGAACGCGGGTGGACAAGTGGCTGGTACCAGGCAAGCTCGGCCGCGTGGGTAAGGTCCTGAATGGTTGTATTGGGCCGGACAACATCTGCTGTCCACGTGTCGCCCGTTAAAAAGCTGGCCCGAAGCGTGTTTTTGCCGCCGTCGTCTGCCGAACTGTAGCTGATGGTAAGATTTACGCGCGCGCGTGTCATGGCGACAAAAAAGAGGCGCAGCCGTTCGTCGAGCGTGTCGCCCGATGGTGCGAGCGGCAGGTTTTCGGGATAGCCAATAAGCCGTGATTTTGTGCGGACCCGCTCGCCCCACGCCGAGTCGATGGCGCCAATAATATATACCGTGTCAAATTCAAGCCCCTTCGACTTGTGGGCGGTCATAAGATTCACGGCATCGGTCAGGCGTTCCGTAGCTGGGCGGGTGCTGGTAATAGGGCTGCCAAGCTGCCGGTGCAGCCTAATGAACTCCAGGAACGATTGGAGCGTAGGCTGGTCGTTTGGCTGGTATTCGCGCAGCTTTGTCCGGATAGTACGCAGTGCCTCGAGGTAAGTAAGGTAGTCGTCGGGGGTCTCGGCGAGCCGTTCGGAGGAGAAAAAATAAGCAAAAAGCGGCGACAAAAAGCCTGGCTGGGGTTCTTCGGCGGGCTCGCTGCTATCGTCGTAGATAGTGTCGCTTCCCTTACGATCGGCGGATAGCCCAATAATACGGTCGAGCATAACTTCAAGCGGTTCATGCGAAAGTGCCTGGGACATTTCAACCAGCCATTGCTGCAGGCTGACAAACTCGGGCATGGTTGCCATGACCTCCAGCCACTTTTGATGGTTTTGCCGCGCCGCGAGGCTCAGTTTCCATACGTTTACTGGCTCGATCTTAAATGCCGGATGCGCGCAGATAATGGGTAAAAGCGCATCGGCTTCTTCGTGACGGCTTTCAAACAGCGCCACCAAAATACGCGCGATCACCTCAACGGTTTTAATGACGTCGAGATCGAGAACATTGTTGCGCCGCTCGTAATTAACACTGATCCCCTCCTCGGCAAGATACGGTAATAACGATTGAAGCTCGTGATGCCGCCGGGCGATCACCGCAATGGAGGCGGGCGGAGTGCCTGCCTTTATTGACTCGGCAATGGTCGAGGCGAGCCACTGCCGCTCGTCGCTGACGCTTGGCAGCTCTACTAATCGGGCATGACTGGACTGGTTTTCAAAATGCGGAGTAAGCGTTTTGTCCAACTGTTCGATGGTGTTTTCGAGCCGGTTCTGGCCGAGCGAAATAACATGACGGGCCTGATGCAAAATGGTTTTCGTAGAACGGTAGTTATCGGTCAGAACAATAAGTTTCGTGCGGCTGTATTCGGAAAGAAAACCATGAATATTACCAACGTTTGCCCCCTGGAAACTGTAAATCGCTTGATCGTCGTCGCCGACGACCAGTATGTTTGGCTGGTCGTCGTTTACCTCGTTGTTGGTGAGGTTTGAGAGGATGCGCATTTGTGCCAGGTTGGTATCCTGGAACTCATCGACCATAATGTATAAATAACGTTCTTGGAGGTTAAAGCGGAGCTCGGGCGTTACCTCCATAGCGTGGACTACCTGCATGATCATGTCGTCAAAATCAAATAGCTGTGCCTCCTGCATCTTTTGCAAATACTGAAAGTAAATATAACTGACTGACCGCAGTTTGGCTTGGCGTTCGCGGGCCTTTAGAATAAACTTGCCCGATTCGTCTTTCTTCATCCAGGTATTCCGCCAGGCGGTAATCTGCTTGGTGGAGTTTGCTGCTTCGGCTGCCGCGACTGCTTCGGCAAGACTGTCGGCGCATACGCGGGCCAGCGACGTAATACCCGGAATAGGAATAGCCTGTTCGCTTTTTAAAATATGCGTGACCGCGCCGGCAAGTTGGGAGGCGGTTGTTTTTGATGCACGGGCGGCGAATATTTCAGCAAGGAGCGGCTCGGCGGCTTCGATAACACGGTCGTTGGCGTCAAGCAGCATCAGCAGCTCGTCGCTGGTCAGGCCACTTTTTTTGAGTTCCGATATAACGGTAAGCGTATCTCCAAGGTGTGTATATTCGCCGTTTGTTTTAACGGCTAACGGATTGGTATAGTCGAGGCCGTCAAAAATCGTCCGCATAATTTCGTAGCAGCTCAGTTCATCGGCAGGCTTAAAACTTGCTCCGCCGTAGAAAAACTCACCGTTTTGGTTGATGATTTCCGTGCCAAAGCTATGGAACGTGTGAATCGCCACCTTGTAGGCGTCGGCACCGATAATTTGCGAGAGGCGCTGGCGCATGGCGTTCGCGCCGCTTTCGGTGAATGTCAGGCAAAGGATGTTTTCGGGGAGCGTGTCGGTTTTTTTGAGAATGTTAGCGGCCCGCATGCTAAGCAGCTCGGTTTTACCTGTTCCCGGCCCAGCAATGACCATAACGGGGCCATCGATTGCTTCTACCGCCAGCTTTTGGTTGGCGTTTAAATTATGGTAGCGGTCGGAAAAGTTCATTACTCTTATTGTACCGCATGAAAGTCAAATGGCCGCTCGCGCCTGGTTGTTACACCAGTTGCGAGCGGCCAGTTCGACCTTGCGGAGGGGCTTACTCAGCCCCGGTACCAGCCGCCGAACCACTGTCCGTGGACGTCGGCCAGGTTGGGGCGCGGCAGCGTGTTGTCCAGCCACATGGCGCACACCGCCCAGCTCAGCAGAGCCAGGACGATGAGTACCTTGAGCCACCAGTACCGGCGCGGCGTGTAGATCAGCGTGGGCAGTACGACGGCCCACAGCATGTACCCGATCACCACGACGATGCCGTAGTGGAACAGGTTGGTGGGACTGATGAACTGCGCACGCGTGTACGCGGCGGCCGGCACGTAGCGGTGGATGCTGTTCTGGAACTCGCCGTAGAAGACAGAGCCCGCGAACAGCAGTCCGAACGTCACACACCAGGCGTGCCACTGCCAACCCTGGTACCACCGCTTGTCGCCCGAAGACGCCAGGTGATGGATGGCCAGCCAGAAAGCCGCTCCGACGGCGAAGCTCAGGAAGAGGTCGCCGGGAAAGACCCCCAGGTACTGCCGGAACGGGTTGGCCACGCGGCCTTCGAGGCCGATGGCGAGGAGTTCGGGGATGATCAGCATGATCACTGCCGGCAGCCAGGGCGACCGGCGCGGGCTGTTGAGCATCCACCGCAATCCTCTGATGACACCGAGCGTAGTCGGTGCCGAGTCCGTGGGACTCACGGTTACCTCCGTAGGTCGATCGAGCGGTGCGGTACACCACTTCTCTATTATTATAACATAAAACTGACATAATAACAATAAATGGTACAATAGAGGTGTTATGCGAGATGAGATCTATGACGACCTAGCGATTGAGCGAATCTGCAAGGAACGATTTGGCGTTGATGCGGAAGTGGCGCAAATTATCGTTCGCGATATTGATGTAAGCCGGAGCGCCGCTGCAACAGTTTTTCTCACCAAGAAAAAACAGCTGCTAGTGTATGTGCACGGCCATTCGCGGCTGCTGCTGGGCGATGTGAAAAAAATCGTCGCCCGGATGGGCCTCAAAGCGGAGCTGTACTTCCCGCCCAAAGGTCAGCCCGATTATTTTGATGTGATTGGCCGCGAAAAGTTCCGGAGCGTTTTTCCGGGGCGCGGGCATATTAGCGAGGATGACATTATTTTTTACCGCACCCTTGCCCCGTACAACCCGGGTCTTGTACTGATAAGCGAAGTAAAAAACGGCGAAATTTACAAATATGACAGCGACGCCAAAAACGATTGGCGTCTTGCGGCAAAGTTTGCCTACCGTCGTATTAAAACTAGCTAGCCTTTACGGTCTAAAATAACGAGATGCTCGATATGAGGCGTCCGCGGGAAAAAGTTGTAGCCACGGTGTGCGCGGATACCGAATTTTTCTGCCAGCCGGGCGACATCGCGCGCCTGGGTAACGGGGTTGCAGCTTAGGTAGATGATCCGGGCGGGAGCTGCTTCGAGCAGCTTGGTAATAACATCTTCGTGCAGCCCTGCGCGCGGCGGATCAACGATAATACACGCCTCACCAGTGATGTTCTCGAGTACTTGCTCGCTTGGCGCCAAAATTGCTTTTGCTACTTTTTCGCGCTGCAAAGCGGTGATGTTCCGTTCCATTTCGCGAACGGCATGTTCGTTTATTTCTACCATCGTGACATTCTCGCCGCCAATCGTCAGCCCAATGGTGCCAACGCCGCTGTAAAGGTCTACTGTTGGCTTGGCGGGTTCGACCCACTCCTTCATGTCACGGAGAGCTTGCTCGTATACGGGCAGGTTGATCTGGAAAAATCCTTCGACCGCATACGTGAACGGAATATCCAGGATTGTGTCGGTAAGCGAGGTTGTCCCCCACTGCTGCAGGCGTTTGGTGATAACGCTTGCGGGGCTTTTAGGATTACTGAAGATAAGCTCAAACCCGGCAACGTGTAGTTCCTGCAGCTCCTTCTCTGTAAAGGCGTCAAAATCTTCTTGCTTGACATATAGCTGTGCTGCAACGGTTCCCTCCCTGCTGCAACGTATAATCACGGTTTTAAGGGTGTACGCTCCTACCCCGCGGCGACGTAGTACGTCGCGTATGGCATGCGCGGCCGTGGTAATAGCCGGGTTTGCCAGGCTTGTTCCGTCAACGGGAATTTTACCGTGGGTGCCGCGGCGAAAAAAGGCTAGGTCGAGTTGGTCGGCCTGCTTGTCCCACCACCAGCTAAATTCAATTTTGTTCCGGTAATGAAACTGCTGGCCGTCGGTGTACACCTCGATAGGTTCTGGCACTACAATGTCGTGCAACTCAAATGCCTCTTCAATAAGGGCGGATTTATAGTGCTGCTCGGCGTCGAACGCCATAATTTGCCAAGGACTCGTAGAGAGGTAGCTCTCCGGGTCGGCAGGCTCGATGCGCTCTTTGCTGGGGGTGTGCAGCTCGGTAACGACCCCTTCAACAAAGCCCGACTTCTTTTTGGTTACTTCAATAGTTACCTCTTCGTCTGGGAGGCCGCCCCACACGAAGGCTTTTTTGCCGCTCTCCAGATTGCCAAGGGCTTGTCCGCCGCCAACGATCTTCTCGAGCTTTAGCGTCTCAAATAAAGGTTTTTTCATATCTTATCAAGTATACACTACCGAAGGGGTGTACGGGGGCGGAGTGTGGTCCGAAGCACCAGCAGCCATGTCAGGATAACCGTGCTGACGGCGAGGGTTAAAGAGATACCGATAACGTTCACCCACCCAGAGGTAACGGGGTCGATAAATGGATACGGATACCAACCGGTAATGGCGCCGCGTATGAGGCTGTAAACCAGGTAGAGTAGCGGATATGCGAGCCACAAAAGCGCCCAGGTAAAGTTAAGCCGCTTTTTTGGCGGAAAAACCAGCCAGTCGAGTAATACGACAACCGGCGTAATGTAATGAAGGATGATATTGACTGCCGGGATTGTTGTTTGCAGGGACACTTCGTTCCCCGAGAGAAGTAAAACATAAATAATGCCAGTCATTGTCATGAATAACGTGAGCGCCCCGCGGAGATAAGGAATTTGTTTGTCTGCACCTCCTCGTAATCCGTACGTCCCGGCTGCGACAAGCAGGCCCGCGGCCAGGATGTTGCTTTGCACCGTAAAGAAACTAAAGAAGTTGGCAATGCTCCGTCCGTTCTCGATACTGTTGATAAGTTGAAAAATAACGGCACCGAGGGTAATGATCCCAAAAACGAGCCGGGCGGTCGCAAGAGCTTTTTTGTTCATGCTTGTATTGTAGCGCGTCTTGCGTTTTCTTGCTAGTTATGGTTAAATGTGGTACCATTAAATTTCAACAGGAGCTGCCTATGTCACTCGAACAACCCTCTACTTCGCAAAAAACAGTCGATGTCCTGCAAATACGAACGCAACTAAGCGACCATTTCCTTGGAGAGCGTCCTGGTTGGACAGAACGCTTCGTGCGCCGGCTTGCAGACGCGACCCTTGAGGTGATGCAGGCGGATGAGACGATGGCGTTCGAGGCTTCAACGGTAACGTCGGAGTTTGTGACGAACGCCATAAAACATGGCCGCATGCTCAGTGATTTTGTTCTTGCTCATACCCCTCCCAGTGAAGTAGCTCCCGAATCAGTGTATATTGTAACGACCAACCCTGCGCGAGATACAATCTCAACGCCGGGTACGGATAACCGGGGGGCTTTGGCATCTGGCAAGCCAAACCATATATCCGAAACGGGCCGGGGTCTTTTGATGACTGATGTCTATACTGATCATAACTGGGGCCAGCGCAATGTGGTGAGTCCCGACGGAAAGCAGGAGATTGTGACGTTTGCCGTCCTCTCGCCCGCCCAGAGGCCTGATGCTGATGCTTCGTTCTATGAAGATGTCGCGTAGCTAGTCGCGCGACGTGAAAGAGACGTTCTGTTTTTTGCGGCTCCTGCTTTTCAGCATGACGATAACTCCAGCGGCAAGAAGAGCCAGCGAACCCAGGATGGCCATAAGGTTAGTAGGTTCCATTAGTTTTGCAAAGCCGGTGTTCGGTGCGCCGACGCCCGACCCTCCCCCGCTATTACCAGGGGTACTTGTTGCACAACCGCCGCCTGTCGAATATGACCCGGCGCTGTAGGTGCCGCAGGAGTAGGTTGCGCTAGCAGCATAGGCCTCATTTGATGGAACGAATGTCAAAGACAATGCGCTCACGAGTGCTACGGCAACGGCGAGAGCTCGCCACTTGCTACCAAATTTACGGAGGCTTGTTTGTATCATAGTAACCCTACCACTTGTATTTGTTTATAATATTGCTTATATTTAAAGTGTAACAAATTCGAAAAGAATTGGAAGGACAAAAAATGGGTAAGGTAGAAGGATTGTTAATACTGCTAGCGATTATCTTGATCTTGTTCGGGGCTAAAAAGCTTCCTGAACTGGCACGAGGCGTTGGCGAGTCGGTACGCGAGCTTAAAAAAGGTCTCAGCGGCGACGAAAGCTCAAACGGCAAAAAAGCAGACGTAGAAAAATAACCCCCGGATCTTAGCGTAAATGAGGGGGCATCGAGGCGGTACTAAGCAGCCCACGATGATGATTCATCATGTGAGGGAAATCCAGATCAGGCTTTTGGCTGTTGTGGGTGTTCTTTTGGTTGGAATGATTGTGGGCTACATGTTTTATGAACCGTTGTTCGAATTTATAAAGGCGCCCTTGAACGCACCGCTCCACTATACGTCCCCTGCCGGCAGTTTTACGTTTATTATTAAAATCTGTCTCATGATTGGGATCATTGCCGCGCTTCCAGTGGCGATCTATAACGTGATCATGTTTGTTCAGCCCGCGCTTGCCAAGCAGTTGTCCAGGGCGCGGATCTACTTTACGACACTGGCGTCGCTTGTGCTTGCTGCTGGCGGTGCCGCGTTTGGGTTTCTTATTATCATCCCGCTGGCACTTCGCTTTTTTTATAAGTTCCAGGTTGATGGCCTTGTTGCCATTATCTCGGCCGACGAATACCTCCGTTTTGTGGTGAGTGTTATTATCACGTTCGTTCTTATTTTCCAGCTACCGCTGATTATTAGCCTAATAGACCACATTACGCCTTTACCGCCTAAAAAACTCCTCAAAATCGAAAAGTATATCATTGTAGGAAGTGTTTTTATTGGTGTCGTGGTGCCGTTCGCGCTTGATCCTACCGTCCAGCTTCTTATCGCGAGCCCTATTATTGTGCTCTATAACCTTTCTATCGGGATTGTCGTTCTGCAGCACGCCTACAGAAAGCGTCGGGCAAAAACAAGTACTGGTGCGGTACGGGAGGCTTCCCGCGCTAACGACACCACTGCCGAGGAAATACCCGCTACGCCAAAGAAGGCTACTATTCCAAGCCCTGCTGTACAGGCTTTTCAGCCTAAGACGGCGCCAGCTGCAGGCGTGAGGACAAAATCGCTTGATGGAACCCGGCCATGGTTTTCGCCCCCATCACCCGCAGCGGCAGTGCGTAAGACTCCGGTTAGCCCCTCCTCCGTCCGTCCGCAAGGCGTTATATCGGATATCCGACCCATGCGTTCGCGGATTACGCCACCACCGCGCCCTGTTGTCTTGCCGCCCCGCCAAATTACCGAATAATGTAGGCAAAAAGGCTTGCATAAGCACTATTGGTTCTGCTTAAATATACATAGATAAAAAAGGATAAAACAAAAATGGTAAAAAACAGTCAAGTGGCTCGTCTTATGAGCAAAGAAATGGATCGGAAAGATTTTTTGAAGTATAGCGGAGGTGTCGTACTTGCCGTTATTGGCGTTACCGGACTTTTGAATACGCTGTTTCGTCTTGGTGGCGAGCAAGGTGTTCGTGGCGGGTATGGCGGTAGCTCTTACGGACGTTAAATACGTTTTTTAGTTTTATTCCTCTTCCTTATATAAAAACACGGTCACTGCGACCGTGTTTTTATATGTAAAGCAGTTACCTGGCTCTTTGCTTTATTGTAGGTTGCGGACCAAGAAGTCGCCGTACTTTGGATTGCGGATAGCCGACTGTATCTCCGATGAAATAGAGTACTTGCCGTTTGATGTGGCTGCGGTCCCGCCGCCAAGGTCGCCCAGGTAACTCCACTTGTCGTCTATAGCGGCAAAGAGTAGTACGGGGTGCTGGTGTGCTGTAGTGAGTGCCAGGGTTGTCATGGACTTATTGCTGGAAGTGACTGTCGAGCTGATAGCTTTTGTAAATGGATCAAGTTGATGGCTTTTTTTGTACAGTGCCAGAAGTTCCTCAACTTTAGTGTATTCTTTCTGGATGTCGGCTTTATCGGCGCAGGCAATAAGATAATACGGTGGTGCGCTCGTTGGAGCGCTTGTAAGCTGGCATACGGAGCCAAGTTGAGTATAGACTGCTACGGAAGTATCGGTGGACACCTGAGCCTTTTTAAAGCCCTTGCCTTGCAAGTAACTTGTCGTTTGCGCTAACACGGATGCCGCATCGTTTCGTTGGGTGGCGCTGCTTGCGTAAAACAACGCATAGTGGCCGGTGGTAACGTTTACTGTGTACTGCTGGTCGTCTGCTTTGTACATAATTGACGAGGGTGCCGTTGTGTCTTGCTGGATCTTGTAGTTCTCAGTAAAAACCGGGATTGCGCCGAGCGACGTGTAGCCGTCTATAAGAGACGCTGCACTTGGGGCGGTAGGGACGATGTTTTGGTTGTTAGACGATGCGGGGAGCTGCGGTTCGGTCACTTTGCCGGCAATGTTCTTAAGAAGCAGCGCGACGCCGAGGCCAACTGCAATAAGGGCGACGATAGTAAGGACGGCAATGATAATGCGTTTAGCTATGATAATGCGTTTTTGGTGCTCTGTTTGCATAGTCCTCCTTCCTTACCTATGGGTGTACGACAATTACGTTGTATGATTCTGCGGAATAAGCAGACGTTGTCCAGTAGGTTTTACACTGGTATTTACCCCAGTACTCTACGTTCTTATCGACACCGCTGTAGTTTTCCCATGAGTCAAGGTAGCCGAATGGGTTGGGTCCCCAAGTACCCCCCGTCCAGGCGCGGGTGCGCATGGTGCCGTTGATAATAGAGGTGCCTGATGGGCAGGAAGAAGAATAATTAACGACGGCATTAACATTTGATGTAAATGACGAAGGTGTTAAGTAGGTTGGTGTCGCTGGTGTATTAATGGGTCGGACCACAGTCGCTACGTTGCTGTCGGCGGACGATGCACTGGTATTCGTGCCGTCGTAGCAACGGGCATGTGCCTGGAAACTGTATTGATATCCCTGAGAGGCGGCAACCGTAAGGCTAAGCTGTGAAGAAGACCACGCGCTCCAGCCTTGCCATGCACCAGCCGTCGAGGTGTTAGTGCTGCTGTATTGCAGCTGGTACTGGGCCGTTCCTGTGGTACAGGTGACGGCACCGGCCGTTCCCACGGCGTTGTTGCCCGACATGCCGGCCGTTACAACAGGAGTTGCCGGTGCGGAAACAGGCGTTGCGGTTGCCAGGTGTTGGGCCTGGACGGAAATGATCGTACCATCGGCTTCTTTTCGGTATTCGAGCGTGTAAGACGAGCAGGCGGTGCCGGTACTGCAGGCCGTGCTGCCGTCGCCAACGTAGGCGTATACATCGGTTCCCGACCCCGCCGTAAGGTCGGTGCAGCCTGAAATGGAGTTGGTGGTGCTGCTAGACGCGGTGGGCGTGACAAGAATGGTCGGGTCGAGGCCGCCAAGCAGTGTGCTCACCTGGCTGCCGCTTTGGGTTATCTGGGCGCAGCTTGGGTATTCACCATTTTTCCGATAGTACCTTTCGAGCGCTTCGGAGATAGAGGCTACGCTCGAAGCACGGGCGCTGTCGCGGGCATTCACCTGCACTTTGGCGTAAGTAAAGATGGTGACAGACGCTAAAACGGCAATAATGACAATGACAATTGCCAGCTCTACCAGTGTGAAACCGTCTTTGTTTCTTTTCATTGTTAATTTTACTGTACTTGATGCTTATGGTTACGTCAATGGATACTGTGGAGTGCTGGTCTTGGTAAATGGGCTGCCTTAGTACTAGACTGCTCGCCAGCTGGTCGTATATCTTTTTGTAGCTTCTTGTTCGCCTCTGTATTACAATGAGGGCATACGGGAGACACATGACTAAAGACGTACCACATACCGTCAAGGATTTTTTTGAAGCCTATCCACTGCGCCGATTCGAGAAAGGCGACGTTCTTATACGTCCCGAAGAACCGATTGACACGGTTTTTTATTTGTTAGAAGGCTCCGTGGTGCAATTTGATATCTCGCCAGCCGGCAACGAAGTGGTCGTTAACGCCTTTAAACCGCTTGCCTTTTTCCCTATGTCGACGGCTATTAACCATACGCCAAACTATTATTATTTTGAGGCCGTATCGCCGGTTGTTGCCCACGTAGCTCCAGCGTCGCATGCTGTTGATTTTATTAAGCAACACCCAGACGTTCTGTTTGATCTTTTGTCGCGCGTCTATAAAGGTACGGATGGATTGCAGCGTCGTATGGCCCACCTTATGGGCGGCAGTGCTCATACCCGTCTTGTCTTTGAGCTGATTAACGCGGCGAACCGGTTTGGTGCCCAAAAAAAAGACGGTGTCCTTGTGCCGCTAACCGAAAACGATCTGGCGAAACGGTCCGGTCTTTCGCGTGAGACGGTAAGCCGCACCATGCGGAAACTAAAAACCGAGAACATGGTGCGCGTACAATCTGCCGGCATTGATATTATTGACATTGCCAGGCTTGAAGCTCTGCTTGGTAACGATCTTTAGACGCTATATGTGATGTGTGTCACAGGTATGGACACGCTATTTTTGTATACTTCTCTTTACGACTCATTAATCTAAAAAGGGAGATACACATGATAGTCTGGGGTGTAAAAATATCGAAAAAAGCGGTTGTAAGCGCTATGGCGGCGTTGGTTGTTGCGGGAATCGGCACGTTCGCGTTGCTAAACCGCACGCCTTCCGAGCCGGCTACGGCCTTATCGGCAAGCAAGGTGCAAAAAACCGCATCCGACAGCGTTTCGTATGTCGGTAAAAAAGGCGTTACTGCATTGGCGCAACTAAAAGAGACTGCTAGCGGCGTAGTAACAAAGAGCTCGTCGTACGGGGAGTACGTTGATGCCATTGGAGACTTCTCAAGCGGTAAAGACGGCAAGTACTGGACGTTTTATGTTGACGGTAAGCTAGCTAGTGTTGGCGCGGGAGCATACCTGGCCAAAGGCGGAGAGAAGATCGAATGGAAATTCGAAAAGGCGCAGTAAACTGGCAGCTTGTTGCTGCCCTGCTCCTGATTATCGCCGGCACCGCGCTGAGGCTATTGCCGCACATTCCTAACTTTGCACCGGTGGGCGCCATAGCTCTTTTTGGCGGCGCTGTGCTGGGCTGGCGGCTGGCGGTATGGCTGCCGCTTGCCCTTATGATATCCTCCGACTTATTTATCGGTTTTTATCCGGGCATCGCATTTACCTGGGCCGGGTTTTTACTAGTCGCCCTTTTTGGCATGCTCCTGCGACGCATGGGTCTTGCAGGTAGGATCGTCATTGGCGGTGCCGCGAGCGGCGTGTTATTTTTTGTCGTCTCTAACTTTGGCGTTTGGCTCACGAGCGGCATGTACGCCCATACGTTTGACGGGTTAGCTCAGTGCTATGCCATGGCACTGCCATTCTTTCGCGTGTCGCTCGTTGCAGACCTGTTTTATAGCGCTGTCATTTTTGGCCTTTACGAACTGGTGCTGTACGCGGTTCGCGTACGTCAAGCGGTCCGCGCCGCCGCTCCGCTCAAATAGGTCAAGCGCACCTATTAAATACTGCCCGCTTTTCTGCGGACAGTATTTTTTGCTAGTAATCGATTCCCTTGTTCGCTTCGTAGCCGTCGTCAAAATGGTGCTTTATTTTTGTCATGTTTGTCATAATATCGACCGAGTTGCTAAGGAGCATGGGAAAGTTCCTGCCGGTCAAGCAAAGGGTGGTCCGTTTATGCCGGCTATCAATAAGGGTTCGTAAATCGTGAACGCTGAGGAGGCCATCGTGTACCGCATTATTAATCTCGTCGCAGATGACTACGTCGTAGCTGCCGCTGGAGCCGCAGGCCGCGGCAAATTCGTACGTTTGGCGCGCGCTTTTGCGGTGCTCGCCTGGCGATACGTTTTTTGCACTGAGCCTGCCTGCGTTGTAAAACCCTCTGCCACCCTTATGCATAGTGAGACTATCGCCAAATGCAGGAAGAACCGTTTCTAAGAAACGGTCTTCGCTGACATGCCAGCTTTTTATGAATTGGATAAAGGCGACGCGGGAGCCATTACCCAGGGCCCGGCAGACGAGGCCGAGCCCCGCACTGGTTTTCCCCTTGCCTTCGCCGGTATAGACGATGACAAGACTTTCTTTGTGCTTATGAGCCAGTGGCATGAGGATTTACTGCTCGCACACGCCGCCCACGCAGCCCAATTCCTTTGCTCCGATGGTCTGGTCATGCTGTTCGTAAATAACGAGCCGTGAGAAATCAAGGTTGCCAAGCGCTGCCTTTCGTTTCTCATATTCCTCTTTAGTTATTTCCTCGTAGGGTGCTAACTGGTAAATGTGGTCGTTGCGTGGCAGGAACGAGAGTCCCCCGACAATATCCCAGTTCTCGTACACAAAGTTGGCAATGCTGATCCACTCATCATCACTGGCGTAAATGGTGACCGATGGGTTGTGTTCGGTGAAGTGCTCTTTAAGTCGTTTCCACTCTGTTAGCATCTCCAAGGCAGAAACATCCCTGGCAACAATGGCGCCTTCGGGGGCTTTAACGGGAAACTCCAGTACCATGGTTGTTGTCGTTGAGGTCGAGTAGCCCACCTCTGGATAGACCGGAACATTCTGCTCCTTAGCAAGCTTTAGGAGCGGGTCGTTCACACTAATGCGTACGCGCCGAATATAATAGTGGGCAAACCATGGGTGCATACCCGAACCAACGCCAAGCAACTGCCCGGAGTTGCCGTGCGGTTTGACGCAGGTAATGGCCGTTGAGGGGCTTTTACCAAACCGTTTGGCATACACCTTGTTAGTAGCAATCGCCTCTTCGCGGAGTATATCAAGGTTGGTGTCGTTTCGGACAATCTTATTGTCGTAATAGCCGGTAATCGATACGCCAAGCAGTTGCTCTGCTTCGCAGTTGTTGTGCCATGCTTCGTTAAGGTAACCAAAGTCGGTGAGTGTTGCCTGGTAGGTGCCAATAATGGTGGCGAGGCGCATTTTGCGCTGCAGGTTTTCCATATCGTCGTCAGGGCGAACGACAATAGAGGTAAGGTTACAGAACTGCTTTGAACGCAGGTAGATTTCGCCGCAGGGGTTAACTCCCATTTGCGGCTGGTCCTTTATACTTTCCCAGCGCCGTTTTGGCAGTTGCTGCTCAAACCCGCCGCGGTTAAAAATGCCGCGCTCTCCACTGCCAGAGGTTACCAGTGCTGTCCATTCTTCTAAAAATTCCCCCGCCGTTGGTTTGTTCTCGTATACGGCCGAGTTGTTTGCCATGGAGCGCTGGCCTTCGGTTTGCCAAAATGCGCCTTTTTTGGCATCGCGCATGGCGGTGTCGTCGAGCGAGGAGAGTGAAATCAGTGCTGAACGGCGGACACCGCCCGCTACGACAATCAGGCCGATCTGGCAAATGATGTCATGGAGGTCGAGCGTGGTAAGACGCTTTCCCTGGCGTGCGAGCATTTTGCTGCGGGTAAAGTTCATGAGGTCACGAAGCGGTGCTGGCCCCGACGAGCGGCCGCCCATGGTAATGAGCCTGGCTCCTGCCGGCCGGACCATTGAGTAGTCGATCTCTACGTCGTAACCTCCTGCCCATGCGCGGCACGCCAAAACAAATGCGTCGCACCAGCCTTCCTTGCTGTCTTCAACCAGGATGTCCGGCCTTTTCTTGCCGGTCTGCTTTTGAATTTGCGGGAACTTTTCTACGTTTTCGGGTTCGACCGCAAAGCCGCAGCCGGCGCCGCACATAGACACATACATGATTTCCGATAGGTCTTCCCATGTAGTCGGTGCAATATAAGCGCAGTTATACGCGCAGTCGTTTGTTGCTTCGCAGGCATCACCAGCCGACCAAAGCAGGCGCATTGAGGGACAGATTTCTTGGTTTAGAATTGCTTTGCGCACGTCGCTATACTCAGTGTCCTTTAGCGCCGTGCCTAGCTTTTTTTGCATATAGCTCATAAACCGGTCAATGGCTTCTGCCCAGGTTTCGCGCCTGCCTAGTTCATCGCGCCAACGGGCATAAAACTGGTAAAAAATAAATTCTTGGTAAGACGATGCAAAATACTTGCCGCTCTCGGCCACCTTGTCGCGGACTTCCTGCGATATCATTTGTTCCTGCTGGCGTAGCTTGGCGTGCTCTTCACGGTACAAAATAAAGGCCTTTGCGGTTGCTGTAAAATCACTCAGCATCAGCTGTCGCTCTACTTCGTCCTGGATTGCTTCGACGTTGGGAACGAGGGTCTTGTATTTTTTGGCAACCTGCATAAGCTCACCGGCTACTTTGTGTGCGATAACTGCCGCTTCCTCGGGTGTACCTTCGCCTGTCTCTTGCAATGCTTTATGGACGGCATGCACTATCTTGTCAAATTCAAACGGTACTATTTTACCGTCGCGTTTTTGCGTGCTTGGCACATATTTTTTGTAGGTTCGCATAGCCGCGCTTTTTTCATGCTGTTTATTGTCCTCTAAAGGGGCGTTTTGTTTCGCCATAATTATTGTCTCCCGTTGTTGTTTATTGTGCCTTCAGGGCTTGAAGGTGTACCCTCCACAGGTAGTGTCTATAGGTTATAAAACAACACAATATATAGCCTGTGACACATGTCACAAAAAATACTGTAATAAGTACTACACCGGGCTAAAGCGCATCGGCAATAAGCTTTATGCCAATAAGCAAAAGGCATACGAGGACGAGCCGGGTGAACGCCTTGTTTGGTATGTTTTTGGCTATGCGTTTACCAACAAATACGCCGCCTACGGCCAGGATAAAAAGTACCGGGAGCATCCAGTAATACGAACTGACAAGGAGGCCGTTCCCTAAGTAAACCGGAATGCGGGCGCCGTCGATGATCACCGCTAAAATTGCCGACGTTGCAATATAGCTTTCTTTTGGCATGCGGTAAGCGGTTAAAAAGACGCTCCGCAGCGCTCCGCCAGCACCAATAAGACCCGAAAGAAAGCCAGAGGAGGTGCCGCCGATAACCATACTTTGAACGCTCGCCTTTAGTTTGAACTTTGGTTCTAAAAAGGCAAATATGGCATATGCGCCTAAAAAGACGCCAAGGAGCAGCTGGAGCAGTGCCTGGTTGACGAACGTGACAAGCGCGGCACCCGCGACACTTGCTATAAGGCCGGGAATACCAAAAAAGACGGTTTTTCTCCAGTCGATACCATTCTTAAAAAACGATATTCGACTAAGGCTTCCAAATAGGTGCAGTAGCGCAACAAGAACCAAGGCGGTTTTAAAGTCAAAGAACAATAGTGCAACGGGCAGTAAAATCGTTGCCACGCCAAAACCCGCAACCGTGCCAATAACCGTGGCGATAAAACCGGAAACAAAAAACCATATGATCATATGCGTGGCGGTTTATGGATTTTGCTGGAGGACAGAGAGAATATTGCCGGAAGGGTCTTTAAACCATGCGATATCGGGCCCCATGTTCCTGCTAAGGCCGCGCGCAATCCCCTTTTCGTCGGTCATTTCGTAGTGCTCGAACGCAACGCCTTTGGCTGTGAGTGCCTCGACAGCCTCGTCGATGTTCTCTACTGGGAAATTAAGGATAGTAAAGGACGCGGGTGTGTGGTCTTTTTTGGGATAGACAAAAATAGGTATGCCGCCCGGGATATTAAGGTGCAGTCCCATTTGGTCGCTCTGCACATCAACACCTAGTACGGTGCTGTAAAATTCTTTTGTTGCCTCTAGGTCGTTAACCGAAAAGCCACTGAATGCCTGTGTATCTTTAAACATTTTGCCTCCTACTTAATACTCTTAAGTATACCGCATGTGCGGCGCGGCATTATGCCTTGCTGCCTATTGCCTCGCTAATGTGCGTAAAACCATCCCGGGCAAGCAGTTCTGTCAGGCCTTCGTTAATTTGGCCAATGCGTTGCGGGCCTTCAAAAATCATTCCGGTAATAAGCTCCACCAAGTTCGCGCCAAGCGTTATTTTGCGGTATGCATCCTCGGCGGTAAAAATACCGCCCACGCCTATAATAATGAACCGACCTTGGTAGTTTTTATATGTTTTACGAATGAGATCGTCGGTTATTTTTTGGGTGGGCTTGCCGCTTAGTCCGCCTTTTATGCGGCTGGGCAATTTGTCGGTGAGTTTTGCTGCTTTTCGGTCCTTGGCTAAATTACCAATAGTGACGCCGTCAACGTGGTGGCGGGCAATGACGCGGAGCAGCAGGTTGCATTCTTTCCATGGCAGGTGGCTGGGCATTTTAACGAACACAGGCTGGTTTAGGTGCAATGTATCGACTGCTGCGAGCAAAAGTTCTAACCGTTCGGGCGTCGTAAACGGTTCACCGCCGTAGGTATTAGGGCAAGAGATATTAAGAGTGATCATATCACCAAGAGCGGAGCGGCGGATATAGCGGAGACTGCCAATGTAATCGGCAATCGCCTCGCTGTCGGTGCAGGCGTGTGGCGAATTTGTTTTTGCTACGGATATATTGAGCGGAAACCCCGCGAGCCGCCGCGTACCATACGTTTGCAGCCGCTGGATAATTGACTCGACGCCATCATTGGCAAGCCCGGCGTGGACAACCAGTGATTTCGAGGCCGGCAGCCGGTAAAACCAGGGTTTAGGATTGCCCTCGCAGGCTTCAAGCGTAAGCGATCCGCCTTCCATAAACCCAAACCCCACGGCGTTCATAAGCAGCGGCAGTTTAAAATTCTTATCAAATCCGGCAGAGAGTCCAACGGGGTTTTTAAACGTGACGCCATGGATTGTCTGGCTAAGCATCCGGGGATTCTCGTACGCCCACATTTTTCTCAGTGATTTTCGGACAAACTGACTGCGCTGCAAAGTGGCGCCCGCCGTAACAAGATGCCGGTGGACGGTATCGGGAGCAATTTTAAATAAAACCGGTTTGCCTATGTATTTATAAAGTTTTTCGGTGGTGGTACTAAGAGTGTGGATCATATACCAGTTGTAACCCTTTTGGGCTGGTTATCCATGTGACCTTAGTCACATATTAGCGAATCTTGGCGACAGCCGCGGCAATGCAGTTGGCGTACAGACCTCCGCCGGTTGGTCCTGGGTGAATGCCGTCCGGCCCAAGATCTTCAATGTGCGCGCTTATGGCGGCGTCCCATTCGGCAATATGTACGTTATGGTATTGTTTTGCAACCATGCGGAGGTAATTGTTATTATCGCGTATCCAAACGACCGGCGCGTGTGAAGTGACAAATATAACGTCACGGTCTCTTCCTACTTCTTTTAGCAGCCGCGGAATAAAGCCGTCGCCGTAGTAGCCGTTTGTCCCTAACGCAACAACAAGAACACTCCGTAGCTGCTTTGTGGATATAAGCGTTTCGATGGTTTCAAGGCCTCCCCTTCGCATTGAGCGCGAAACCTCGGCATTAATGTAAATACCCGGGAATTTAGCTTGCAGTTCGGGCGCACTCGCAAGCGAAACAGAGTCGCCTACGAGCGTCATGTCTTTTCCTGTAATATGTTTTGGCTTTTTTGAAACGGCCGCTCCGGACGGTTGCTGCAGGCGCATTTTTGCAATTGCTGCCTGGCCAGCTTCTACCTGCTGCTCAGCCTTTGTTTTTGTTGGTGCCACAGCTACTGCGGCCAGGGTCATTACTATAACCGTAATATTCACAAGCGCAAAAGGGTGAACACGCAGTTTCCAGTTTTTTGAGGAAGAGTCGGCGGCTTCTGTATTTTGTTTTTTAAATCCGCGTGCAACAAAGCTGCGAATGCCCGCAGAACGTACAGGCGTTTCAAGGTAGCGGTAACTGAGCGTCGCCGCTGTAAAAGTAACCATTAGGGTGGCGAGCGGTGTTGCCCACTGGTAGCCCTGCGGTAAAGAGTAATGGAATAAGACAAATGCGGGCCAGTGCCATAAATAGATGCCGTATGAACGCACGCCGATCCACTTAAGCGGCTTTGTTTCAAGCAGGCGTTGCAGCAGGCCGCGCTTGCTGACCGTTGCAATGATAATAATGCCAGTTAAAACGCTGGCGGCGAACAGTCCTCCTTTGTAAGCAAGCAGCGACTGCTCAGGCAAAAAACACGCCAGCGCAATGATCCCTGCAAACGATAAAACCCCAAGCGTTTGTATGAGCCATGGCCGTTTAAATCGTGCTGACGGCCATTTTTCCTGGCGCTGGACTGCTTTGGCATAGCGGACATTGCCAACGAATGCAATTGCAGCCCCCAGCATTAATCCAAACGCGTGGGTGTCGCTGCCGTAATATACCCGCGTGACGTTTTCACCATTAAAGACAAGTATCATTAAAACAACCGATACGATAGAAAGAGCCAGGCTTGCCCATAGCCCCACGCGGTACCGTTTGGTGAGAGTTGAAATGCCAAGGATCCCAACAATAATGAACGGCCATACGGCGTAAAACTGTTCCTCAACCGCGAGGGACCAAAAATTGGTAAACAAATGCAGGCTGGCGGCATCGAAATAGTTTGTACCTGAGGCAATCTCAATCCAGTTATTATTAAATGTCAGCGCCCCGAGTACCTGGCGGCTCAGCCCAACCAGCACATCGCCCTTAATAAAGAACGCGGCAGAACAGGAGATGCCGATAACCGCGAACAATGCGGGTAAAAGCCGGCGCGCGCGGCGTGTCCAAAAGCGTTTGAGGTCAACTTTGCCGTTTTTGACATGTTCGTTTATGAGCAGCGAAGTAATAAGAAACCCGCTAATAACAAAAAATATATCGACACCAATAAAACCACCAGGTAGTGCTAGCGGGAACAAGTGGTAGGTAACGACGGCGATAACGGCAAGCGCACGCAGGCCGTCGAGCCCCGGAATATAATGGTGTGTTGGTTTTTTATTACCCGCCATATATGTTCAAGTATATAGATGACGGACGGGTGGCGCAACGAACCTACGCGCCAAGCAGGTGCAGGACGTGGAACATTACAAATGCCGGCCAGACCGCTGCCTTTAAAATGGCAAGAATAAATCCCCAAAAGCCGGCCGATTGCTGTACAAAATATACCGCGGCGCCGATAAAAGCCACAAAAAATATAAAACCGCTAGGGCCGTGATCGTTCATTACGCGTACTGTTTTTTCGTTCTTTGTCATAGTGTTTCTCCTTGGTTGTTAGTATATAGGATTCGCTAGTAAATACTGTGAGCCAGCTCACCCGTGAATAATAAGGACACTCGCTACAACCACGACTAGCTGAGTAGCAACACCCCATAGCGACGTGACCTCACGCTGGATTTTACAGTGCCAGTCCCAGTATTTCTTGATAAGCCCAGTCTGCAGCTTCGGTAGCTTAATGGT
>DATJIC010000014.1:0-5714 GCA_035493555.1 Verrucomicrobiia bacterium | reverse complement strand
AGCTTAAGAAAGATAAGAAAACAGTTATTTTTGTCAGTCATGATATGGCTGCCGTGCGTGAGTACTGTGACAATGCCGTTCTTATTGATAAAAGTGAGATTATTTTCAAAGGTACGGCGCAAGAGGCCTCAAAAGAATATACGAAACTGTTCCTGCCGCACATCTACAAGGCGCAACGAGATGAGGAGCGGGCTAAAAAACACAAGGCTGCCCAAAAAGGGTCGGATGATCTTGGGAAGTGGGGTGCCGGCGGAGTGGATATGAGTAAAGCCGTCTCCGGAAAGAGCGTCTACGAAACCAGCGATCACACGGTGTCGATAAGCTACACGGTAACCGCGGACGACGGATTTGAAGACGAGATTATTCCAGGTATTACGATCAAGGACGAACGCGGACAGCCGATTTGCGGAACGAACAGTGACATTTTGCAGCCGCAACAAAAAATTCGGATAGGCAAGGACCGAAATAGCCTTGTTTTTACTTGGGAGATACCAAATATATTTAACCAAGGTAAATATACTGTTGACCCTGCGGTTCTCTCTGGTACAACGACGGACACGCTGCAGTGGTGGGACGAGGCGGTCTCGTTTAGAGTGATTAATGAATTTAGCGCTCCGTATCCCGTATCGCCACACATCAAGCTCAGGACGGACGCCTAGGTAATGGGCCGCTTGCTCGTTGACGCAACCGACCTTGTTTCGTGGAGCGGGACGCATGGTGGTGTTCAGCGGGTAGTGTATGCGGTAACGAAGGAGTTGTTCCTTTCGGGTAGGCAAGCTGTATACATGGCGTTCGATGCGTCTGAGAATAAATTTTATGTTATCGACTTTCAGGCAATCTATGACCGTATAGAAAATACGCCTAAATCGCCACAAGCTAAGGAAGGTCCTTTGGCTCGTAAAACAGTTGCGGAGCGCATATATACGCGAATGAAACGTAACCGTATCGCCATTGCTGCAGCCCGCCCTGTGAAGGCTGTAATAAAAAGGTACTCCCCGACCACCGATACACCTCCCAGCCGAGACTGGGTTGCGTTTGCTAAAGAAGACGATGTTCTTATCCTTGGAATGGCGTGGGAAAACCTTAACATTCAGCGTGTATTGGGTGAACAGCGTAAGAGTATAGGGTTTCACTTAATCCAACTTGTTTACGATTTAATCATCTGTTTGTATCCCCAGCTTCACCACCCGTCAAATTATCTTCCCTATACTACCCACATAAAGGGTGTGATCGCCGATTCTGACAAGCTCCTGGCTATATCGGAGTCAACAAAAAAAGACATTTTGAAATTTGCCAAGCAAGAACGCCTGCGGGTACCACAGGTTGAGGTTATCCGACTTGGTGATGAGCTTTTGAAGAAAGCCAAAGACCATAAAAGGCCCGCTATTGCCGGTTTGAAGAAAGATTTCATCCTTTGTGTTGGAACGGTGGAGGTAAGGAAAAACCATACGCTCTTATACTATGCCTACAAACTGGCGGCAGAAAGGGGTGTCAAGTTGCCGCAACTAATTATTATTGGCGGAAGCGGGTGGTATAGCGGTGACATACAGTATCTTATTGCAACTGATCCCGCAACGCAGAATGAGATAAAGATTGTCCATGGTGTGGCGGACGACGGGTTGGCATGGCTTTATGAGAATTGCCAGTTTACTATTTATCCAAGCATGTACGAAGGATGGGGGCTGCCGATTGCCGAGTCGCTTGCTTACGGTAAGCTTTGCTTGGCTTCGTCGACATCGTCGATGACTGAGATAGCAGGCAAAATGATCGACTACTTCTCGCCTTTTGATACGCAAGAGTGCATGGAAAAAATCAGTAAGTATAGTAATGACGAAGCCGCTCTAAAAAAGATACAGGAACGGATACGCTCCAACTATAAAACGACGACATGGAGTGGAACTGCCAAGCAGATTTACGATGCAATAAGGATTATGAAATGATTCGCAAAAAAATTCTTGTCATTGCCCCGTACCCAATAGCCTCACCTCGCCACGGCGGTCAAAAGAGAACGAAAGCACTTGTCGATAACTACAGAACTTTCGTACGCGATGTGAAGTTCGTGGCGGTTTTTCATAAGGCATCCTACCCTGATTTTGAAGCAGAAGATATTCCTTTGGGGCAGATTGAAAACCTGAACCTTATTGATAAGAAACCGTATGCTATGGATCAGATAATAGGCAAGGCGATTAATAATGACACGCATGTAAGAAGCCAGTTTGCGAAAGTCCTGCAAGAATACGCACCGGATATTATTCACGTTGAACAATCATTTCTCTACGAGGGTCTTTCGGTCTTGTTAAACGAACTGAATCTCCATCCGTTTCTTATTTTCGGGTCTCAGAACATTGAGCATACGATGAAAGCAGCGATCTACGAGGGCCAGGTCATCCCCGAAAAAGAAAAACAGGAATTGATCGAGGAAACTCGCCGTGTTGAAGAACGCTTTAGTAAAGAGGCGGATCTTGTAGTTGCCGTTAGCGCGAGTGATGCGGATGAGCTCCGGAAGATGGGCGCGAAAACACTCGTTATAGCACCTAACGGCATTGAGACGACACATCCAACAAGCGAGTCGCTTGCCTACTGGAATGATTTTAAGCGCAGGGAAGGTGTCCGTCAGATGATTGGGTTTGTCGGGAGTGGCCATCCGCCGAACTATACGGGGTTTCTTGATGTAGTGGGAGAAGATACGCGCTTTTTACCAGACGATGCAAAGATCGTTATGGCTGGCGGTGTCTCGGAATACTTTAAGGCGACATATAGCTATAACACTCCTAAAAAACACGCAAAACTTTGGGCTGGTATTATACCTGTGGGATTTTTAGATGAGGACATCCTAACGGGTTTTATTGCCTCGTGTGATGTCATTATTTTGCCTATTACGAGTGGCGGGGGTTCTAATTTGAAAACCGCTGAAGCCTTGCTCTCTGGTAAAAAAATCGTTGCTACGGATTACGCGTTCCGGGGGTTCGAGGCATACCAAAAACTACCAAACGTGAGGCGGGCAAACGAAAAGAGCGACTTTCAGGAGACGCTAAAAGAAGCCTTGAAGGCAGGCGTTATAGAGCGGTCGGCGCAGGAAACGGCACTAGTACAGCATGTTAGCTGGGAATATTGTCTTAAAGCGCTTCGGACGGGGCTTAGAAAGGGTCTTCGACCCACGGTGAGTGATGCTGTTGGGATCTCTAGGAAATACGCCGGTAAGGCTGTACGCAGGCTAAAACGGTTACTGTAGCGTAACGATCGACAGTATTTTTTTGCTTGTTTTTGACCAGGTGAACTTTTCGGCCTGAGCCACGCCGTCTTTTTGGTATTTTGCATGTAGCGCTGTATCGTTTAGCAGCTCCATTGTATGAGATGCTATATCCCGAAAACCAGAAGCATAAAAAGCGCTCTTGCCGGCTATTTCTGCGATCGAGGAATTCTTGTATGTGATAACAGGGGTGCCATACTGCATGGCTTCGAGTACGGGAAGGCCGAATCCTTCATAAACACTTGGATATACATAGGCCAGTGCGTGCTTGTAAAGCCAGGCTTTTTGTCGGTCGGTAACGAATCCAAGGAAATGCACGTCACTAATGTACGAAGAGTTTGCTTTAAGATATTCCTGAAGCTGTACGTGAGGAACCCTATCGGCGCCATACATCGTGTCCCCCGCAAGTACAAGGGATATAGCAATACCGCGTGCACGGAGGTTGTTGTATGCGGCAACCAATTCGACAAGTTTGCGGCGCGGGTCGGCGCCACCCATAAATAAGAGGAATGGACGTTGGGAAAGGTCGGTGTCTCGGGGTATGGGGCCCCAGGAGTTTGCTTTGTATGCAGAGAATATGGAATCTTTTTTGGTAAACGATAGATTGCTTGGCGTAGAGTCGGCACCTAGAAGCGCGACGGATATTTTGGAATCATTAACTCCAACATATTTTACAAAGTCGTTTTTAGTATGCTCAGAAATGGCAATAAGGTGGTGTGCACGACTGCAGGTGATTTTTAGTTTTGCAATGTACTGGCGGCGCTTTACTGAACTTTTTAATGCGCTGCGGCGGGTCCTGCCGTTGCGTCTTGCGGTAGCGTAGGACCATAGGTAGTCCGACTCCATAACATAAGGGATGAGGTCGTACAGTACGACATAGGTGTGCTTTTCGCTATTACCAGGTAATTTCTGGCTTTGGTCGAACTGCAGGAACGCGTCGATGTTTTCCAGCTGGTGGGATGCTATTCGGCTGTCTCCTGTCCTGAATTCGGCATAGGCAATAAGTTTATTAATACCTTTGATTATAAGGTTCAGTTTTGAGGGGAGCTTCATGGCAATGTGACTGGCTGGACGTAGGTATTCAATCGCGTAATTGGTATCTGTAAGATCGAGCAGTTTTAGTACGTCATCATCGTTGCCGGGGTTAAGAAAAAATACGAACTCATGCTGTTTACGGGCTTCGGCGGGGAGGTGGTTGATAAAATTAATAAGTACCGCACCGATGCCGCGCATACGGTGGCCGGTTTGAAGTGTAGATAGGTCAATTGCTAAGCGCATTACGCGTATTCCTCGAATAATTCAAAATAGACTTCGGCTGAATGCTCCCAGCTAAAGTTTTCTGCTTGTTTAGGCCCTTCGGTGAGGACTTTTTTCGGGATAGTACTACTGCTGAGGGTTTTTTCTATACCATCCCGGATAGCATTCGTATCGGTACTTTTAACTAATAGGGCACACTTACCAACCACCTCTGGCAAGGATGAGTTGTCGGAACATACGACCGGCGTACCACAGGCAAGAGCTTCAAGCGGCGGCATACCAAAACCCTCGTAGTGGCTTGGATAAACAAGAACTTTCGCACCTGATATGATAGCTGGTTTGTCGTCGTCGTGGACGTATTTGGACGGCCGCATAATGTTATAGCCGTTCTCTACCTTGCCGATGATTTTCTGAAAAAGGTTTTCGATTTTCCAGCCGTTTACGCCGACTAATAAAAGCCCAGTCGAGCTTCTCAGGTTTTCTGGCAAGTCGCAGTATGCATCAACGAGGCCGTCGAGATTCTTACGCGGTTCGAGGTTAGATAAGGAGAGGATATAATCGCCGGTAATGCCGTACTTCTCTTTGGCGCGTGCAATCTCTTGCTCGCTACGCCGGTAAAAATAACGCTGGTCGGCTGCAGGAGTCGAAACAAGTATCTTTTTTGGATCAACCTTGTAATGATCGATAATCTCCTGCTTGGCATTTTGCGAAATCGTAATGACTTTTTGCGCATCCGCAATTGCTGATTTTGTACGGCCAGAGAGAAAGATGGCATTGCCTTCATCGGAATATTGCCGGAATGTTTCAAACGAGATGTCGTACACGATGACTGCATATTTGCTCATTGCAAGAGGCATGGCAGCAAAGCGCGTAAAGATATAAAATCCTTTTCCGCACCATAGGTCGATAGGCGGCAACTTGTTGCGGTGGTGGAGCCCCGCCATAATCCGGAAAGGAAGAGGGAACCGTTTTACGCCGATATGTTTAAACTTAAATTTTCTGAACTTCCTAATTTCATCGTAGGGAATAATTACCTTCACAGTTGGTACTTTTTCGCCTGCGCGTTTTTTCTCTTCTAAAATCTCATCGATACCCCGGAGCGTACCAAGAATATACTGGCCAATTCCGCTAAAGTGGCCATCAATAAGTCCAAGACCTTCGATATAAATCGTTTTCATGTTACTCCTGTTAGTATACCACAAAAGGG
>DATJIC010000013.1:0-24973 GCA_035493555.1 Verrucomicrobiia bacterium | reverse complement strand
ATTAAATGCACTGTTGCCGTATGGCCGGCTTATCCAGTCGATGGTATTTTTTAGAACACCTGGCACGCTTCGGTTGTATTCTGGCGTTACAAACAGGACAGCGTCTGCGCCAAGTACGATATCTTTCGCCGCTTGGGCAGCAACTGGATAATCGGCTTCCAAATCTTGGTTAAAAAGTGGCAAATTATTGTCCACATATACAAACTCGACCCCCGTTGGCAACAGCCCCTCTACGGTTTTGGCAAGTTTTTTATTGTAAGAGTCTTTTTGCAGGCTTCCAACAAATACGGCAATTTTCATTTTCTTCACTCCTTATTTTACTATACTAAGTATAGCATACATTTTCTGCCATCACCTATTGATTTATTTAATATATGTTTGTTAAGAGTTGACTTTTATAAGTGTTTATGCTTATATGTATACAGTAAAGAAAGCAAAAAACTATGGCAGAAACCTTATCACCTACTCACGATACATCACCCGAATCACCTTCGGCCGTGCCCCTTGCCGAGCAGCTTGATGACGAAAAATTCCAGGAGATAACCGACCGCCTGCATGATGTCCGTTCGCGTGTTGCTGGGCTAACAGATGAAGAAGAGCCACAGCTCGACGACACACTGGAAATGCCCGTAACCGAAGAAGCACCTGCCCCGTCCGCTGATATCGAAGGTGAAGCCCCCTCCGCACCCGAGACTGCAGCCCCCAGCCCGGAACACGCCGAGAAGCGCGATCCCCGTTCACGACTGCGAAAAATCGGTGATTTTGCCCTTAAGAAAATGGAGGACTTTGGTCAGAGTACTCCCGCCGCAAAGCTCGAGGAATGGGGCTGGATTCCCCTTCGCGGCTCACGTCACAAACAGCACGGATGGAATTTTAGCGCCATGGTTGCCCGCCGTTACGTCAAAGCGCAAGCAAGGCGCAAAGAACGCATTGCCGGCTTTTTATCAGAGGAAGCAAACGACCAACTGACTGGCGAAACGCCGCCTATCACTCCCGAAAAGCCTGCCGAAAAGGAGCCGACTATCACCGAAGAGCTGCGTGATGCCGCTCATGCCGAAGCCGAAGAAGCAAAAGCACGCAAAGCCGAACGCAAAGAAGACATCCCCGATCGCGAACACAGCGAAGAACTCCGCCGCCGCCTTCACCAACTGCGCAGCGAACTAGGTGCCCGGGCACTCGCAACGGCAGCCCACTAGATAGAGTGGTACAATAAACCAAAAGGATGATACATGGATCAATATATTACAGAGAACAACCTTAAGGCATTCGGCATTAACCTAGAAGGCCAGGACAAAACGTCGCTGCTCGCCCATCTTAACGAAACGCTTCAAGAGCGGGTAGGTACCGAGATTGCTGCCCTGCTTGACGATACTAAGCTCAAAGAACTCCTCGACATGCAGGAGACCGCCACCGGCGAAGAAGTTGGAAACTGGCTGGTACAGAACGTGCCTGAACTCCAGCAAATTGTAGAGGATGAGATTGATATTCTCATGGGCGAACTCGCCGATAGTACGGATACTATCAATAAAGCCGCCTAAGGCTTAGCTTTCGAGACCTTCGAGCGTGTAACTGACGCGGTTGCGCCCGTCTTTTCGTTTCACCTTTAGTACCTTCACTTCACCAATCTGCGAAAGATCAGTAACGTGCGTGCCACCGCAGCAGACATTAAAGTCTTCAGGGTAGGTTGCAAGATGGACGTTTTGGTATTTTTCAAGAACAGGCTCGGGAATATAGTCGCTAAGTCCGCGCGCCTCGCCACTTGGCACGCTCCGCACACCAACTTTGCCGCCCCGGGCTATAAAAGCGTTAACCTCGGTTTCGATATTCTGACGCAGCGCCTCGGCCTCGTCCGCATTAAAGTCACCCTCGTACTCGACAAAGCTCATGTGCGGATAATGCGCGCCCCTTCCCGGTTTCCACTGCACGCCGACTTTACGGACCGCATAGTCGATAAGATGACCGGCGCAGTGCAACCGGGAGTTCAACAGACGCCGCTCGGCATCAGTTTTACAATGAACTGCAACACCCGGACGTGGCAACGCGCCTTCAAGATGCCCCCGGTGCAGTACCGTGCCATCTTTTTCCTTGCTTACCTCGGTAATTTCAAGGTGTCCGTCTTGCCACGATAGCTCGCCAAGATCATGCGCCTGACCGCCCCCGCCAGGGTAGAGGCAGGTCTGGTTAAGAATGACCGTCGTGAGGCCGTCTTCGGTCGAGGATGTCTCCATAACCTCTGCATCACATTCGAGCAGCGCAAAATCATCAAGATATAGTTTTTTTGTCCCTTCCTCGACAGCCGATAGCGGCTTGTTCTCCTGCTGTACGGCAGGTGTTTTTGCAGGTGCCGCTTCCAGCCGCACATCCGGATAAATTGCCTTGGTGACCGCATCGTATTCGGTGCGCAGCTGCGGGAACGGAACGCCTTCGCGCGCTGTCACGCCTTCAAAAATCCAGAATACGCGTTCGCTGTAACCCCAGCCACAGGCTGGCGGCATGCCGTATTCGAGCATCTCGACAAAGTCGATATCAAGCATCATCGCTTCGTCGTCGCCGGCTTCGCGCATTGCCTGCTGCTCTAAAAAGCGGTTGAGCTGGTCGATCGGGTCGTTCAACTCGGAAAACCCATTGCCAAGCTCGCTGCCGGCAATAACCGGCTGGAACCGCTGGACGGTGTTTTCGTCGTCGGGGTTGCTTTTTGCCAAGGGACTAATGAATTTTGGCGTATTAATAAGCCACACCGGCCCGGCAACATCTTTACGGATGTTCTTCCAGAGTTTGTCGATACCGCGAGCACGGTTTTCAGTCTGCTCTACCTCTAACTTATTGTCGGCAAGTGCCTTTTTGACATCATCGAGCGAGCTTTCGTACACGTCAATATCATAGCGTTCTTTAATAATGGTAGCGTAATCCCAGACTTCCCATTCGCCGCTCATATCAACCTCGAAGCGATCGAGTTTGAACTGCAATGTGCCAAACGTTTCCTGAAGCACGTATTTGTACATGCCTTCCATAAATTTCATACCGTCTTGCCAGTTGGCATACGCCCAGTACCATTCCATAGCAACATGTTCCGGCAAATGTTCGTCGCTGTAGTTTTCGTTCCTAAAGCGCGGGCCAAGATCGTACACCTTTTCAAAGCCGGCACCAATCAGCCGCTTTAAGGGCAGTTCGTGGCTGATACGGAGGTAAAAGTCTTGGTCGAGCGCGTCCATATGCGTAACGAACGGATTGGCGTCGGCGCCGCCGGTTGTGTGCTCGAGCACCGGTACGTTTACCTCGACAAATCCGTGTTGGTCAAGATACCCGCGGGTTGCCTGCCAGAATTTGGAACGGCGGATAAAACGGTTCCGTACATCCTCGTTCACGTTCATGTCAACGTAACGGCGGCGAAGGCGCTCCTCTTTGTTAGTGAGTTCGGTTGGCATAGGACGGAGCGACTTAGTAAGAAGACGCAGCGTTTTAACCCCAACGGAAATTTCGCCCGTTTTGGTTTTGATAATTTCTCCCGTCGCCTCGACAAAATCGCCCGTATCAAGAAGCGGCAGTTCTTTCATGCCAATTACGCTCCGCGGGGCATCCAACTGGTCAACATCGCCCTCGCGCAGAAAAAGCTGGACTTGGCCGCTTTGGTCACGCAGAACAATGAATGCCAGCTTGCCAAACTTACGAAGGCCCGTAATACGCCCGACAACCGTGGCGGTTTGGCCTTCAAGCTCGTCAAATTTTGGAGCAATCTCACCGGCACCAATCGTACGGTGGCTTTCGGCCGGGTATGGGTCGACACCCAAGTTTTTTAGTTCCTGGAGTTTTCGTAGTCGCTCATCACGGTAGTCTTGCAGTGTTGCCATATCCGTTACAGTATACCGTATTATTGATAAATTGTCTTTTAAGACAAAACTAAAACACCGGAACATGGAAGTTCCGGTGCATAGCAAAATGCAGTTGTAAAATTAGCGGATTGCAATAATTTCGTAAGAAATCTGACCTTTGGGCGTCGTAATGGTAACGCTTTCGCCTACTTTTTTACCCATAAGCGCTTCTCCGATAGGCGACTCGTTACTCACCTTACCCGCAAGCGGATCAGCCTCAACCGGCCCGACGATGTCGTAAACGACAGCCTTTTTGCCGGTCTTTAGCTCAACCTTGCTACCAAGGCTGACTTTAGAACCTTTTGTCGACTTAATGAGTTCGGCATTAAGAAGAATATCCTCGATTTCAGCAATACGGCTCTCAACGAGACCCTGCTCTTCGCGGGCTGCGTCGTATTCAGCATTTTCACTCAGATCGCCATAATCGCGGGCTTCGGCAATTTTGTCTGCAATAGCACCCCGACGGCTCTTCAGCTCTTCGAGTTCTGCTTCGAGTTCCTGCCTACCCTCTACTGTGATCTGATACGTCTTTTTCATCTCCTCATCTCCTTTCGTTTAGATTGAGATAGTGTCAAAATCAAAAACAATACGCTATATATAGTGTAAACCCTCACTTAAAGATTTACAATTCAACCTAGTTTAGCAAGCAGGTCTTCACGTGTCAATACCTCCGTTGTACCAGTGGTACGTGGGGTAAATTCGTACTTCCCCGACTCGATCAGGCGATCACTTACCGTCACGCGGAAAGGAATACCCATGAGTTCGCTGTCTGCAAACTTAGTCCCTGGCCGCTCATCGCGGTCGTCATATAGCACTTCAACACCTTTATTTATCAGCTCATTATACAGCTCGTCGGCATGTTTGACAGCCCCTTCGCTGCCAATTCGTACCAAATATACTTTAACGGGGGCGATATCTACCGGCCACACCAGGCCCTTGTCGTCGCTAAAGTGCTCTGCAAGCACTCCCATGAGACGGCTGATGCCGATTCCGTAGCAGCCCATAATGATTTGCTGTTTGTTGCCGTTTTCGTCGGTATAGTACACGTCGAGCGCGTCGGTATATTTTGTTTCGAGCGGAAAAATATTCCCTACCTCAACGCCCTTTTTTTCTACGAGTTTTGATTTATCAAGGCCAAGCTTTGCCAAATTCTCGTCGGTGTAGACCTCTTCGTTAATAGCAAGGCGCTTTTCTTCGTCGACATAAATCGTGTCTTCACCAATGTCGCTCAGCGTCTGGAACTCGTCGCTGAACCGCTTGGTAAAGATACCGCCATCGGCTGCCGTCCGGTATGTGATGTCGCCAATGCCAAGGCGCTCGTACACGCGGTGGTAGGCTTCGGCGGCACGTTCGTAAAGCTCGAGGTGTTCTTCCTGGGAACGTGCAAGAGAATACATATCCTTCATGACAAATTCACGGCCACGAAGCAGCCCGCTCTTAGCGCGCAGCTCGTTGCGGAACTTGTTTTGGATCTGGTAAACAAAGATTGGGAGGTCCTTGTACGAGTTAACGTAGGCGCTTAAAGCGTCAACGATCGGCTCTTCGTGGGTAAGCCCCAGGCCAAGTTCGGTGCCATTGGCAAGTTTGGTTTTAAACCAGTTGTCTACCTTAGCATCGTCCCAACGGTCGGTTTTTTCAAAAATATCCTTAGGCTGTAAGGCCGTCATCATCACCTCTTGCCCGCCAATGCCGTTCATTTCTTCGCGGACCACTTTTTTGATGTTCTCCAGCACCCGAAGACCAAGTGGCAGGTACGCATAGACTCCTGCCATTTCTTTATGGATAAAGCCGGCACGGATCAGCAGCTGGGCGTTCTTTGCAACTTCGTCGGAAGGTGCGGTTTTGCTGGTTTTAGTGAATAGTTGCGATACTCGCATTGTAGTACTCCTACGTTGGTTACATTTCTAGAAAAAGCGTACGTGAATAAAAATCAAACTACCGGCGAGCCGGCATACGGGGAGCAAAGATGGGAACTATCAGGTTCGTCATTGCAAGTTATTATACCCTATAACATCGGACTAATAAAGATAATGAAGAAGGCAACGCTGTTTTTGAGCATATGAAGCAGCATGCCCGACCAAATATTACCCGTTATCTCGCGCAGGCTACACAGGACAATACTAAGAGCAAAAACATCCAACCCCACGTTCCACTGCATATGAACAAGACCAAACACGACGCTGGTAATGAATACCGACACCCACACTGGCAAGTGTTTTTTCAACTTTCCGTACAAATATCCGCGGAAAAGCAGTTCTTCGGCAACGGGCGCCACGACAATAAGCGTAACAAACGCGAGTATATATTCGTACGACTGCGAAAACCGCGTAAACCCTGTTTCCTGGACCTGCGAAACGTCAAAGCCCGAAAAAATCGAGCTGGCAATAAACACCAGGAGGGACGAAGCAATAAAGTAAATGATAAAACCAAGGGGCGCCAGGCCGATATCTGCCCAGCTAGGCCATCTGGTAAGGCCGAGGTCCTTTTTTGTCGTGTAGCTTTGCCAGAGACGCGGCAGGACAATCACAAAACCTAGCGCAAGCAAGTAGATGACGGCCGCAAAGATCGTATTTAAAATCGTTTCGTCGATACCACTGAGCGAGACGCCCGCCCATGCAAGCAGATACACGAGCACCCAGGTGGAAACCACCGCCAGACCAAACCCTACGAGCATCCATAGGGGCAGTAAGATGGCAAACGCAAAACTACCGTGGAGCCATTTCCACTTTGCTGTTCTTTGGACTAGTCTATTTAAATAATTTACTGACATCTGCTACCGTCACTATTATTACAAGTAACATCAAAACAAGAAAGCCTGTTCCTTGAATTTGTTCTTCCCTCTCCTTGGTCAGCTTTTTTTTGCGAAGCTTAAAGAGCGTCATAACAAACCAGCGTCCGCCGTCGAGCGCCGGGATCGGCAAGACGTTCATAACTGCCAGGGTCAGCGAAATAATTGCCGTGAGGAACACAAGCTGGGTGAGTCCAGCCTGCTCTGCTGCCGGGAAGATAGTTCCCAAAATACCAACGGGGCCAGCCACGCTGCTGCTTGCTGCGGCAAGACTCTGGTGTGCTTGCTCACGGGTAACGCTGTTAGGACTAAACTGTAAAACAATTCCCGACACCAGGTTGCCGACAAGATTGCCGAGTCCTTGGAGCGTCACCAGCGTAAATTGGCCAGTAGTGACAACACCGACAAGCGGCGCCGACCAGCTGGCATTAATTTGCTCTTGCTGTCCTGAACCAACCCCTAGATAGCCTTTGTTATCACCGTTGGAGCTGCGCAGGGCAACGCTTGTGCTATCTTCCACTCCCTTACGCGAATAAATGACTTCAACCGTTTTACCTTTGTTGGCTTTTGATTGGGTTGCAAGAGTATCAGATGTTGGGACGGGTTCGCCGGCAAAACGGAGAATCTGGTCCCCTACTTTTAAGCCCGCCTTGCTCGCCGGAGAATCTTTGGTGATTTCAACAATTTCAACCGGCTTTTTAGTAAGGATGGTATCTCCGGAGACAGAAAACTGGTTGGGCAGGATTTTTGGCAGCCCCGTCCAGGCCAATATCGTTAAAAGACCAGCCGCAACCAGCCAGTTAATGGCTACCCCGGCAAGCAAAATCCGGGTTTTTGCCCAGTAGGATGCGGCGCCGTAATCGCCTTTTTTGTTTGCCGCGTCGTTCTCGCCCTGGAGTTTTACAAAACCGCCAAGCGGCAGCCAGTTAAGACTGAACAAAACACCACTACGCAACTTTTTTGCCCATGCACGAGGCGGAAACCCAATGCCAAACTCTTCAACCACAACGCCGTTGCGGCGCGCGATAATCGCGTGGCCAAGCTCGTGAACAACCACTAGCACGACCAAGATTAATAAGCCCAAAATGATACCAAAAATTAACTGCATTTATCCTCCAAATCGCCGACCGCGGCGTGAATATTCTTCCAGTATACTGGTTACGTCGTCTTTTGTCATGTCCGGCCAGAGCTTTTCCAAAAAAATAAATTCGCTGTAGGCAGACCGCCAAAGCATAAAATTAGACGTTCGCTGTTCACCGCTCGTACGCACGAGGACATCAATAGGCGGAACCTCCGGGACATATAAATGTTCCGCGATCACCTCCGGCGTAATATCCTCGGCTAAAATCCCCTCCTGAACAATTTTTTTGCACGCGTCGGCTATTTCTAACTGTCCCCCGTAATTAAAACAGACTGCCAGCGTTCCACGGCTGTTATTTGCGGTCTTGGCCTCGGCCTCATCAATAGCTTTTAAGACCCCTTTACTTAAGCGATCTTTTGAGCCAAGGACTTTTAGTCTAATGCCGTTCTCCTGCAGAATGTGAATATCAGAAGTAAGGAGCCGGAGTACCAGACCCATAATTTTGGAAATTTCCGACTCGCTGCGCTTCCAGTTTTCAGTACTAAAGGTATATGCCGAGACATACTTCACACCTGCATCGATAGAAGCCAGCACTACCTCGATAATCGCGTTGTATCCAGCCAGGTGGCCTTCGTAACTCGGCAAGCCATGCTTTTTAGCCCAGCGCCTGTTGCCGTCGACGATATAGCCTATATGCTGCGGCACCTCGCTAGTATCGGCCATTAGATCGTTAGGATATCCTTTTCTTTGGCCTTGAACGCGGCTTCTATTTTTTCCTGGTATTCGGTCATCAGCTTGTCAAACTCTTTTTCGATGCGCTTGACGTCATCCTCGCTCAGTTCTTTGGCATCTTTTTTACGCTTTGCGTCTTTAAGACCATCTTGGCGGATATTGCGAAGTGCAATACGCACCTCCTCAACTTTTTCGCCGGTTTGTTTTACCATCTGGTGACGGCGTTCTTCGGTGAGTGGCGGCACGGGAACGCGAACAACGCGGCCGTCATCGCTAGGGTTAAAGCCAAGCGATTGGTCCACCCTAATTGCCGCGCTGATAGCCTGCACCTGGCTGGGATCAAACGGTGTTATTTGTAGCATTTGCGGCTCGGGAGCGGTCACGTTAGCTACCTGGTTAAGCGGCATTTTTTGGCCGTACGCCTCTACCTGGATACCGTCGAGCATACTGGGGTGTGCACGGCCGGTGCGGACTTTTTTAAGCTCTTCCTCAAAGTGAGCAAGTGCCTGATTCATCTTGTCTTGATAAGAATTCGTGTCAAACATATATGTTTATTTTACCATGATTAGAGAAAATGCCCCAAGATATGAAGCAGCCCCGGACGTGCACATGGCACACCGGGGCTCCTTCGGGAACATTGGTCGGGATACGGGTAGAGGGGCGGGTGATGCATCGGCTACTGCCAGGTAGCGCTCTCCAGCACGGCCTGCACGGTTCCGGCTTCCACCGTCGCCGTGCCGTTGCCGTCGTCGCCGCGCACGAGCAGCTTCTTGCTGGGGACGTACCACATGAAGTGCTGCGTCCCCTGGCACGGAAACTTGTAGAACCGGGCCTCGACACCGTTCATCTGGAAGACGACCGGGCCGCTGACGCTACTGGCCGGGCGGGCCGAGCAGACGTCCTTGGCCCACTGCGCCACGGGGTTGGTGCCGTAGTTGATGCGGTTGGGCCCGGAGCGCAGGCTGATGAACATGATGTGTGCGCAGTCCGCGTAGTCCGACTCCACACAGGTGCTGGTGTCGGCGAAGGTCTTGCTGTCGCCGTCGCTCGTCAGCCCACTCCACGCCTGCGGGATGGGCGCCGAGAACCAGTCGAACAGCGACTGCGTCTCAGCTCCCTTGACGGAGCCGAGGGCGGGCTCGGGGAGACCGGTCGGCCGCGGCGATGCGGGCGTGGTGGCCGCCGGGGCGGTCGTCTCGGACACGGGTGCGGTGGATGCGGACGAAACCGTCGTCGCCGGCGCGCTGCTCGGCAGCGTCAACGACGAACTCGGGGGCGTGGCAGAAGGCGTCGCCTCCTGGCTCACGTTGTTCGGCGAGCTGTTGCCGCCACCGAACAGCGCGCCGATGCCGAATCCGACAGCGAGTGTCAGAACCACGGCGCCGACAATGGCCCATGTACGCTTGGTCATGCGGGTGTCACTTCCTCTCGAAGGTGCGGTATCTCCGGAATACTCTACCGAAGGTCGGTTACAATTTTACCATAAAAATGCATTTTTATCAAGTGCACACCCCTCTCTCATCTGTTATTCCAACAAAAAAACACCCGGCTGTGAGGCTGGGTGTTTTAGAGATACGAAAGATCTTACTCGTTAACGCCGAGTTCGATACGCTTGAACTGGCGGACAACAATGTTCTCACCTAGTTTAGCGATATTCTCTTTTACGTACTGCTCAACGCTTTTCTTGTCGTCAAGGATAAACATCTGGCTCATAAGTACTTGCTCGGCAAAGTGCTTCTTAACCTGTCCATCAACGATTTTTTCAGCGATATCAGCAGGCTTACCTTCTGTCTTGACGCGTTCCATTGCTTCGCTGCGGACGCGTTCCATTTCCTTGGCTGGAATTTCAGCTTCGGTAACGTACTTCGGGTTCATGGCTGCAACTTGCATAGCGATCTCGTGAGCAAGCTTTTTAAAGTCATCTAGGCGGGCAACAAAGTCGGTCTCACAGTTAAGCTCTACGACTACACCAATGCGGCCGCTGTGAACATAGCTGTCGATAACGCCTTCGCGGGCTTCGCGGTCACCTTTTTTCTCAGCCTTTGTGAGGCCTTTTTTACGCATTGCTTCAAGAGCTTTGTCAAAATCGCCGTCGGCTTCAACAAGTGCGCCTTTGGCGTCGGTCAAACCAACACCGGTGAGTTCTTTCAGCTTTTTGATGTCTTCGATTGAAACAGCCATTGTTTATTTCTCCTCTTTTTTAACAGCACCCGCACCTTCAGCAACAGCGGCTGTGAAGTAGTCGAGCAGCAATTGAATACCTTTGATTGCATCGTCGTTACCTGGGATAACGTAATCGATTGGCGTTGGGTCTGCGTTCGTGTCAACGACGCCAACTACTGGTACGCCAAGAGTTTTTGCTTCTTTAACGGCGTTTGCGTCGCTAATAACATCAATAACGATAACAGCGCCAGGCTTACCGTTAAGGTCTTTGATACCGCTATACTTAAGGTTGAGCTCGTCGATTTCCTCTTGGAAACGCTGTACTTCAAGCTTGTTGTAGCGCTTTTCAAGATCACCCGATGCCATGCGGCGTTCGAGGTCTTTCAGTTTTTTGATCTGTGCGCTAATAGTGTTTACGTTGGTCAGCATACCGCCAATCCAGCGCTCGGTAACGTATGGCTGGCCGGCTTTTTCAGCGGCTGCCTTTACAATATCTTTCGCCTGTTTTTTAGTACCTACAAACAGAACTTGTTTGCCGCTTGCCGCCACTTTGGTGACGAATGGAAGCGCTTTGTCGAGGCCCTCTACCGTTTTCGTCAGGTCAATAATGTGGCTGTCCTGGCGCTTAGAGTGAATGTACTTGGCCATTTTAGGGTGCCAACGGCTCGTTTTGTGTCCAAAGTGAACACCAGCTTCGAGCAGAGCTTTAATATCGACATCAACTGCCATATGTTTTAGACTCCTTGTTCCTCACCCGCGTCCCTGAAGGTTCAGGAGTATGACGCGGATTGTGTCATTAAAAATTGTTACCCTGGTAGTATACCGTAAAGTGTACCAGAGGTCAACTAGCAGCCTTTTAAATAACGAGGGAGACGATAGCCGCAATACCAGATACAGCCATAATACCTGTGGTCACCCAACCTATAACGGTAACTGGGCGGCGGTTTGTCCACTCACCCATTATTTTGCGGTTGCTGCTAATAAGAACAACTAGACAAAGCACGATCGGAGCGACAATACCATTACCAACAGCCGCGTACAGCAGCGCTTTCATAGGGTCGAGACCGACAAAGTTAAGGCCAAGCCCCACCAAGAGCGAAAGAATTATTACTCCATAAAATGCACGGGCATGCTTTAGGTCGCGGTACAGTCCCTCTTGCCAGCCAAAGGCCTCTGAAAGCGCGTACGAGCTTGATCCCGCCAGTACGGGTATAGCCAATAGTCCGGTACCGACGATTCCGATCGCGAATAGAAAGTACGTCGCATCACCGGCAAACGGCCGCAACGCCTCGGCAGCCTGTGCCGCCGTTACAATATTAGTCACGCCGTGCGAGTATAAAAGCGCGCCACAGGCAGCAATAATAAAGAACATCACGAGGTTGCTCAGGAACATGCCTGACCACACGTCGATACGCATGCTCTTAACCGCAAGTTTGTCCGTTCCCTTCCGCTGGGCAAGCGTTGATTGGCCCTGCAATATTTCCTCTTCTACCTCTTGCGAGGTTTGCCAGAAAAACAGGTACGGCGAAATGGTCGTCCCTAAGATAGCACAAATAAGAAACAGCTGGTCCTTACTGAACGTAATCGTCGGCACGACCGCATGACGCAGCACATCGCCCCAGTTGAGGTTGGCTAAAATTGTTGATGCAACGTACGCAAACAGCACTAACGCCAACCATTTTAGGTACCTAGCGTACCGCGCATACGGTGTAAAAACCTGCATAAACAAACACAAAAGCACAAAACCGATCACCAGAAAGCTAAAATTAAGCTGTGGCCATAAAAGCTGTACGGCTTTTGCCATCGCCCCAAGATCGGCACCGATATTAAACGTGTTTGCCGCCAGCAAAAGAAGAGCAGAACCGTACATAACCCGCCGGGAAAAATGCGTGCGGATCGTTCCTGCGAGACCCCGGCCGGTCACCAGACCGATACGGGCACACATCTCCTGTACGATCGCCATAAGCGGATATGTAAATGCGGCAAGCCAAAGCAGCTGAAAACCGTACTGCGCTCCCGTTTGCGAGTAGGTACCAATACCAGAAGGGTCATCATCGGATGCACCCGTGGTAAGTCCCGGTCCAAGCATGTGCCAGTAATCCTTGCCTTTCCGGGCAATTCGGGCCGGCGGCGAATTTTTACTGAGCTGTTCGCTCACTTCAACCGTCTTTTCCAGTGCGACGGCTGGAGCTTCCATAGCCTTTTTAAATAAACTGTTTCGTGACATTGTATGTTTTATGCATCCTTTGCGCTTATGGTACCAGTACAGGGGCGTCTTCGCAATGCTTATTTGCGCCCGCCCGTATAACCTCTGGACTTTTTCAACAAAAACAGATACAATGGTCGGGATATGAAAAGCAGTATACACCCAACTAACTACCGCCCGGTCGTATTTAGCGACGACGTGGCTGGGTTTGCCTTCCTTACACAAAGTACAGCGCAAACCAACGAAACTATTAAATGGGAAGATGGCAACGAATACCCACTCGTAAAAGTCCACATCTCATCAGCCTCTCACCCATTCTTTACGGGCGAAGAGAAGATCATCGACACCGAAGGTCGTGTCGACCGCTTTAAGGCTAAATTCGCCGCCGCCGAAGCCCGCAAGGAACAACTTGCATCAAAGGCCAAAAAAGCTGCAGCGCAAAAAGCAAAAAAAGCAGATAAATAGCGCTTACCAAAAAGAGACTGCTTTTACCGCAGTCTCTTTTTATATGTCATAATAGGAGCAACACATGCCAAAGATCAGCCTCAACATCGATGACCTACAAGCCGAAAAAGCAACCCTTGCTGATTTTTTGGCATCTCCCAGCGCATTTAGTGACCCAGATTTTAGCAAAAAGAATAAGCGGCTGAGCGAGCTTGAGGCTATTTTGGAGAAAGCAACGCTTCGCCGGACGCTTGAATCGCAGCTAGCCGAAGCAAAGCAACTCGTTGGCGGCGGCGATGAGCTTGCCGAACTTGCCAAATCGGAGGTTACTGAAACCGAAGAAAAACTAGCATCTTTAGAAGAAGAGCTGTTCGCGATGCTTGCCCCTAAAGACCCAAATGACGAAAAGAACGTTATTGTCGAGATCCGCGCCGGAGCTGGCGGCGACGAAGCCAGTTTGTTCGCTGCCGAACTGTACCGCATGTACCTTCGCTACTGCGAAATGCACGGTCTTAAAACCGAACTTATGAGCGAAAGCGCCAACGACACGGGCGGTTACAAAGAAGTTGTATTTAAGGTTAGTGGCGATTCGCCCTACGCGCAGCTCAAGTTTGAATCTGGCGTCCACCGCGTCCAGCGCGTTCCCGCCACCGAAAGCCAAGGACGCATCCACACCAGCACCGTTACAGTTGCCGTACTTCCTGAGGCCGAGGAGACGGATATCGAGATTAACCCTAACGACCTAAGGATTGACATCTTCCGCGCCAGCGGCCACGGCGGCCAGAGTGTCAACACAACCGACTCCGCCGTACGCATTACCCACCTACCAAGCGGCATGGTCGTTACCAACCAAGACGAAAAATCACAGATTAAGAACAAAGAGAAAGCCATGAGCGTTCTGCGCTCCCGCCTGCTCCAGCAAAAAGTCGAGGCCGAACAATCAAAACTTGCCGCTGAGCGCCGCAGCCTCATTGGATCGGGCGACCGCAGCGAAAAAATCCGTACCTACAACTTCCCGCAAGACCGTATTACCGATCACCGCATCGGCTACAGCCGCTCTAACATGCCGAAGATGCTCGATGGCAACTTCGATGACGTTGTACTAGAACTGCAAAAAGCCGAACGCAGCCTGCAGGCACACGAAGCCGAGCAAAAAAGCCTAGGAAACTAATATGGATCAAGAAGCAATCACCAGCATTCATAACCCGCGTGTAAAAGCCCTTACAAAACTTAAAAAACGCTCCGAGCGGGATAAACAAGGCATCTTTTTAATCGAGGGGTATCGCCCTATCACCCGGGCGCTTGCCGCAGGCTTTACGTTTAGCGAACTATATTACTGCCCGGAATGGTTTTTAGGCGAGAACGAACAAAAAGTTCTTGAAACCGCCCAAAAAGCCGGCGCCCAGCTTACCCGCATCGGGAAGGATGCCTTTGTAAAAATTGCCTACCGCGAACGACCCGAGGGGCTGCTTGCTATCGGTAAACAGTGGCGCACAAAGCTCACCGATCTGAAACTCTCTGACAACCCGTTCGTCATTGTGGTCGAAGCCATCGAAAAACCAGGCAACCTTGGCACTATTTTACGCTCAGCGGATGCCACTGGCGCCGAGGCTGTCATCGTTTGCGATGCCGTCACCGACCTATTTAACCCCAATGTCGTCCGTGCCTCTACTGGTGTTATGTTTACGACGCCAACGGTTATTACGGATAGCAAAAGTGCTATCGACTACCTCCGCGAACGCGGTATCAAGTCACTCGCCGCAACCCCAGCAGCAAAAGAACTTTATACCGACGTCGATCTTACCCAGCCAGTCGCTATCGTTATGGGCAGCGAACAGTTCGGCTTGACCGATCTATGGCTTGAAAACTGCGACCTGCCCGTACGGCTGCCTATGGCTGGTATCGCCGACTCGCTCAATGTGAGCGCAGCGACCGTCGCTATCGCCTACGAAGTCGTCCGCCAACGGGAGAAATAACATGACGATCGACGAATGGATACGCCAAGCCACTAGCACGCTATCGGCTGCCGGTATCGTTTCGGCACGGCTCGATGCCGAGATTATCCTGGCCCATACGCTAAAAAAACAGCGCACCTACCTTCATGCGCATGGCGACGAGGCCTTGACAGGCCGAGAGCTTGAAATAGCTGATGCCCGAACGGAGCTGCGTAAAGACCGGACCCCAATCGCGTACATTATCGGCCATAAGGAATTTTACGGACGGCTTTTTAAGGTCACTCCCGCAACGCTTATCCCCCGGCCCGAGTCGGAACAAATTATTACGATCTTAAAAGAGCTGCTCCCCCACTCCAATTCGCTTTTGCGGGAAACACCCAAGCGGCTTGTCGATATAGGAACCGGCAGCGGTTGTCTTGGCATTACCGCCAAACTGGAGTGTCCCGAGCTAGAAGTTGCCCTCTGCGATATCAGTAACCACGCACTAAATGTCGCTAAAAGTAATGCCCAGCGCCTGGAGGCGGATGTTGAAATTATGCAAAGCAATCTGCTTGCAAGCTATCCGTTCCGCCCCGACATTGTTCTTGCAAATCTTCCTTACGTCGATGCCTCCTGGGAGCGTTCGCCCGAGACTGATTACGAACCCCAGGAGGCCCTTTTTGCCGAGAACAACGGCCAGGCACTTATTGAAAAACTCATCGAAGAAGCTAGCTTGCGGCTTGCTTCAGGCGGACTCATGCTTCTTGAGGCCGACCCCCGCCAACACGCCAACCTAGTAAAATACGCAAAAAAACACGGCTTCGCTTTAAGCGAAAACCGTGATTTTATTTTTGCTATCGAGAAGCTCTAAGTTTTCTTGTACTCAGAAAGTGTTACCTTGAGTGTCAGTGATTTACCGTCACGAAGCACCACCAGCTCAATCGTATCACCTGGCGCATATTCAGCCACGAGGCTCGATACGTCACCCTTATCACCCACCTCTACGCCGCCAACTTTAGTGATAACGTCTTTGTTCTGAACGCCAGCCTTGTCTGCGGGGCTGCCGCTCACGACTGCGCTTTTACCACCGGCGGCAAAGATATACGCGCCTTTTTTCACCGACAGGTTATAGTGCTTGGCAACATCGGCCGTCACACTGATATAGTTGACGCCCAGGAACGCCCTATGCACGCCTTTTCCCGCCAACACGCCCTTCATTATTCCCTTAGTCGCGTTGATGGGGATGGAGAAGCCGATTCCCTGCGCATCCTGAATGATCGCCGTGTTGATACCGATAACCTGACCTGAAAGATTAAGGAGAGGTCCGCCGGAATTACCTGGGTTAATGGCCGCATCCGTTTGTATAAGGTCGGTAAGACTTTCCACGTTCTCACCAGATTGTGCCGTAATAGGACGACCCGTTCCCGAGATAATACCGCTCGTTACCGTATTTTGGTACTGCCCCAGCGAGTTGCCGATAGCAACTACCTTTTGACCCACCCGAATGGACGAAGAATCACCTAGTTCTGCCGCCGTTAAGTTACTCACATTTGGAATCTGCAGAAACGCTACATCGTTTAACGGGTCCGTTCCGAGCACCTGGACTTTGTCGTATGTCGTCCCGTCGGAAAGCACCACCTGAACCGTCGACGCACCGTCCACGACGTGCTTGTTCGTTAAAATGTAGCCGTCCTTGCTAATAATAATGCCCGTCCCCGCACTGTCTTGCTCCTGCGAGCCATAATACGGCGATACGCTTTGCGAGGTGGTAACAATGGATACGACGCTTGGAGACACCTTATCGACAACGTTCGCGATCTCAGACTCTTCCTGTGTCACCGATTTGTTGCCGTCGTTTGCAACCGTCTGATGACCCGTAACATCACTGCTTTGTGGATTGAACGCATAATACAACTTTGCAGCCCCGATGCCAGCAGCAAAACACAGCAATATGACTGCTACAATACTCCCAATGAGAATCCTACGCTTCGACCGGCCCCGGCGAACGGCAACCGATTCGGTTACGGGTTGAGATTCTGTTGTCTGTACTTCCTTTTGATCAGTTGTGGTTGATGTTTCATTGTCTTTCATTATCCTCAAGCTTACCCCCCAAAGCTGAAGTCCGGCTTAAACCGAACCGACACTTACCGTATTAAAAAATACCAGCAGAATAATAACCAGGCTCACCGAAAGAAGCGATGGCAGGATCATGTCATTCGAATGAATGGAGCCGTGTTTTTCGTAGCTGGCATACGCACGCTCGGCAATAAAGCTAACAGCAAGAGCGATTAATGCACCCTGCGGAAGCTTAATGTCACCCGTTCCAGGCAACGAGTAGGCGAAGGTCCAGTGATACATCAGCCATCCGAGCTCAGCAAAAAACAACCCCCACACCAAGCTGTAGAATGAGATATGCGCTTCTTCGTAGCTGCCGAGCACGTGACGCGCGGCGCTATAGCCAATGACCCACATCAAAAGAACAACCAAAGAGGCTATCCAGCTATACGACACCAGCATAAGTGCCGTAATGCCAAGAAATGTCGCCACTCCTGCCTGCACGGCAATGAACGAGCGCTTTGACCGTGGCTTGATAAACAATAGCCATCCGATATACAGCAGCGTCATAAGTATTTGGGCGGTCAATGCCCCGTTAGCGGCATACAAGAGGACCACAACGCTAAGCCCCACGATAAGATCAACGAGGTTGGACTGCAGGTTAACAAACCAGTACCGCGGTCGCACGGCAAGGACCCGCCATTTGCTAAGGAGAACCAGTAGAAACGCCGCGTACGGCGATTCAACAGCCCACACCACACCTAAAACGGCCACCGCCAACATAACGTTCAGAGCAATGTAGATAATCTCACTAAAAAGCGAGCGTTTGTTTGGTAATTTCAACAGCTCCATACTTAGAGTCTATTATACATCATCTAGTTCGAGCTTGTGGGATCTTTGCCGAATATAATCACAAAGTTAGTGCCCGCAGCCACCGACACCGGAGGCGCCGTCGTCTTTACTTTGACTTTAAATGTCGACTCGAGTTTGGCTTTCGTTTTATCCATTCCCTTGCCAATCTGATACACCTCAACATCCGCATACTGGCCTGCAGGCGCAGTATCAACGGTTGTAACGGTAAAGCCTGCGGCCGTCAGCTTGTCGGCCTGCGTTTGCGCAACGCCGGCTTTGCCCGAACCGTTTAGCACGGCGAGGTTCGCTCCTTCACGGACCACCTCGTTACTGCTGAGTGCTTTTGCGATAAACGCACGGATTGCGGTGTAGTTAAATACTCCGGCCGTCGGAACGACAACACTAGCACCGCCCTCTTGGCCCGACTCCACGACAGCTTTGTCACCATCGCTAAGGTTAAGGCGGTTAATGTTCTTCGAGTCGATTTCACTGCCTAGCCGCATGAGCGTACGGATCTCTTTGGTTTCAAAGTTCGTCCGGAGGTTGTTGCCCAGTGCGTCTAACAGGCCTGTTACCTTTGCGGGGTTTGTAAACGTACCCGAGCTAGCCGCTTTTTCTTTTAGCGCCACGATAATCTTTTGCTGGTTTATCTCGCGGTCAAAGTTAGAGCGGGCGAGTCCATATGTCGGTGCCGTATCACCCCTCGCTTGGGCCAAAAAGAGCGCGTGCGTACCGTCAAGGTGATGAACGCCCGGGCCATATTTTACAAGGTAACAATTGTAGTTGCATCGCCAGTCAAAGTTACGGTCGAGAATACTGCCAGCTTTTACGCCGTATGGAACATCACCGTCACCTTGGATATCAACGTCTACCCCGCCAACCGCATCAACCGCCTGTTTGATAACCGTGTTGTTAACATGTACGGCATACTGGATATCCACGCCAAAGATACCGCCTACGAACTGGCGGGTTTTCGTCAAACGCTCGTCCTCGGCGGATTTGCTCTTCCAATCGGTATTAACACAGTTAAAGTACTCGTTGATCTTCCCCTGGTAGCCGCTGTTACAGGCCATACCGTATTGAACGTATAGGTCACGGGGAATGCTAAACATATCGACAACTTTTTTGTTCTGGTCAATGCTCATCACCATCATAGAGTCGGTCAAATACGCCCCTCCATGTCCCGGGTCGTCCTCGGACGTACCAAGGATAAGGATATTACTCCGGCCGTTAGCGTCCTGCTTTAGCGGCTGGCTTTGCAGAATATCAAGGATACTGCCCTTAAAAATATTACCGCCGGCGTTTAAAACCTTATATGCCATAAAGCCTGCAAATCCAAGAAGAACGACGACAAATGCAATAATTGTCCATTTAATGATACGCTTTTTCTTGCTGATCGGGCCTTTTTTACGGCCGCGCTTGTCCTTCCCTTTTTTAGGCTCGTCAATAATATCAATGCCCTTAAGCGAGCTATCGATATCCTTGCGGGCGATGCCCAGTTCGCCACGGTTAATGACACCTGGCTGAAGCGGCTGGCTTTCTTTGGCTACCTTTGTAAAACGCGAAGGAATTTCGTCTGTATGTTGTCCAATCCGACGCTCTGGGCGATCCGCGCTACCGGGTCGGCGTGGGACAAATCCATCAAGTGAATGTTTGTTGCCTGCCATAAGTACTTCACTTACTATATATGATCCCTTCATTTTTTTGAACCGGAAAATCATAACAGGTTTACTTTTATAGAGCCCCTAAAAGGTGTATAGTGAGTACAATGGAAGCAACTTTTCTGCAACGTCATCCCTTTGTTAAGGATGCGCTCGGCATACTAATATTCATCGTTTGTGTTCTTATTGGAACACTCCTTATTAACACGTTCGTTTTTCGCAGTTTTAATGTCCTAGGACCAAGCATGGAGACTACTCTTTTCACCGGCGACCGGCTGATCGTCAACCGACTGCCTGTTACATGGGATCAGCTCCAAAACAAAGAATACGTGCCTCAGCGCGGCCAGATCATCGTTTTCAAGAACCCACAATATAATCCCGGCCAGGGAGATGAATTTATCGTTAAACGTGTTATTGCTTTTGCGGGCGAACGCGTCACGGTAAAAGACGGCGTACTGAAGGTATATAACAAAGAACATCCGGATGGTTTTGAACCGGACAAAGCACAGGCCAATGATGCCGGCAGCCACCCGGGTTCTCCCACGAGCGGCTCCGTCGATACGACCGTTACTAACGGCACATTATTCGTCTCCGGCGACCACCGCGAAGGCGACTATTCGTACGACTCGCGAAGCGGCTTAGGACTTATTCCCCTTTATGACGTAGTTGGTCCCGTTAGCATGCGGATCTACCCGCTCACTAAAATCCGCTTTTACTAAGCGTCGCCAAGCAGCTTTTTGATACGCCGGAAGTCGAGGTCGCTTTTAAAGCGGATCACGATTTGACCGGCGCCTTTGGCGTTCGTTTTTACGCTGACGTCCGTTGATAGCCGCTTAACCAGCCGCTCAGTTTCGTCCTGATACGGTGTTGCGGTAACTTTTTTACGCTCATTCTCAATAGGAGATGTAGCCGCTTTTTTAAGCTGCACAATAAACTGTTCTATTTTACGTGCGCTCCACTCTTCGGCTAAAATGCGCGGCAGCACCTCGTTAATGACTTTTTCATCCAGATTAACGAGCGGGCGGGCCTGGCCTTCACGGAGGCGGCCGTCGAGCAGCGCTTCCCGGACCGATTCCGGCAGACGAAGCAAACGCAACGTATTGCTGATGGTACTGACCGACTTTCCCCCGACCCGGTGGCCAATTTCATCGAGCGTGAGATTAAATTGGTCACGCAGCTTAAGATACGCCGTTGCCGTCTCGAGCGGGTTGAGATCACGGCGCTGCAGGTTTTCGATTAACGAGAGTTCCAGTTTATGCTGGTCGGTCAGCGTCCGAACAAGTGCCGGCAGCTTATCAAGGCCGGCAATTTTGGCGGCACGATACCGGCGTTCACCGGCAACAATCTGGTAGCCCTCTTGCCGAGAGGTAACGACAATCGGCTGCAGTATGCCATGCTCGGCAATGGATGCGGCCAATTCCTCGAGCGCGGATTCATCAAACGAGCGCCGGGGCTGGTCGGGGTCGGCAAAAATCTCATCTATCTTGATGTGGCGAAGCTCGCTCACACGGTCATCCTGTGCCGCGGTTGGATCAAACGACTCGTCTAAAAGCTCGGTTGGAATTAACGAGTCAAACCCTCGGCCCAATCCTTTTTTTACACTCATCGCACCCCTCCTATCACGTTAGCCTACCCGTTGTATTAGTTCTTTTGTGACAGCTTTGTAGGCGCGGGCACCCTTAGAAAAGCGGTCATACGCCCCAACCGGCAAACCATGGCTCGGCGCTTCGGCAAGGCGAATATTACGCGGGATGGTCGTTTTAAACACTTTGCCAGGAAAATGTTTTTTGATTTCTTCGTGCACCTGGCCCGAAAGCGTTGTGCGGCCATCAACCATCGTTGGTAACACACCAATAAGATCAAGTGTGGGGTTCATGCTTTTTCGTACCAGCTTCATGGTTTCAAGCAGCTGCCCCAGCCCTTCAAGCGCGTAAAACTCTGCCTGCACCGGCAGTAGCACATACTGCGCAGCAATCAGCCCGTTGACAGTAAGGAGGCTCAGACTTGGGGGGCTATCAATTAAAATATAATCGTAGGCAGGCAGTGTTCCTATCGCATTTTTTAAGCGCGTAAAGCGGCGGTTAGCCTGCGCCAGCTCAACCTCGGTGTTAGCAAGATGCGGTGTGGCGGGTGCGACAAATAAGTTAGCGTGATCGGTGGGAAGAATAATATCAACAAGCTGTTTTGTCTCCAGAATAACATCGCTCATGGTTCCATCGAGCGCCTGTTTGTCGATACCCAGCCCGCTCGTCGCGTTTCCCTGCGGGTCAAAATCAATTAACAAGGTCTTTTTACCCTGTTTTGCTAAGTAGTAGGCGATGTTGACCGCGCTGGTCGTCTTACCTACGCCACCTTTTTGATTGGTAACCGAAATGACTGTCGCCACTGTTTATTATTTCCCTCTTCTTTCACCTATTGTAGCATCCGGCCCCTAAAACCGCTACCATTTTAGCCCGGGATATCAAGGGGAGCATCAACCGCAGCGGCGATCTTTTCAAAGTCTTCTTTGGGTATTTCAAACAGACCCCTCATAAATGGGAATCCCCAATGTGTTGGATCTTTGATAAAGCTAAGCTCACTGATAAGCGGCCTGATATCCGCCTCTTTAATAACCAAGAACTCCACATTGCGCCGGTACGGGTGAAAATCAGGAGTCATCTCCACCCGGTACGGCTCGTCATCGGTCACGCGTCCAAGCGCCGTAAACTTTTGGTACGGTTCACCATCGGGGTACGCCGTCTTGCCAGAGTAAAAAACAATCAGATCACCTTTTTTAAGCCGTTTTACTCCCTGGATCTTACCATGGTTTGCCTGCGTAAATCCGCCCTCTACGCCGCGCATAACATGCGCCTTTGCAATCGTGTTTATCCAGTATTTCATCCTCTTCAGTATACAAGAAGATCCGCCCTACGACGGATCTTCTTCGCTGAGTACGCCTCCGCTTTGATGCTGCCAAAGCCGGTAGTATCTGCCCTTTTTTACAAGGAGCTCGCGGTGCGTTCCCTGCTCGATAATCCGGCCTTTGTCCATAACGACAATCCGGTCCATATGGCGGAGCGTTGAAAGCCGGTGAGCAATGGCGAGCACTGTGCGATCACTCCAGAGATTCTCGAGTGCCTCTTGCACGAGCACCTCCGACTCACTGTCAAGCGCGCTGGTGGCTTCGTCCAGAATCAGCAGCGGCTTGTCGTCCAGGAACGCCCGTGCAATCGCCACGCGCTGGCGCTGTCCCATAGAAAGCTTAATACCCCGCTCACCCACAAGTGCGTCGTAGCCCTCGGCTGTCTGCGTAATAAACTCGTGAGCGTGGGCACGCTTTGCCGCCGTTTCAATCTCCTCCTGAGTGACCGGCACGTCTGCACCATACGCAATGTTTTCGCGGATCGTCCGGTGAAATAACGGCGTATCCTGCGGCACGTACGCAATCAGGTCCACAAGCCGGCGGTTATCAACCTCGTCACCATCAAGCGCCACCATCGCCTTGGGCAGCTCATAGTAGCCAAGCAGCAACTTAATAAGAGTTGTCTTACCACTACCGCTGGTGCCAACAATTCCCACCTTCTCATTCTTTTTGATCGACAGGCTGATATCGCTCAGCACGGCCTGATCGGGTTTGTCCGGGTAGGCAAAAGAAAGATCCTTGAACGAAAGGTGGTCATTAAACGCCAGTTTATCGTGCTGCTGGAGCACATGCTTGCCTTCCAGATGGTCGGCGACAACGTTCGCATCGCCAAACAGGTACTGGTACGATTCTTCGATCCGGCCAAGTTTGATATTGAACTGCGAGATATTCCAAATTACCATCCATATATAATCCGAGAAGATCAGCAGCGTCGAGATGAAGGTTGTGATTTGCGCCACGCTGATTTGCCCGTGAATGAACAGATAGACGTTTAGAAGAATGGTTGCGGGCCATATCACCCAGCGCACCACGATACTCATTGAGCCCCAAAATATGACACTCCAGAAAAACGCGCGGTTGGAAGCCTTGATAACGTCCTTACGCTTAAGGATAATGGCTTCAAACTCGGCCCGTTCCCGGCGAAAGGCCTTGGTACTGACAAAGTTGCCAATAACATCAATGGAATAGCCGTCGAGATTGGCTCCGATATCGGTCTGTTCCCTTTCGGTCGTAATTGTCCGTCCTATCAATTTCCTCCCCACTACGAACATAATAGCGATCGATACCACGAACACGACCCCTGTTGGAATGTTGACCGTGAACATAATCACCGCAATAATGGGCAGCTTCACGAGCAGGTCCGCGTATGAATAGCAGATCTCTGCAACGAAATCACGGAATTCGCGGCCAATCGTTGCCACGTAGCTGCTTATTTTACCCGTAAACTTGTCGATAAAATACGGATACGGTTTGCTTAACACCGCCTGAAAGACAATGTTTTCAAACTCATACCTCTTGCCGTTGATCCATTTTAAATACAGGAACTCCGCTCCCCGCCAGATCATGTCGTGCACGACACTAATACCAATGAGTATGCCGACCAGCCAGTATATCCGGCTTTGGTCGAGCGAATGCGCACTGATAGCCGCCACAAACTGACCGATAAATACTGGAAGCGTCGCCAGCATGATATCGGATACGGTAAACAGCCCAAAAACCGCAAAAAAGCGGCCTTTGAACGTTGCAATAAATTTTACATAAGCGCGCAGCGATGCATAGCGCTTGTTTGAACGATTCGTTTTCATAATTTTCTCTAGTTAGGTTTGTAGCGGACTGCCGTAGTACCTAACCGAGAAATTATGTGGTTCTATTTGATAGAAACGATTTCGATTTTCGAGTACTTTTGGCGGTGTCCCATTTCTTTGTGAACACGTTTTTTCGCCTTGTAGCGGATAGCGCGGACTTTATCGCCCTTTACGAGGTCTTCAACCACCTTAGCGGTTACTTTTACACCTTTTACCGTTGGAGTGCCAACCGTGGTTTTTTCGCCATCGATTACCAACAGTGCATCAAGCGCGAGCTCTTTTGTGCCTTCCTGGAGGAGGTCCACCAGTAGGGTCTCTTTTTCGGTAACAACAAATTGTTTGCCACCGATCTTAACGACTGCTTTCATTATGATTTCCTTTAGGTTTATTAATCAATCTCACCTATTGTAACAGATACGATCCCTGAAAGCAATAACTACTGGTGGTGCGCCATAACAACATTGTTTGCATGCAGCCAGCC
>DATJIC010000012.1:0-39435 GCA_035493555.1 Verrucomicrobiia bacterium | reverse complement strand
CCTCGACGAGGACTGAAGGCGCCCTTGCAAGCAGCTGGACATGACGAGTCCCGGAGAGAGCCGGAGCTCCCCTGCGCGAACACCACGCGCGGGGAGAGCTCCGGCTGTTTCCTTTTTTATTGCTTTTTTAGACTTTATATTGTATTATTTATCAGTCCGAAAACCGATTACGAGCTAGGGAGCGCGACGTGGCAAGAGGTCTGTTCGACAAGTTCGACCTGCACTACATGGTGGGAGGTGACGGAACGCCGGCCGAGCCGGCCTACATCTCCTTCACCTTCACGGGTCGGCCGCCCCGCACCGCGTGGTTACGGGGACTGTTCCCCGCCACCACCGTGCTGGAGGAGAAGGAGGATTCGGCGGGCTTCGTGCTGAAGGGTCGCAACCCCAGCATGAGCCGGGCGGATCTTTCGCACGCCTTCCTGGACGTTCTTCGCCGCCAGTCCTGGACGGGCAAGGGCGAAGACGAGTAGCCGGACTCCGAGTCCGGGCGTCGCATTCCACCACGGCACGCGACGCCCGGCTCGGGCAATCAACTACCCTTACTGCCCTCCCTTTACATTTCAGACGTTTTCCTCTATAATCTCACCTTGATTGTATTCACCAAATCTATAAGGTAAAGGAACACCATGCCAATTATCAAATCAGCCATTAAACGAATGAAGCAGACTGCCGTACGCCGCGAGCGCAACGTTGGTATTAAACGCGACATTAAAACCGCCGTTAAGGCATTCATGGCAAAGCCAACCAGCGAAGGTCTTTCGGCCGCCCACAGCGAGCTCGACACTGCTGTTAAAAAGAAGCTCCTCAAAAAGAACACTGTTGCCCGCCGCAAAGCGCAGCTTGCCAAGGTTGCAAAAGACGCTGGCGTCAAGCTTGCTCCAGCTAAAAAAACCGCCTCAGCAAAGCCTGCTACTGCTAAAGAGCCAGCAGCTGCTAAAGCTCCGGCAGCAAAAGCCACTCCAAAGACTGCCGCTACCAAAAAACCAGCTGCTAAAAAGCCTGCTGCAAAGAAACCAGCTGCTAAAAAAGCTGAAAAGTAATTTTACATTATATAAAAAATACGCCGCACACTGCGGCGTATTTTTTATACGCAGGCAACTTTAACAAGCGCGCGCTCAATTAAAAGCCACGGGTCGGCCGCTGATGTTTTTGCCCCTTCATCAGCTTCGGCAAATGCCGCAACGACTTTTTTAGCGCCACTCCGGCCTAATTTTCGTGCCGCCGGTGCAAGTTTTGACAAAGCATACGGATGAACGCCAATCTCCCCCGCCACCTGCGCAGAGGGTTTGTCGGCAACCGCCACCACCGCAAGCTGCACCGCCTGCCCGCCAAGCAGACCGAGTAGCCGGTAAGGATCCTCTGTCGTTTCGAGTATCTGAAGCATCTTTTTTATGCGGTTGCCGTCGCCAGCCAGTGCCGCCTCAAACAGCAAAAAAACATTCTCTACCGGGTTTGCCTCTATAAGCGCTTCGACTACCTGTGGCGAAACAGGGCCGGCAACAGCCAGCTTTTCAAGCGCTTGGGACAACTGCCATTGATCAGCCCCTACTCGTTCTACCAGCAGGCGTGCGCTGGCTTTATCCAGCGTAATCCCACGCTGCCCGGCTTCGCTCATCACCCACTGCTCGGCCTTTAGGAAATCCCGCTCGCCCCAAAGTTTTGACTCTTTTATATCGGCAATCTTTTGGAGGTCTTTGTACGTTTTGGTTCTTTTGTCGGGCTTAGGTTCAACCAGTACAAGATGAACATCGGAGCTAAGCCGGTGTGCCCAGTCCGAAAAACCCGTCCATAGTGTTTTATTACCGGACAAATTTTTAATAATAACCAGCCGTTTGTTTGCAAACAGCGTTGCTCCCATTAATAGATCGGGAACTTGTTTTAGCTCAAGAGTGTCACCGTCAACCCGTTCGGGAACGCCATCAAATTCTGCCACGAGCTTGCCAAGAGCGCGTTCGTTTTCAAAGCTGTTGTCGCCGGTGAGAAGTGTTATCACCTCTTAAGTATACCGTGAATCAGCTTTTAGACCTAACGATTGAAGGCTGGGTTATCGGGGTTTATGCCCGCTTTTGGCGCCTCTACACGCCATAGTCGCTGGAACAGCATTTGTTGGGCGTATAGATCATCAATCCCAGACGCCCGCACTTTGCCAAGTACCGTTTCTATGGCATCGGCACGGTGACTCGTAAGGGACGTGCCGGCAGTCTCGGGCTCGTCGCCTATCCCAAAGCCAGGGGCAATTTCGAACGGAACCGATGAGAGTCCACGGCCTTCAAAAGCGCTCTCGTGCTTGTCGTATTGCCGTTCTACCAGCTTTAGTAGTGCCTCGGCTTCTTCGTCGGTGCCATAGATAACGATACCGTCGCCGCGAACACTAAACTCATCCTCATTACTGTCGTAGGCTCTCATGGGCCCGGAGTCGAATGTTCTGTCGTATATTTTTGCTTTGGCCGCCAAGCCGGATACCTCTATGGCGTGCGCTACGTCGCGGAATACCTTCACCGACTCTTGCGGCTTTGGGTTAAGATAAATACGATGCGTCATTTTAGGACGGTCGCCGCTTATTTTTCGTTCGACATACTGCTGCGACGACCAATGGACAAAGCCTCCCATAATCTCACGCTGGATGTAAATATTGGCGCGCGCATTTTTAACACTGCTCTCCAAGAGATCGACCGAATTTCCACCACCAACATCGACCGTAAAGCCGTAAAAATCGATATCCGTACGCGGAACGGGGTTTTGGCTCAAGTCCATGCGTGCCTCGCGGCCAGCCACATATTTTCTAAATGCGCGTTTTCCAGCCTCTAAACGATTAAAAAAGGCTTTTTTGCGGGTTTCAATATATCCCTTGATGTCATCTGTGGCGTGCACCTTTAATTCGCTGGCAACAAAGTTGGACAGCTCTTCCCTAAACTGGATAGCGTCCGTAGAATCAGTAGCAAATTTTTTATCTGCTGCATCCGCCGGTACGTTATCAAGATATCCCTTTACCATCAGCTCCTTGGGGCCACCTGGCTTTCGAAGATCGCCCGCTAGCGCACCCGCAATCAACTCGCGCGGCAAGGGACTCGCCAGTTTTCGCGCCTCTTCAAAAGTGATAGAAACCTTGGGCTGCAGCTCATGCTCGTGAGTATCGCCTTCCACCACTTTTGGCAGTTCTTCCTCAAGCGGCACAAATGGCGCTTTGAGATCATCAAGGGCATCAATAGCAGGCATATCCGCCGCGGTTTCCGGCTCGGGTGTCGCCTCCTCACCTAATATCCCGCGTATTTTTTCGGCCAGCATGGGCAGTGCCGGACTGTCCGGGTTATTACTAACGAATGCCGCGAGCTGGTTCAGCCGCTCAAAAAGATCTGGCTTCTCGCGCGTTCGCTCACGTTCGGGATACGAGGTTCGTAGCCGTTCTGTCATGTGTTCTCATTCCTTTTTTTGTTTTGGTCGTCGTCTTAAAATCTAATATAGCAGACAGACCGTCAAGACGGAAGCACCTGGCAATGAGGGCAGATGTGCGTGCCACGGCCTGCAGCTTTGAACTTAATAATAGTCGTGCCGCAGCGTGGACATGGTTTTCCCTCACGGCGGAATACACGGGCGAACGTTAGGTAACTCCCTCGCTTTCCTTCGGCGTTGACATAATTTTTATCGGTACTGCCGCCCTTTTCTATGGCTGTATTCATAACGCTTCGCAGCTCCGTAAACAGCCGCATAAATTCTTTGTTCGTTACCGACACGACAAGACGCTGCGGGTGGATTTTTGCCCCCCACAGGCTTTCGTCGGCATAAATATTACCCACACCCGCAATCACCGTTTGGTCGAGCAGTGCCGCTTTAATACTGGTACGAGCACGGCGTTTGAAGCGCGCGGCGAACTGCTCGGCAGTAAAATCGGCTTCCAGCGGCTCCGGCCCCACCTTCTTCATAAAATCTATTTCCGGGACTTCTGCCGTAGGAATAAGCCGGACCCAGCCAAATTTCCGCTGGTCATTAAAATACAAATGAGAACCGTCGGTAAACGTAAACGTCACCCGGGTCGAACGGTCGGGGAGATCGCCGACCAAACTCTCGTTCGGGTGCCCTGCCCCAAATACTGCCGCTTCACTGCGAAACACCAGCTGGCCCGTCATTTTAAGATGAATAACCAGCGTGTAGCCGGTCGAAAGCTCAACAAGCAACACCTTGGCACGGCGGCGAACATCGGTTATCTTTGCCCCGATCAAAAACTGCTGGACATCTGCTGACGCATTGGGGAACCCCTTAGGAGTATCGTGCTCCACAGTGGCGACCGTGCGGCCAACAATCAACTCAACAAGACCGCGGCGTACGGTTTCTACCTCTGGAAGCTCAGGCATATACCCCTTTTACCGCCACCATCACCTCTTGTTTGCACTGCTGGATGTCTTTGAACTGCACCGCTTGCATGCCGGCGGCTTTAGCCCCCTCAACGTTCACGGCAATGTCGTCTATCATAAGACATTCTTCGGGCAAAAGCCCAAGGCGGGAGGCAGTCAGCTGGTAGATTGCTACTCCGGGTTTTGTTACACCCACCTCGCTTGAAAGTACCACCACCTCAAATAGGTTTTTTAGCTCCTCCTCACCAAAAAGCCTTTCTACCGATCCACGGCCAACATTACTTAACATCGCTGTTTTGTAATTTGCACGAAGAGAGATGACAAATTCAAGCATTTCAGGGCTTCGTATCTCTTGCCTAGCGATAATCTGTTCTATGTCTTCAGGCGTCCGGTTAATAAGCTTCCCTACGCCAAGAATATAGTCGGTGCGCGAGATATACCCGCGGTCCGACGCATGAGACAACTCATTGAATGCCTGCCGGTCGTTCTCGGACGTAAGCGACCGTAAATAGTCGAGGCTACCATGAACAAGTACGCCGTAGCAGTCAAAAATAATGCCTTTTATCACAGGACTTATTATAAACTAAGCTGGCTTGAAGAACCCAAGCTAAGCTTATTGAGGAGTTTTTCTTGGTCGGGTATTTGTGCCAAAAAGAGGTTTGTCAGCTGCGACACGCTCGCTTTAAGTGAGCCAGGCGACCCTTTGCAAGTAGAAGTCCATAGCCGTTTAACGGTGCTGTCGGCGTTCACTACTTCAAATTCGTACACCAAGCCGGTTGCACAAATACCGCGGGTGTCATTTTTATCGCCCGTTAGTTCATCACCCTTCATGAGGTTTGCTTTGTCGAGTGCATACACAAATTGTTCATAGGCTTTAAGGTTGTTGCCATAGCTTTTTGAGGCAATCGCTTGGTCGAGATAGCCCTGGTAGGTAGTCATGAGACGAGTTGAGGCATCAACCGATACCTGGTACGAGTGGAACTCCTCGTTTGCAACCAGCGGGCCGCGAACGGTCATGCGGACACTGTGTCCAACCGACGTATCAAGCAGCGAGTCACGGCCGGGATTCGTATCGGCTGTTGGCGTGTCCCCGCCAAATATCGCCCGGCCAACCGAAACCAGCGCCGCGATAACGATGGCGATAACAATAAGAACAAGAATGATCGGAACAATTCGTGATGAGTTGCCTCTATACATATTCCCTACGTTATCATTTTTTAGGTTAAATATCAATTTATCTGCTTTTGGGTAGCTCTTTATAGCAATCCCCTAAGTCACTCATTGCAATAAGTATAGAAATATTTTATAGTAAATAAGGTTTCGTCATGCACATCCCCATCACACCGGAGGTATCTCATGCCCGCACCGCAGCCGCCGTCGTCCCAGCAACTCCTCGATATGTTCCTGCTCGGCATGACGTGGTTACGTGAAGACCGACCCGACATCCTCGCACGACCGGGAAGCAGCATCTTCTCGGCCGTGCGACTCGCCGGCGTCGTCAACGAGGGACAGCGCAGGACGCTGGCGACCAACTCCCAACTGATCACGCTGGCCATGCAGAACGGCGAGATCATCAAGGGAAGCCGGCGCCCGCCAAAGCGTCAGCTCGAAATGCGGATCGCCACGTCCCGCAAGCACCTGCTCACTCTGGTGACCGACAACTCCGTCCAGTACGGCAAGCTGTTCGGAAGCCGCGGCTACCAACACGTCATCACCGAGGCGGGCATGGTCTACGCCCGAAGCGTCGCCCCCACCTACGCGGAACTGCTCAACCAGGAGAAGTTCGCGCATGCGTGGCGGATCTTCAGGACGCAGATGCGCGCAAGCAATGCGCGCAGGTCCCAGGGATCCGGACGGCCGCCGGGCGCTTCCGTGGCCGACGAGAGAAGCCCCCGTATCCCGGAGGCAAAGTACGGCGAGGATGATTTCGAGTGGTGACAGAACCTGTACCCGCTGATCTGTCGCTCTAACGAGCAGATAGTGAACGCTGGTTGTCGCCCTAGGACGACAGCTCCGGCCCCGGACGCACATTCCCGGGGTCGGAGCAACCTCCCGACTCCGCACATATCCGCACGTCATAGACGTGCATTTGTTATAATTCGCCCCAGTTTTTACCGGTCGAGACATCGACCTTTAGTTTTACCCGAAGTTCGGGATAAATCGTTTCCATGGTTGTTTTAAGCAGCTCGGCAACCGCGTCCGCGTTCTCTTTGGGACACTCCACTAAAATGCTGTCATGCACCTGGAGCACCTGAAATCCAAGATCGCCGATTTTTTCGTCTACCTTGAGCATGGCCATTTTCATGAGGTCTGCCTCGGTTCCCTGAATCGGCATGTTTGCCGCAGCCCGCTTGGCACTTTCGCGCACCATAAAGTTGCTGCTGTTTACGTCTGGCGTAGGTCGGCGGCGGCCAAAATAGGTTTCAACGTAGCCTTCGTTTTTTGCTTTTTCAAGCGTGGCCTCAATAAATTTCTGGATCGGCGCGCGAAGCGCAAAATACTGGTCGATAAATGTTTTTGCTTCGGTAAAGCTCATACCCGTGGCAGCCGAAAGCCCGTGCGGGCTCATACCGTACAGAACGCCAAAGTTAATTACCTTGGCAGCGCGGCGCTGATTTTTTGTTACTTCCTCGAGGGGGATCCCGTATGCTTCGCTGGCCGTTTTGGTGTGGATATCTGCTCCGCCGTTAAAGTCTTCGATCAGTTTTTCGTCCTCGGCAAGTACCGCCGCGAGCCGCAGTTCAAATTGCGAGTAGTCGGCGCTCACAAACACGTTCCCTTCTTCAGGTATAAAAGCCTCGCGGATGCGGCGACCTAAATCGCTCCTCACTGGAATATTTTGCAGGTTAGGATTGGTACTCGAAAGCCGCCCGGTGCTCGCGACGTCCTGGTTAAAGGTAGTGTGAATACGTCCGCTTTCATCGGTAAGCAGCGGCAAGGTATCAATGTAGGTGTTTTTTAACTTGGCGAGTTCGCGCGTGCGTTCGATCAGTTCAATGATAGGATGCTGACCCCGAAGCTTGTCGAGCTCTTTTTGCCCGGTACTGTAGCCGGTTTTACCCTTTTTAATGCCGGTGGTTGGCAGCTGTAATTTAGTAAACAGCACTTCGGAAAGCTGGGCCGGGCTGCCGATGTTAAACTCGTGGCCGACCATATCGTACATTTGTTGTTCAAGTGCCGCGTGTTCATCGCCGAGCTCTTTGCTCATAACGGAAAGAAGCGTTTTGTCGACTTTAATACCCCGTGCTTCCATTCGGTACAGCATGTAGGTTAACGGAAAGTCGAGATCGTACGCTACGTTAGCGACTTTAGGAATGTCTTCAAACCCTTGCAGCTGCTCGTCGTAAATACGCCACAGTGCTGCCATTACCTGGCCTGCGTTGGTCTCGTCGACCTCTTCTTTTGAGAGGCCGTTTATAGAGCGGTCACGCCCCAGCGGATCAATCAGAAAAGCCCCCTGGCGAAGGTCGTGTACACCGTCAAACCGAACTTCTATATTGTTGGCATGAGCCTCGTGGTAAAACGCTTTTGCGTCGTAGGCAACGATTTTTGCCTGTTCAAGTTTTTTCCATGTCTCCAGTTCAACCTGGCTTAGTGCGCGCCGCGCAACCGTTGTTCTATCGACCGATAACCACATTTCTCCGCCAGCCGCGTAAACAATAACGGTAGAATCCTGACTAATCTGCAAACTGGACCAGTCTGCCTCGCTTAACGACGGTGCCGTTGGTGCCTGCTGGATATCAAAGAGACTCCCCTGGGCCGACCCCTTGCCGTTTTTCATGTGTTCGGGCAAACGGCGGGCTAGCGAGTGAAACTCGAACCTGTTTAAAAGCACCGCCAGCCTCCCCGTATCAAGCTCGTGGGCGTCCATAGCCGAAAGATCAAGATCTACCGGCGCGTCCACCCAAATACGGGCGACTTTTTTGCTAAGGTAAGCAGAATCTTTGCCGGCCTCCAGCTTTTTTGCGACGCTCGGCTTAATGTCGTCCAGGTGGTCGTAAACGTTATCGAGCGTCTTAAACTCCTGCAACAACTGGATGGCCGTTTTTTCGCCGATTCCCGGCACGCCTGGAATATTGTCGCTGCTATCGCCTTTTAGCGCCTTAAGATCCAAAAATTGATGGACGTTAATGCCGTATTTTTGCTCAAAATGCGCAACGTCGTACTGCTCGATATCCGAAAAACCTTTTTTAAGCGCATACACGTGAGTGAGCGGACCAACTAACTGGAGCATATCCAGGTCGCTGGTAATAAGGCAGGTCTCGATATTTTGTTCGGAGGCTTTTAGCGCCAATCCGCCCATAATATCGTCGGCCTCGTAATCGTCGGTTTCGTAGAGCGGCCAGTTAAACGCTTCGAGCAGCTCGTTCAAAAGCGGCAGCTGGGCAAAAAAATCCTCGGGCGGTTTTTTACGGCCGGCTTTATACGTTGGCAAAAGTTCAAGCCGCCTGCGGATGCTCGTTCCCTTTTTGTCCCAGGCAACGGCAACGTAGTCGGGTTCCAGTTTTTTAACAACCTCCAGGGCGAGACTGGCAAAGCCGTAGACGCCGCCAGTTGGCGTGCCATCCCGCAAAGAAAGCCCGGGCATGGCATAGTAGCCGCGGTAAAAAACACTCTTGCCATCGATAATAACGAGACGCTTCATGCTCTTTAGTATAACAGCTTAGGCCTTGCGGTTTACAAGGTAGTCGCCAAGACGGCGACTTTTGGTATACTAGGGTGAATGAAACATCACGAAAACGTTAAGATCGTCGCCTTTGTCGGCCTGGCTGGCAGTGGCAAAAGCTCGGCAGTAGACTACCTCACCGAAAAAGGCTACCCAAAAGTATATTTTGGGGGCATTGTTCTGGAAGAAGTAAAACAACGGGGGCTTGAGCTTACCCAGGAAAACGAACAGCCCATCCGCGAAGAGCTACGCGAAAAAGAAGGTAAGGATTTTGTCGTACGGCGTATTATTGCTCAGATCCACGAGCTTATAGCCGCCGGCCAGCACCGGATCGTTGCCGACGGGCTATACACATGGACCGAATACAAAACGCTCAAACATGAATTTCCTGGTGAGCTCAATGTCGTCGCCATCGTTGCGCCGCGGCGCCTCCGCCAGCACCGTATGGCCTCGCGACCTATCCGCCCTCTCACCCCGCCGCAGCTCGACCAGCGCGACTGGGCCGAAATTGAAAACCTTGAAAAAGGCGGGCCAATAGCAATTGCCGATCACTTTATAATGAACGACAAAGATCTCGAGCATTTGCACAAACAAGTCGACGACGCCCTTACCGATATCGAATTTTATAATTAGTCATCAAAAAGGAGGAGTAATGAAAATTTTACTCATAACAGGTCAGAGTGGCGTTGGAAAAACCGCCATTAGCAAAGCATGTAGTAAACGGCTTGGTGCCATGTACCTTCGCAGCCGTGATATCGCCCGGCACCTTGCCCACGTCCAGGGTTACACCCGTGCACGCGACTGGATTCTCGCCGTAGGCGCCAAACAAGCGATCCGTGAAATCGACGATTACGTCCTGACATCGATTGATAACGCAAGGACGGCTGAAATTATTGTCGTTGACGGTGCCTACGACGGCCGTTTGCTGGCCGAACTCGGACAACGTTTTGCGTCCGAAGATATTCACATCGTCGAAGTAACGGCATCCCGCGATGTACGGATCCAGCGTACCGCCATGGAAACCGGCGGCGACGAAACCGCGTCAACACGGGAAATGGACTTTCTCGATGATTTAAAACGGCAGGTTGGCGTCAGCGAAGTTGTCACCAAAGCCGAGCTCGTTGTCGAAAGCAGCGACGATATCTCATCGGCCCTCGACGTTATCTGCTCGCTTGTCGTGCCCGCAAACAGTTAGCTTAGCGCTTTAAAAATACGCTCGAGCTCCCTCATATTCTTGTCGGCGTCGCATTTTTGGACAACCATTTTATAGCCGGCATCAATGATCTTTTGACGGTCTTCGGTTGTCATAGTAACGACGCTATGTATCATTTTACGCAGGCTAGCAACATCTTTTGCCGCACAGGTTACCCCATTACTGCCATCGGTAATAATTTCTTTAAGCGCAGGAATATCCGAGCAAGCAACCAGCTTTTTTGAAGCCATTGCCTCAATGATTGATACAGGCAGCCCTTCATGATGAGAAGGCAGAAGCAATGCGTCGCAGTATTGATACAGCTTTGGCATTTCGCTAATACTGTAGGTGTCATAGCGTATTTTTATCTTGTCAGAAAGGTCGTGCTTATGTATAAACGCTTCGATTTTTTCTAAAAATTCCGGATGTGCGTTGCGCCGGCTTGAAACGATATAAAAGTAGGCCTCGGGCGGTGCTTTTACCGCCGCCTGCACCAGCTCGTACAAGCCTTTTTTTGCCAGCATACGCGCTGGCGTTAAAAACACAAATGCACTCTTAGGCATGCCGTTTTTAGTTCTAAAATTTTGGCGGGCGCCGTTGCTTACGGCGACATTGAAGTTTTCCAAAATAACCGAATTGTAGATAACACGCAGACCCTCCTCTTTTAGGCCAAACTCTTTTGCCCACGCATAAAAAAAGTTGCTCGGGCATATGGTCATATCGGGCCGGGCTGCCGTTAGAACATTCCGAACAAAACTTTTCTCAAGCTCCCAGTCATTAAAGTGACCAATGACCTTTTTTTGTTCCTCCGCGGGAACGCAGTGAAACGTAAAGACAACTTTTGCCCGTATAAGATCGCGCATATAGCCGACCGCTTGCAGCGATGAAAAGTTTGAGCAATACAGAACGTCAAACTTTTCGGCCGCAAACAGCGCGTCTTTTAATTCTTTTACGAAGTACTTCGGACCCTCCTCTCCTTTTTCAAACGCCTTAAAGTGTTTTAAGTAGGTCACCTTAAATGGATATGATAGTTTTTTATCACCCACGCCGGTAAAAACCTGCACGTCGTGGCCGTGTTTTTGCAGCGTCGCAGCCGTAATGTACGCCTGGGTTTCGCCGCCGCCTACGTCGGGCGGAAAGCCGTGGTTTAATAGTGCAATGCGCATTTGCCCCCTCAACATTTACTTAGTTATTGCAATTGTTGCTCGCTCTAAAAAACTACTCGAATAGACCCACCCGTTATTTTGAACTTTTATACCTAAGGCCGCTTACAGAAAAGCAATGCACAGCTGTTGCGCATGCGTATACTATTTAGCTTACCACAAAGACCAAACGCCAAACGTTTTTTTAAGGCTGGAGACAATCGTGGTGTGCTGTAATAACCGTATTTTCGGGTACGATCACCCCTTTTAAGCCCACCGTGGAAATACTCCCTGGAAGTGCAATACAGTTAACAGAATCGGGGTGAATCGAGGCACCCGGAAAAACGATATTGCCGTTGCTATCCTGAAGATGGGCGTTAAATTCGGTTACCATTTTTTGGAACGCGGCCGGTGTTCCCATATCAACATCTATTAAATCGTGCTCTGGGATATATAAATAAATTCGCCCTTTAGGGTTATGGACATCGTAAATATCGTGCCAAACTTCCCGCGGCTTCAGCGGGTCTTCCTCGCGGCATCTGCGAAGACGTTCGAGCAACCATTCGCGCCTGAATATATGAACGCCAAGGTCGCCAACCTGCTCCATATCCTCGTTCGGAGTGTGCAGTGTGCCGTCTTTGTTCATCGATCGAACGTTGTGGCCTTCCAGGTGGCGCGTCGAAAGAAGCACGGCGTCGGCGCCGCTGATATCCAAAATAATCCGCATTCTCTCAAGTGTGGCTGCCGTAATATTGGTGTCGGCAGGCACAATGCCAATGTGATCGGCACGCGAAGCTTCAAGTTCGCGGAGGTGGTACAACAACGTATCAATCGGCGAATCATCGATACAACTGGACACCGTACGGACATGATCGTAATTGTGAACAAAATCCAGGGATTCCGCGGCAAAACAACGGGAGACAAGCGCGCCGCCGCCGGTTTTTTTCACTGCCCTTAGCGGTATGTCGATCATCCGCGTTACTGTGCCGGTTTCATCAAACGCAACGGCAAGCGACGGCTTTGCCTGTTTCTCGGTTAATTTACCGAGTCGGCTACCAAGCCCCCCTGCGGGTACAATACAAAGCCAATCGTAATCTTTCAGTGCTGCCTGGGATTTTATCATGCCGTTGCCGTGTGTTTAAGGTGCGGTTCGTATGGAGACTTTCTATCCTAAGTATTCGTGCAGTTTCTTGGCGTCTTTATGCTTGCGGAGTTTAGCAAGGGCCTTGGCTTCAATTTGACGGATACGCTCACGCGTCACAGCAAACTCTTGGCCTACTTCTTCAAGGGTGTGGCTTTTACCATTTTCAAGGCCAAAACGCATTTTGACAATTTTTTGTTCACGCTCTGAAAGCGTTGAAAGCACGGCCTGAACCTGCTCTTTTAGCAACTGGCTGGTGGCAGATTCTTCGGGTGTTGCACCGTCTTCGTCTTCAATAAAATCACCAAGAACACTATCTTCGTCTTCGCCGTCGCGGCCAACGCCCGCGTCAAGGCTGGTAATATCCTGCTTGATCTTAATGACGTATTCTACCTTTTCCGGCTCCATTTCAAGTTCTTTGGCAAGCTCTTCAATGGTCGGCTCACGGTTGAGCTCCTGTGTCATACGACGCTGCGTCCGCAGCAGCTTATTGATGGTCTCTACCATGTGCACCGGAATACGGATAGTGCGGGCCTGGTCGGCGATGGCACGGGTGATTGCCTGGCGGATCCACCACGTCGCATAGGTACTAAATTTAAATCCTTTGTCCGGGTCAAACTTTTCTACCGCACGCAAAAGCCCGGTGTTACCTTCCTGAATAAGATCAAGGAAGTCGAGGCCGCGGCCGCTGTACCGCTTGGCAATCGAAACAACCAAACGCATGTTTGCCTCGGCCATTTTGTCTTTGGCTTTTTTGTCGCCGGCGACAACTTTTTGCGCCAGCGCCAACTCTTCTTCGGCACTTAACAGCGGAATCTTGCCGATTTCGCGAAGATACAGCCGGACACTGTCGTCACTGACATCATCAAAATACTCACCGCTGTTGATAGTATCGATATCATCTTCTTCTTCGTCCACCAACTCGTCGAGCTGGGGCTCGTCGATATCACCAAGCGGACCGCCGCTTGCATCAACAATTTGTTCATCTTCGTCATCAACTGGTGGTAGTACGGGGTTATCTTTGGCCACGTTTCATCTCCTTTATAAGTTCGTAGTGTTGTTTACGAAGACGCTCCACTTCGGCGCTGTCGCCTTGGTGTTCTGCCTCCTGTATTTTCTGCTCTATTTGCTGTTTTTCGTATTCGGATTTGTATTGGCGGAGTAGTTTGGCTATTTCTATATATTGGTCGGCTTCGTTCCAATTACCATATCTCTTCTCGGCCCTTAATAATATTATTTTCACATAGTCATCAAAGTTTTGCAACTCTTTTGGCGTTTCGTCTCCTAGGGGTTCGTGCGCCGTCGCCAAATAAGCAGCTACGGCCTTTTGCGGCTCGGCCGCCAGAATACTGGTATCAAGCTCAGCAAACAGGTCGCGGGAACGGGGCGTGAGAAGCGCCAAACCAAGCACCGTATCAATGTGGTCATACACGGGCGCGCTATTTTGCGGAGAAGCCACCACCATGCGGAGTTCTTTGGTCTCCTGGGTGCCACCGGATGCTAGCTTAGCCCGCACCGCCTCGAGCGACGTACCCACCATACCGGCAATTTTCTTCTCGTAGTGCTCGCGCTCCACCGGGTCGCTCAGCCCACGGACCACGCTAAGGCCGGCAGTAGTGAACGAACGCTTGCCCGCGGCAGTGGTAATATCTTCGCGCCTGCTGTATTGGTCCAAAATCCAGTCTACTGCCGGCTGGGCTGCGGTAATCGCTTGCTGCCATAAACGCGGGTCTTTTTGGATCAGCTCATCGGGATCCTTGGCACCGTCGGGCAAGCTAATAATCGTTAGCTCTATCCCCACTTCGCTGGCAATAGGAATCGCCCGTTCGGTCGCCGCGATCCCTGCTTTGTCGCCGTCGAACGCCAGCCGTACGTTGCCGCTCAGGCGACGCAGCGCTCTTAGGTGGTTTTCGGTCATCGCCGTTCCCGCCGTTGCTACTACCTGCTTTATGCCGGCCTGATGACTACTGACCACGTCAAGGTTTCCTTCAACCACAACGGCATAATCGTTTTTACGGATCGCCTCTTTGGCCTGCGACAGCCCAAACACATGCCGGCCTTTATCGTAGAGCAGGGTTTGGGGTGTATTGAGATATTTAGGCGCATTCGGTTCGTCGGCAAGAATACGCGCCGTAAAACCAATCACCTGCCCGGTGGGATCCATCAGCGGAACGGTCATACGCCCGCGGAACATATCGCCGCCAAAACGGTTGGTGAGCCCGGCATCGGCCAGCTCGTGCCGCGAAAAGCCTTTTTTGGTAAGAAACTGCACAAGCGCATCGCCCGTCGTTGGCGCGTAGCCAATTTTAAATTCCTGGACGATTTCTTTGGAAAGCCCGCGTTTTTTAAACACGTACTCAAGTGCATGCTGGTTTCTTAGCAAGCTGTGCTGATAGTAATTCGCGGCCATTTCATGCGCTTCGAGCAACCGTTTTTTGCGGCGCGCAAGCTCCTGGTTATTTTTGGATTCAAACTGCGTCATGTCCACGCCGGCTTTGCGGGCCAGGTGGTCAAGCGCCTGGCGAAAGTCCATCCCCTCAGCTTCCATGACAAAGCTAAAAATGTCGCCGCCCTTGTTTGAAGAAAAGTCATGCCATATATGCTTGTCGGGGCTCACAAAAAAGCTCGGTGTTTTTTCACCCGAGAAAGGGCTGAGACCCTTAAAGTTGCGCCCCGCCCGCTTCAGCTGGACGTATTCGCCAATCACATCCTCGATATTAAGACGCGCTCGCACTTCTTCTTTGGCATCTTGCATGACTTTATTATACCATTTTTACCTCTGTAATAAGAGAGGCGACGCGCACTTTTTATAGCAATGGCTTATTGCCCCTTCTACCCCGCTTGTGGTTTAATAAGGTCAATATGTACCCGGATCCAAACCAAAATCCACAGCAAGTACCGCCTCAGACGCCTCCACCGCAGACGCAGTACTCTATTGATTACCTTAATCAAATCGCACCACAGCCGCAAAAAAAGAGTCTTAGCAGCCGCAGCTTTTTGATGCTGGCCGGTGGCGGCGCCTTGGCGGCAATTATTGTTGGCATCCTCATGCTGGCAAGCGGCGGCTCAGGCCCGACCAAAAGCATGCAGACGTTCGCCGCGCGGGTCCAGGCCCTCGAAAAAATCACCGCAAGCGCGCAAAAAAACATCAACAGCAATGACCTGCGCGGGACAAACAGTAATCTTACCCTTTTTCTTGCCAATACCGATCACAACATGACAACGCCGCTCGCTAACAATAGCGTCGACGTCAAAAAGCTCGACAAAGATATCGTTGCCGCTGAAAAAGGTGACGCCCTCACCGCCAAGCTAGAAGACGCGCGCCTTAACGCCGTATTCGACCGTGTCTACGCGCGTGAAATGAGCTATCAGCTAACGGCACTCGAAACCCTTATGAACAGCATATACAAAGGCTCGAAAAGCAAGTCGATGAAGGACTTCCTTAAGACAACCGACGACAGCCTCGTGCCTATCAAAAAGCAATTCGATAGCTTTGATGCTTCAAGCTCTTAGGCGCCCGCAACCAAGTCGTAACTGAGCCTGGCAAGATCTTTTATTTCATCGTCGCTTAGCTGGCCAGTACAGATAACGGTGTTCCAGTGCTTTTTGTTCAAGTGGTAGCCAGGCACGACCGATTCGTACTTTTCCCGTAGTATTTCAGCCAACTGGGGGTCGCACTTCAGGCTGACCCGTAGCGGCTTGCTGTCGTCGGCAATAATGGCGAACAGCTTTCCCGCACCGGTTTCTTTATGACCGATTTTGTATACCGAGGTTCCTTCGCCAAAAGGAAAATCAAGCCAGGTGTTAGGAAAACTAAGCAAGTATTGTTCTAGTTCTTTGTGTGTCATCGTTCTATTTAATTCGCACCTTTGTCAAATAGTATTTCAGTTCCATAATGCTTCCGCGGATATCGCCAAGCGCGCGGTGTTCTTCGGGCTTCGCGAACTTCTTGCCGTATTTACCCTCAAACACCACTTTCCAGGCACTGACGTCCAGCATACGGTAGTGCAGCCTGTTGTTCAGCCGCGCCCACTGCTTAATGATAAACTGGCGGTCCATATGAATGGAGTTGCCGGCCAGAATAACCGGCACGTCTGCTTTATAGTGCTTGTCGATAAAGGCAAGCAGCTCATCCTCGATATCTACCAGGTCTTTACCGCTGCCATTCTGACTAACGAGGCCTTCTTTTGATTCTGGATTGGCATCCCAAAAAACACTGTTTGCCGTGAGGCGTTCTTCAAGGCTCATGTCCTCGTTCTTCACTACTCCCTGATACGTGGCAATTTCATCAAAGTCCCAATCGGTTGCAATTGCGGCAACTTCAAGAATAAGGTCGTTTTCGGCATCGAGTCCGGTCATTTCCAGATCGACCCAAAGAATTTTCGCTTGTTTTGTCATACCCCTACTATACTACTGTTTCTGCTGCGGGAACAAATGCCGGATAGCGATTGTCAGCATACTGACCGTTTGCACTAGCGTTGCCGCCAGCAGCAGGCGCAGGCTCCATTCGTCAAGGGCAAAGCCGCCCAAATGAAATCCCTGCATGACAGCGATAATAAAAACGATACCGGTTTCGATGCCAAGCAGGATAAATAGCCACCTGAGCGTTTGCTCTTTTAAAGCCTGGTCTTTTTCGCGGATGTCGTTCTCGATCCGCGCCAGACGCACCTCTTCTTCAAGGATACGGTTATCAACCGACGGTTTTTGCTCCTGCGCCGGAGCAGCACCGGCCGGCGGCGCATTGCTGATCACCCGCAGGGCGTCTATGTATGGCGTCCTCTCTTTGCGGCTCATGAAATCATCCCCAACCTTTCAAGGCGGATGGCCATGGCGATCTTGGATACCTCAAAAATCTCGGCGGCACGCTCGATATCCGGGTTAACGTCCCATAGCTTCCGAAGCTTGTCTTCCGGCATAAGGAGCTCGGCGGCAAAATTATTCGCTTCCCTTTCGCGGAGAATCGCCGCCTCATCTGTGAGCACGGGTACGTCACGGCGAAACAGTGGCGTCCCGCCATCGACATATTCAGCAAAATCAACAAAACCGTCTTCTTTATGCGCGTCCAACCAATCACGATGAAGAACGTAATGCCCAAACTCATGCGCAAGAGTAAAATTTTGACGCACACGAGGTTTGTTCGCATTGATAATAATTTTCAGGCGTCCGTTTTGGTAGTAAATCGCGCCGGAGACCGCATCGTCGACATCGGCCGAAAACAACACATCCACGTCGCCTAGCCGCTCGGCAGTCTCAACGAACGGGAACGGAACAAGCACGCGCGGGTTGTGCGCGGCAAGAAATGCTTCGGCTTTTGCTCTCACTCCCTCGTAGTCCATAGCTTTATTGTAACACCGCTACTTCTTGTCTGGCGTGAACTTAAGACTTAGCGAGTTAATACAAAAACGCTTGTCTGTTGGCGTATCAAATCCCTCGCCTTCAAACACATGCCCCAGATGGCCGCCGCAGTTGGCGCAGGTTACCTCCGTCCGCTCCATTCCCAGCGCAGTGTCGCTATGAAACTCCACGCTGCCAGGCTTGGCATCGTAAAAACTCGGCCATCCACAATGGGCGTCAAACTTTGTCGTACTGTCAAAAAGTACCTGGCCGCAGGCAGCACAGGCATACACGCCGTCTGCATATAGCCCGTCGTATTCGCCGCTAAAAGGCGCTTCCGTATTCTTTTTGCGAAGTACGGCAAACTGTTCGGGCGTAAGAATCTGGCGCCATTTTTCATCGGTTTTATCTATCATTTGCTACCCTTTCTTTTTATCAAGGCGGTCAAGCCGCAGTGCATGAATAACGAGGTAAATCGTAAGGGCAATAACCAGAAAGTTAATGACGTCGTTTAGGAACGAACCATAGTGCAGCACCGCTTCTTTCCCCGCATCGGTCTTGCCTAAATTAAGCGTCAGTCCTTTTAGGCCATCCGCCGAACCAAGTAAAAGGCCCAGTGGCGGCATAATAATATTGTCCACAAACGATTTAACAACCACCGATACAGCACCGCCAAGTACCAGTCCGACCGCAAGGCCAATAACACCCTGGGTCCGGATAAACTCAATAAACCCGACCGCAAAATGCGTCCCGTGGCCTTTGATTGCACTGGCTCTAGCACGTGCAGCTGCGCCGCGTTTCTTTTTTTGTTCGGATGATTCCGTCATGAGCTCCTCCTTCCTTACCAGTATAAATCAGCTCTGCAACCTGAGAAAGCGCGTTACCAGCCCATAGAGCCCCACCGCGTCTTTACGCGAAGAAGTAAGGCGCCAAGCCGCAGCAACAATCCCCGCTCCGCACAGGTCATACAAAAGATCATACATCGTATCGGCCAGGTCGCCGCCCTGCGAAGAAGTGCCAAATAGTTGGTCGCTCGCAAATTCGGCTAGTTCCCATATCACCGCAAGCAGTGCCGCTGTCCCCAGTACTAGATAGCCCTGCAACCAAGGCGGGAGCCGCAACTCCCTAGAGTTTAGTAACGCGATCCAAAGAACAACTCCAATACCAATCAAAACGCCGCTGATAAAATGCATCCAGTCATCCCACACCCAGACACGGCCATACATCCCAAAAACTTCGCCAGAAAACATGGAGGCAAAAATAAATGCCACGTACGCCGCGTGCACCGATACTGGCAACCGCACACGCAGCCACCGTTCCAGCGCCAGCGGCAAAAAACTGATACTAAACGTAAACATAGATGTCAGCAGATGGAGCTGGTCACCTTTTACCGCCATAGCTACTGCACCACCCAACATGATCAGTTCGAACGGAAGTGCAAGCACATGACGGCGCAGCGTTCCGTAATCGCTCACGCTACATTCGCTCCGGCACTTCAATGCCAAGCAGGCCAAGGCCATGAGTGAAAACGTAGCTTACCTTTTGAAGCAGGTTAAGCCGGGCTGCTTTTTGCGCATCAGTTACCGAGCCGGTCGCTATAGGAGTCTGCTCGTAGTACCGGTTCATCTCACGGCCAAGTTCATACAGGTACGTGGCAATCTTATGCGGCTCAAGATCGCGGGCGCTCAAATGAACAACTTCCGGATACTCAAGCAGCTTCGCAATCACCGCCTTCTCGGGTTCATAATCGTAGTCGGCGGGAACATCTGCCGCCACTGTATTATTTGCAAGAATCGTATTCACACGTACGGCAGCATACTGAATATACGGGCCGCTAAACCCAGTGAGCGCAAAAATACTTTTCCAGTCAAAAAGAATGTCGGTTCGGCGGTCGGCAGCAAAATCGGTAAACTTGATTGCCCCCAGGGCGATCTTTTTGATATCTTCGTCCGAAACGTCGCGGCCGCTTACCACCTCCCGCGCTTTGGCTTCGGCCGTGTTTAACAGCTCTTCCATAAGAACAACACCCTTGCGGCTGCTCATCTTCTCCCTTGTGCCATCTTCGTTGATTTGGTCGATCATCCCAAACCACAAATGGATCAGTTCGGTTGTAACGCCAAGTTTTTTCGCCATGGCAAACAGCTGGCTAAAATAAAACTGTTGTTCGCTTCCCACGACATAAATGACACGGTCGGGGTGCCATTCTTCTTCCCTGTATAAAATCGTTGCGAGGTCGGTTGTCGCGTACAGCGCCGCGCCATTTGATTTTTGCACCAGCAGCGGAACGTCAAATCCAAACTCATCGAGCGGAACAATAACGGAACCGTCGTCGTTTTTTACCGCCACTCCGTTTTCAAGCAGTTTTTGTACGGCCGCCTTTCCCTTGGGCGCAAAGAACGCTTCGCCATATTCGTGATCGGTCGATATCTTTAGACGGTCCATAATCTCGTGGATATGGCTGAGCGATATTTCGTTAAACCGCTTACTGTACTGTGCTGCCTGTTCGTCGCCGTTCTCTAGCTTCAGCAGCCACTCCTGCACCATGTCGGCCAGGGTCGACTCACCGCGTTCTTTTTCCTCTTTGAGCGCTTTTTTGGTTTGAATATAAACCCGTCCTAGCTCGTAGACACCATCGCGCTCCAGTTCTTCTTCGCTGCTAAAGGTTAAAAAGCCAACAACCCAAATACCAAAAGGCGCTCCATAATCACCCAAATGGTTATCGGTAATAACCTTCCAGCCTGTGGCTTCCATGAGGCGCTTAGCAGCCCAGCCCTGGTTGCCCGGACGAAGGTGTCCGATACTGTAGGGTTTGGCCATATTTTGGCTTGGGTACTCAACAACCACCGTCTTGCCCTTGCCATCCTCATTTTCCCCATAGGTGCCGGACCACTCCTCGGCAAGTGCCGACGCCAGACTCTTTGCCGTCACGCGCAGATTGATAAAACCAGGGCCTGCCACGGTAACTTCCGAAAAATCCCCCGACTCACGGAGGTTAGTAGCGATAGCTTCGGCTATCTCACGGGGATTTTTACCAAGTGGTTTTGCCAGTTGAAGCGCGACGTTCGTTGCGTAATCACCAAACTGCGGGTCGGGACGGGTTAAAGTTACGTCTTGGGTAACGCCAAAAAGTGTTTGAACGGCATGAGAAATCTTTGTATCCATTGCCTCTTATTATAACACTGGTGGAGTGCGAGGAATAAATACGGGGTATATATAATTATTCGTTTGATTCTTCTTCGACAGGCACGTACGCCGTCGAGCCCGAAACAGGGCTGATACCCCGGATCGTGTGAAGAAGCACACGAAGCGTATCAATATCGTCGTTGGTGATTTCTGGTGTTTTTTCGTCTTCAACCATTTTTGTTTTATCCGTTTACTTATTAACATTACCATTTTGTATACAAAAAGTCAATAGAAATGAAAACGCCCCTCCCTGGCGTTCTCGTAGAACATCTCAGGGATGGGGCTGGGAGGCCCTGTAGTAGTGTGCCAGGTGTGAGCTATGCGGCTCGTGCCCGGCTCCTACTAGAGGAGCTTGTTGTCCACCACGGTGTAGTCGGCCCGGTAGACGAACAGCGTCTTGCCGTCGATCCGGAACCAGGTGCTCTTGGGCACGTCGGTCTTCAGGATCTGGACCTCGTTGCCGCCGTAGACCTTGATCGGCGTCCCGTCCTGGGAGCGGATCATGATGGTCTTGGCCGTGCCGCCCCAGAGCTGCTGGAAGCGGTACCGGATGTCGTTGATCCAGGGCGTGCCGGGCTTGTCGTTGGTGAACCGGAACTCCGCGGGGAGCTGCTCGGTGATGTCGACGAGACCGTCCTGCGCCAGGATCATGGTCGAGCCCACGTGGTGGATGTGGGCGTTGGCCAGCGAGATCAGCAGCACCGACGAGTCGTTGTTGCTGTTCCCCTTGTCGTCCGTGGTGTCGAACTCCGAGTCACGGGTGACACGGAAGCTCGCGCCCTTGATCTGGTCGACCGGCTGGCCGTACTGGTTGTACGTGGTCATCGTGGCCCGGAAGCCGTTGAACGCCTGGTCGAACTTGTCGGCGGTGGCGCCGAACAGTCCGCAGCCGCTCAAGACCAGGGTCAGGACCACAGCCAGTGACGCCAGAATGGCGCCGCGACGACGGGTCATTGGGATTCCTCCTCGAACAGGTTGAACCTTTTCCAAAGTGCGCCGGGATTAGCGCAACTTTGAAATTATACTACTTTGTATCAATAATGTCAATACCCTGCGTTTCACGGATCATTTAGTGTATAGTGATACTATGAAGAAAACCACAAGCGGTTTTACTATTGTTGAACTTATCGTTGTCGTTACGACGATCGCCGTTTTGGCTGCCATTACCGTTGTCGCTTACAACGGTTTTCAGGACCGATCAAGAGCAGCGGCCGTTGAGTCGGGCTTAAAAGCAATCGAGAAAAACCTCAAGCTCTACGCCTCGGAACAAGAATGGGGATCATGGCCACTCGATAACGCGATCGACCCGGGCAAATCCAACCCTACCATCCAAAACCTCATCGATGACCTGCCTGCCTTCAAGCAGTACTTAAAAGCCGCGCCTACGACAAGCGGCCTGCCCACTTCGGCGTGGACCTACGACTACGACAACGACGTAAAACCAAGCTGCGGCTCCGTTTATAACGGAACCAACATCGTCATAACCGGCGTGTCCCAGGGCACAACCAACTACATAGACGCCGCTATGGACGACGGCGATAATAACTGTGGCCGCATACGCTACGACGCAAGCGTATCAAAACTGTTCTATTCGCTCAGTTATACGAACGACCTTAGCCTCTAGGACGATTGACCGCCCACATGCACATACGGCATAGTAAAGACATGAAAAAAGCCACAAGCGGTTTTACCATTGTTGAACTGCTGATCGTTATTGTTGTCATTGCTGTTTTGGCTGCTATTGTTATTGTTGCCTACAATAGCGTCCAGATAAGGGCAAAGGCGTCCGCTATTATCAGTGGCCTGGAAAGCTCCGAAAAGGCATTTAGGCTTTATACCACCGATAAAGGTTTAGATGCCTGGCCCGACGACAGCCTGGCCGTCTCTGGAGTTTCGGCAAACCCTACTATCCAGCAGTTCATAGACGGCACCACACTCAAAGACTTTATGAAAAAGGCACCGAATGTCGCCAATTCACCCGCTCTCTATTGGTTTTACGATAACGATGCCGACGTACGAACCAACTGCACCCTTAAATACGCCGGCACCAACCTGATTATTATCGGCGTCGACCAGACCGTTGCTGATTCTATCGACAAGTCGCTCGACGATGGCAATAACGGCTGCGGCCGAGTCCGATACGACTCGACCAACCAGTACTTCTTTTACTCACTCAGCTACGACTCGAGTCTTAGCTCGCCTTAGCCGCACGTATCAAACCCAAAAAAAGCGGGTGCGGGCGCGTAGGCCGGCTCCTGAATTCAGGGTGGGCCTGGGTAGCAACAAAGTAGTCGCACGCAGGCGCTTCGATAAACTCCACCAGTTTTCCATCGGGCGAAAAGCCGCTTACTTTTACGCCGCCGGCTTCAATGTCCTGTATAAACTTTTGGTTCACTTCGTAGCGGTGTCTGTGGCGTTCGGTGATATCCGTGGCGCCATAGACTGCTTCAACTTTTGAGCCTGGCGTTAGTTTTGCCGGGTAATCCCCAAGCCGCAACGTGCCGCCCGTTGATTCCTTACCCGCCTGACCTTCCATAATGTAGACCACGTTATCTTTGGTATCGCTAAACTCATTACTATGCGCCCCGCTCAGGCCGCTTTTGCGTGCGGCGGCTATAACGGCCGTCTGCAACCCAAGGCAGATGCCAAGATACGGTTTGTTATGATCCAGGGCAAACCGGGCAGCGGCGATTTTGCCTTCGACCCCGCGCGGGCCAAACCCGCCGGGGACCAGCAGCGCATCGACTTTTTTAAAATCTTCGTCCGTCGCTTTTTCGGCATTGATCCACTGGATCTTCAGCCCCACGCCCTCTTCCCATGCCGCCGACTTTAGCGCCTCGGTCACGGAGAGGTACGTATCTTCGTTGTCCATATATTTTGCCACCAGGCCAACGGTGACTGTTTTATCCGGCGTACTGGTTTGTGCCCGCACGATTTTTTTCCACGCCGAAAAATCAGGCGTTGCCTTTAACCCCGAAAAATCGGTAAGCATTTTATTAAGACCGTTCGCGGCAATAATAAGAGGAATACGAAAAACCGTATCGACATTAGGCATTAACTGCACGTTTTCTTTTGGAACCCCACCGAACAGGCTTATCTTTTCGGCCACGCTTGCCGGCGCGGGTTCGTCTGTCCGAACAACTACGCAGTCCGGCACAATACCAAAGCCGCGAAGATCGTTGAGTGCGTTTTGGGCAGGCTTGGTTTTAAATTCTTTGCTTGTACCAATAAACGGCACATATACCACGTGTACGAACAAGCATTTGTCTCGGCCAACCCTTTGGGCGAACTCACGTATCGCCTCGATATAGCTAAGCCCTTCGTAGTCACCAACGGTACCGCCAATTTCCACAATGTGGATATCACTCCCCTCGCCGGCTTTTAAAATAGCCCGCTGGATTGCCTGGGTAAGATGAGGTACGAGCTGTACCGTCTTACCGTGGAACTTGCCCGCCCGTTCGTCTTCAATAAGTTCGAGTAGCAACCGGCCCGAAAGCGTCGCGTTTTTTTGCGTTAATTCCAAATCCAAAAAACGCTCGTAATGCCCCAAATCAAGGTCCGTTTCAGCACCGTCTTTGGTGACAAAGCATTCGCCATGTTCCGCAGGATTCAAAAGGCCCGCATCTACATTGAGATACGGGTCACACTTTTGAATTGAAACGGCAGCACCCTTAGCCTGCAGTACGGCACCTATGCTGGCTGCGGTTATGCCCTTTCCTACCCCCGAGAGTACACCCCCAGTTACGAATATATATTTTTCTTTTTGTCCCATGTTGAGTATATTCTCCATGGGATTTCATTATACCACATTTTACCGTGTGTACGCTACATGTGGTGCTTCTTGTTGTCTATTCTACGCTACTTATAGTATGTGTAGACGATCCCTTTGGGTAAATAAACAGTGGTTGGTCGGCCATATCCCAGCTTTCAAGGATTGGCTGAAGGATCCGCCAGCTGGCCAACACCTCTCCGCTCGACGTGAACAAACTTTTTTTGCTCAGAATGGCATCAACCAGTACTTGCTCGTAAGCGTCGGGTAGGACAGCATCTTCGGGGTACGAAAAGCCCAGTTTTTGGCTTTCGAATTTTTGCTCGTACCCTGGCTTTTTAGTGAACAGGTCGATCTCGATCCCCTCGTCCGGCTGAATACGAAAAATAAGACAGTTGCTTTGGGCATCATGGAACTTGCGGAAATAAATGCGTACTTCGGTCGCTTTTTTGTTCATGGATTTGCCTGTTGTCACCACCAGCGAAACGTTCTTCCAGCGCGCATCGCCAGAACTGAGATGAAGCGAAACGAATGTCTCCGTGAGACTGCCGGTGTTATCCACTTCGTGCTGGTAGCCCTCATACTGCGCGCGGACCGCCTGGCGCGGATCTCCAGGATGAATCGCCTCAAGTGCTGCCTTACGTAAATCTGGCAGCTCGTCCCAGTCGAAGCTTGGCGGTACTTCCATTAATACCAACGCCAGTAACTGCATCAAATGTCCCTGAACAAAATCCCGCAGGGCACCGGTTTGTTCATAAAACCCCGCCCTTCCTTCAATGCCTATCTTCTCAAGCGCCACGACTTCGACCTTCTCGATTGCCGCATTGTTCCATACGTGGCCAAACAATGCATTGCCTCCCCGGAATGCCACGATGTTTTGCGCCATTTCTTTTGCCAGGTAGTGGTCGATGCGGTAAATTTGCGCCTCGTCGTAATACTTCGCCGTCCGCGAAATCACCTCTTGGGCAGAAGTAAGATCAACACCAAAGGGCTTTTCAAACAATAGCTTCACATTCGGGGTATTGATCCCTGCCTTACCCAGGTAATCCACGATCTGCGTGGCAGCCATTGGAGGTACCGAAAGGTAAACAAGCAGCTGCTCGTCCTCTTTTAGGGCAACGTACTGTTTTAGTTTTTCATACTCCTCACCCTTTGCCAGATCCATTGAAAAAACCGATACGTACGGCTTTAGCGACGCATTGCCAAGCGACTGAATAAGCAGGTCCTCGATGGCTACTTCGCGCCGGGAGACGCCAATAATCTCAAAGTTGCTGCCGAGTTTTTTTGAGGCAAGAATCGACTGAAGTGCGGGGAGTAGCTTACGGGTGCTGAGATCGCCGGTAATGCCAAAGACAAGAAGTTTGGTTTTCATATACATAGTATAGACGCTTTTATTGCCGCGCGCCTCATTTTAGGCGCCCGCCACGAAGGTATGAAAGATGAGCCATGCATTTAGCCCTGTAATGACCGTAGCAATCATAGCTATGACCGCCTTTAGCCACGGGCGGTTTACAAATTCGCCCATATGCTTTTTGCTGCTCGTAAAGTAGACTAGCGGTAAAATAGCAAACGGCAACTGCAGGCTAAGGACAATCTGACTAAAAATAAGCAGCCTGGAAAGACCGGAGCCGCCAAACACAATAGCAATGACAACCGCGGGAATAATAGCAAGCGAGCGCGTTAACAACCTGCGTACCCACGGCTTTATCCGGATGTTCATAAATCCTTCAAGAATCACCTGGCCCGCCAGCGTCGCCGTTATTGTTGAGTTTTGCCCCGACGCTAGCAGTGCCACGGCAAAAAGCGTACTTGCCAACCCTACGCCGAGCAGCGGCGCCAGCAACTTATAAGCGTCGCCTATTTCTGCCACTTCGGAATGGCCGGTTGTAAAGAAAGCGGCGGCGGCAAGAATAAGAATCGAGGCATTAACAAAGAACGCCAGCGTTAAGGCGATACTCGAGTCGATCGTCGCAAATTTAATCGCCTCCCTCTTCCCCCTTTTGGTCAGCTCGTGCGCCCTTGATTGCACGACAGCCGAGTGCAGATACAGGTTGTGAGGCATGACGGTCGCCCCTAAGATCCCCACGGCAATGAACAGCATTTCCTGGTTAGTGAACAACTCTTTTACCGGCACAAACCCTGCAAGCAGCGGCGCGATCTCCGGCTGCGAAAACGCTAGCTCTAAGACAAAACAAACGACAACAATCGCAATCAGTGCAATGACAAGCGCTTCAAGCCAACGGATACCCTTCTTTTGCAGGAAGAGCAGAAGCAGAACATCAAGTGCCGTAATGACCACGCCTATTGCAAGCGGAATATGAAACAGGAGTTCGAGTGCTATGGCGGTCCCGATTACTTCGGCCAGATCACAGGCAATAATCATCAGTTCGGCCATCAGCCATAAAAATACGTTCGCCCAGCGCGGAAACACCTGCCGGCAAATTTGCGCCAGATCAAACCCTGTAACCACGCCGATTTTAACCGTTAGGTGCTGCAAGAACATCGCAAAAATACTAGAGAGTAAAATAACAAACAGCAGCGTATAGCCAAACGCCGAACCGCCCCCAAGGTCGGTAGCCCAGTTGCCCGGGTCCATGTAGCCCACCGCCACCATATAGCCAGGACCAGTGAACGCCAAAAGCTTGCGGATAAACGAGGCATTCGAAGGAGGCAAAGAGATGGAGCGATGGACCTCACTGAGGCTTTTAAGGGCGTTCATGAAACGTTACGCTGCTTTCCTTGGTGCAAACTGCGCCGGCAAGGGCGCGTTAAACCTCACTTCGGGAAGATCGATGACGCCCCGGATACCCTCTTGGAATTCGTACTGCATTTCATACAGTGCATCAATGTGGCCGAACAACACGTTATCCCACGAAAGGCCTATTTTTTCGGCGACTTTTTTGATACCGGCCTCGCTCTCCCCTTCTATTTCGATATAAGGGTTAAGCCACGGCCACTCGTCGATCACAACTTCAGTACCGTCTAGCTTCCAGGTTTCGCGTTTACTCTCCTGAAAGGTTTTGTACTTCCAGCCAGCCTCTGAAAAAATCTCTACCGTCTTATCAAAGTCGCTCACCTCGACTTCAAGTTCCTTGACGCTATCGATACTTGCGGCGTCGGGGTCGGCACGCCGTTTGAATGTAAGTGTCGTTTTATCACCCTCGTCGCGGATACGGAGAAACGCGTGCTCTGCCTGGTGATGCGGTTCTTCAACCAGCGCCCGCTTCATAAGGCGCATAGGCTGTTCGCAAACAGCGCCAGCCGCCTGTAGCGCCTGCCGGATCGCCTCGATATTTACATTGGCGAACTTTACCTCTAACTCCGTTTTCATAACCTACCTAGGGCAAACGGGTGCAGCTTACGCCGCACCCACTTTATTTTGCCGTTACCTTACTTTTTTAAAATGCTGTTATCCGGATCGTTTTCGTCGCGGTCGGCACTGGGGCTTTGGCCGCCCGCACCTGCGTTAACCTCGTAACTGGTGTTGGTGCTCTCAAAAAAGTTAACCAGTTCCAGCGTGTCGTTGGCGGTAGCCATCCACTTGGCCGGGTTGCTCACCTTGTAGTGGGCATCAAAACCAAGTTCTTCCAGGCGGCGGTCGGCCAGATACTTCACGTACTGGTTGATGTAGTCGGCATTAAGGCCCAAGATACCGTTCGGCAACAGGTCTCTATTGTACTGCTCTTCCATCTCGACACCGTCAAGGATCATCTGCTTAATTTCGGCGGCAAATTCCTCGGTTTGGAGATCTTCGTTTTCTTCAAGGACGGTCAAAATAAGGTTGATACCAAACTTAAGGTGCAGGCTTTCGTCGCGGACAACCCAGTCGATCAGGCTGCCGAAGTTGCGCAGCAGGTTGCGCTGGCGGAAGCTAAGCGCCACCATGAAGCCGCTATAAAACCAGATGCCTTCAAGAATAATATTGTAGGCAATCAGGTTCCGGATAAAGTCCTTTTTACCTTCGGTCGTTGTGATATCGAGTGTCTGCTCGGTCATGCGCTTGATGAATTTGGTCTCAAATTCCTCTTTGCGCGCCATGCTTGGCGTCTCAACGTGGGCTGCATAGGCTTTATCGCGGTTAATTGGGAACGTCTCCAGCACGTACTCGAAGCTCATGCAGTGGTTGGCTTCTTCCCACATCTGCTTGGCAAGGTAGAGGTGACATTCGGCCGCGTTAACGTACGGGTACACGCCAAAGGCAAGCGCCTTATTGACCAACAGCTCGTTCGGGTTGAAGTAGCTCATGAGGAACTCGAGCGCGTGGCGCTCTTCGTCGCTCATTTTTTTCCAGTCGGCAAGATCCTGACCTAGCTGGATTTCGTTTGGAAACCAGGTGTTCGCTACCGCCTGGTTGTACAGATCGTACGCCCATTGGTAGTTGATTGGTTTAAGAAGTAATCCGTCTTGGATACCTGTTCCGAGAATGCCGGCCATGATAATGCTCCATTTCTTTCATTAGTCGTTTGATAATATTCATAGTACCCCTACTGGCAACCTTCACACATAGTCAGGTCGGCTGGGTCAAGCGGTGCGGCGATTTGGCCGTTCTGTGCGGCCTCTTCGTTAGCCTGCTCCTGAGCGTTTTGCATAGCCAGCTCGATAGCAGCGAGTTTTTCCTCTAGGCTCATTTCGTCGTTGATGATTGTGTTAGCGTTCATGCCCATTGTTGTATCCCCCTAATTATTAGACCGTTTGTTTTGCTTTAGCGAACCCGAAGCCAGCTTTTCGCGGACCGCCGCCGGTTTCGGCTTTGTTTACTTTTACCGTGCTTTGCTCCGCCTGATGACGTGGCTTTACATGTAGGTAGTAGGTTGTTTTAAGACCTTTCTTCCAGGCAGTGCTGTAAATTTCTACGTAATCGTCAATGTTGCGTGTCTCAAGGTACATATTGCGGCTGATTGCTTGGTCGACCCATTTTTGGGCGCGGGCCGCAACTTCGATAAACGCGTACGGGCTCAGCTGGAAGCTTGTTTTGTACACGTCTTTGATAGCCTGAGGAACGACATCAATCTGTTGTACGTCACCCTGAAGGCGCAGTACGTCCTCTTTTACTTCGTCCCACAAACCAATAGCTTTTAGGTCGTTCACAAGGTTAACGTTTACCTCTAGAAACTTGCCATTTAGTGTTGAACGCGAAAAGATCTGGGCAAATTGCGGGTCGATACCTGGCGTCGTGCCGGCAATATGCGCAATGTTGGCAGTTGGCGCAATGGCCATAAGAGTAGCGTTACGCATACCTTTTTTCACTTTGGCGCGCAGTGTCTCCCAGTCGAGGCGTTTTTTGCGGTTTACCTCTACTTTTACGTGGCGATTCTCGGCCAGTGCGTCCAGCGTGTCAACCGGGAGCAAGCCTTTGCTCCAACCGCTACCCTTGAATGTCGGGTAGCTGCCGCGGGTTTTGCTCATGTCTGCCGATTCGTCGATGGCGTTGTAGCTGATAAATTCGGTCAGCTGGTCCATCAGGTCGTAAGCTTCTTCGCTTTCGTAGCTGTAGCCAAGACGCTCGATGACATCGGTAAAGCCCATCATGCCAAGACCAAGTGCGCGGTTTTGCAGGTTGGAGTGCATCGCTTCAGGGATTGGTGTATTCGTAATATCACAGAGGTTGTCGAGCTGACGGATAGCACTGCGCGTACTTGCAGCAAGGCGGTCCCAGTCCCACGTCTTATCCTCTTGAAGGTGTGCCGAAAGGTTAATGCTGACAAGGTTACAAACAGCCGTGTTGTTCTCGTCCTGCGGCAACGTAATTTCGGTACACAAGTTGGAAAGGTGAATCGTGCTAGTATTGTTGTTCAGCGCGCGGACATTGATAGTGTCCTTCCAGGTGAGCCATGGGTGGCTGGTTGCCTGCAGCGTAATCAAAATCTGGCGGAACTGCTCGCGGGCTTTGATTTTACTAAACTCACGCATCTTCCCAGCCTCAGCCAGCTTTATATACTCTTTGTAGCGGGCAGAGAATTCTTCGCCGTAGAGTTCTGGCAAATCGGCAACTTCGGCCGGGTCAAACAGGTACCAATCCTGGTCTTTTTGCACGCGTTTCATAAACTCGTCGCTCATAAATACGGCGGTGTTGGCAAGGCGGGTGCGAAGGTATGGGTCACCCGAGTTCTGCTTGAGGTCCAAAAACTGCGGAAAGTTAAGGTGCCAGTTTTCCATGTACAGTGCCGCCGCACCAGCTTTTTTACCCTTACGGCTAACGGCAAACAGTGCCGTATCGATCATCTTCATAAATGGAATCGGGCCTGTCGACTCAGTGTTCGTAGTCTTTACCGGGCTGCCCGCGGCACGAAGCTTATTAAGGCTAATACCGATACCGCCAGTACCTTTGGCGATCCACATAACGTCGCGGACACCTTTGGCGATAGATTCCATGTCATCCTGCACTTCTAGCAGGAAACAGTTAGAAAGCTGAGGGAACGAACCCCCGGCATTAACCCGGGTGCTGCCGCCAGGAACGTAATCCAGGTTGGACATATGGCGGTAAAAATCGATTGCTGCTTCGGTTGGGTCTTCTTCGTTAAAGCTAAGGCCCATAGCAATACGCATGTGGGTAAACTGGGGAACCTCAATAGGCGCGCCGCTTTGCTTGCGAAGTGCGTAGCGGTTTTTGTTGGTCACTACGCCGAGGTATTTACTCAGTTGGTCGCGTGACGGATCGAGCGCTTTAGCGAGCTTTTTAATATCAAAAACTTTAGTGCTCATGCGCTCGTCAAGCAAGCCGTCTTTGATTCCTTGCTTAATATATTCAGGAAATTTTAACTCGTGGAGCTTTTTAAGCTCTTTCTCGTCTTCGTAGTCACCCAGAATATTTTTATATATATTCTTTAAAAGTAACCGTGCGGCGATCTTATCAAAATCAGGATCGTCCTTTACGTTCTGCAGCGCGGTATGAATAACCGCCTCGTCCAGCTGTTCGCTTGTAATGCCGTCAAAAAGCGTTAGCTGTAGTTCGGTTGCGACCTGAACAACTTTTTGAATCTGATCAGGAAGCCCTTCACTGGCTTTTACCAGCGCGAGGTTGATCTTGTTGGCGTCAAATGGTTCGCGGGTGCCATCGCGTTTTACCACATGAATTTCGCTCATCCCCTTATATCCCCTGCTACGTTATATAGTTATATTTCTACCTCACACCCCGTCTCAAAGGGCACAAGAAAGATACCGCCGTAGCGTCGCGTTACCCTCCTTGCTAAATGTGTGTTTTTATTGAACTACTATGTATATAGTGTCTGGATATGACTATAGACACTATATAGCTGGTTTTCAAGCATTTTTGTCGTGTTTTTATTACCACAAGCTCATTTACACCTTGTAGTGTGCTGTTTGTTATTTACAACGCTATATATAGCGGTTTTTAAAAACTTAGTACTCCTAAGCCTGGCCCTATTTTATCTCCCTGTGGCATATGGTATAACTGACAGGTCGCTATTGGAGTGATTGAGGGAGTGTTATGGAGTTAACGAACCGGATCGTCCAAACTCTTGTGGGCGGCCAGATCAAGGCACAGAACCTGAGCAGTGTGTTCTGTGGCGAGATCAGAGAGATCACTGTTGTCGGCAGCGGCAACGAAGCAGTGCTCCGGGTTCGGCTGAACTGGAAGGCGGCAGGCCAGGGCTCGGCCCAACGTCCGACCAGGTGGGTCAACCAGACCACGGAGCTTGACTTCGATGTCGCTCTGGCGAACTTCCACGTCACCAAGCTCAGCAAGGGGCGTTACATCCTGCGCAGCGCCGTGGCGAATGAACTCGTGTTCCTCTACCCCGCAAGCGCACCAACGCTGAACCCCAGCGACGTCGTGGGCCTGAGGCAGCTCCCCTAGAGCCAGCCCGCCCACGTACCCCAGGTCTGCACGCAACAACCGCAGGCCTGGGGGAGGCAACAACCCTGCATCGATCAGCGGATCGTTGCTTTTTTATTATTTACATGATATAAGTATTTGTTCGACCAATCCGATTGCTGGAGGACTGATGGAGTTCACAGGCGAAACTTTCCGGCGGTTTGCCGGAGGGCAGTTCGAGGTGCGAAACCCGGAGAACCACCTCGTCATCCGCGGCAAGATCAAAACCGCCGCCATGGTGATGAAGGGCGGCGTCGTCACCCTCAACATCACCCCTGAGTGGATGGCGCGAGGGACCCCCTACCCCAACCCCACGAAGTGGACGGCGATGATCAACATCATCTACAAAGCCAACCCCCTCCTGTACACCGCAACCGACATCGGAGGAGGACGCGTCCAGCTTCATTCGGAGGTAACCGGCGAAACAACGGTCCTCCACCTCCCCGGCCAGATCATCCTGGATCCTTCCCGGGTCGAGGGTTTATAGACGCCGGGACTCCTCGTCGAACCACCCTGGCCCGCGCTGCTTACGTGCGCGGGCCAGGGGCACTACTTGCCATTGCCCATAAAAATAGAACATACGAATGTATGTTCTATTTTTATGGCGGAGAGAACAGGATTCGAACCTGCGGTACCATTGCTGGCACACACGCTTTCCAAGCGTGCGCCTTCAACCACTCGGCCACCTCTCCGTAACCTTTCTTATTTTACCAGATGTGCAACCACGCGACTCCTTATTTACCAGTTGTATAATTTACGCCCCTCTTATGGTTGCTTTTCTCTTTACGCCGTACCTATAATAAGGGGAGAATGGCCAAAAAGAAAACACTGCCCGTCATCGAACTTAAGGGCCTTACAAAAAAGTACGGAATGGGCGACGCCGAGCAAACAGTCCTGGATGAGATCGACCTGCAAATTGAAAAGGGCGAATTTATCACCATCATGGGGCCAAGCGGCTGCGGCAAAACCACCCTGCTGAATATTTTAGGACTACTCGACCGTGCAAACGAAGGCGAGTATTTTCTTGATGGGAAAAGCGTTGAAAAAATGAGCAGCAGCCGGCACGCACGCATCCGCAGCCAGCAAATCGGGTTCGTGTTTCAAAGTTTTAATCTTATTAACCGTCTTAGTGTCATTGAAAATGTCGCGCTTCCCCTTGCCTACAAAGGTATGAGCCGCGTACGCCGGCTTAAACAGGCGAGCGATAGTCTAAAAAACTTCCATTTGTCCGAGCGCGAATATTATATGCCGTGGCAGCTTTCGGGCGGCCAGATGCAGCGTGTTGCCATTGCCCGCGCGCTAGTTAACAATCCCTCTATCGTGCTGGCAGACGAGCCCACCGGCAACCTGGACAGCAAGTCGAGCCATATTATCATGGAGGAACTTTCCGACATCCACAAGCGCGGCAACACTATTATTATGGTCACCCACAACCCCGACCTTACTACCTATGCCTCGCGCGTTATCCATATGCTCGACGGCCAGATCGCCAGCGACACTAAAACACCTATCGAACTAGTAAAAACCGCACCAAAAGTCAGCCTCGCCAGTCGTCGTCCAAAAACTACCCGGCAAACCAAAAAATCAAAGACGAAAGCGAAGAAAAAATGAACCGCCCCCTTATTATCGAGCACATCCAAAACGCCCTCCACTCGCTACGCCTAACGAGGATGCGCAGTATTTTAACGACCACCGGTGTTGCCATCGGTGTCGCCAGCATTACGGTTGTCTTGTCGCTTTCGGGAGGTATTACCCAGGTTATCTCCGGGCAGGTTGCTGCGCTCGGCGACAACATTGCCGTTGTGCGTCCCGGCATTCCGCAACGTGGGTTTGAGGGCTTTACTAATCCCACCACCGAACAAACCTACACGACAAGTACCATCACCGAGCAGGATTACGAGGATATCCAGGCCATAAAAGGTGTCGATGCGGCCGCACCCCTCATGATCATTAACAGCACGCTCAAATCAAGTTCAAACACCGTACCGCAAGGAACTATCGTTGCCACGACACCCGCCCTTGCAGATATCGCACAGCTTCCTATGCGCGACGGCCAGTTTATCGATAGTGTCACCAATAAGAACACTGCCGTTATAGGCAGCCGGCTTTCGGTTGACCTTTTTGGGACCGACCAGCCAATCGGCCAAACCTTTACATCGGGCGGCCAGCAATTTACCGTCATTGGCGTTTTTAAAACCATCAATAATCCTATTAATTTTAACAGTGTCGATTTTGACCATGCGGCTGTCTTAAGTCTTGAGGGAGGAAAAAGCTTCCATCAGGGAACGGCGCAGATCCAGCAGATTGACGTGCGGGCTAAAAATAAGGCGGACCTGCCGGGTGTTATCAAGGATATCACCGCCAAACTGACTAATAGCCATCTGGGAGAAAGGGATTTTAGCGTTCTTTCGGGGCAAGAAATCGCCCAGCCCGCTAACCGCTTCTTTTATGCCATTACCGCCATTATGACCCTCATTGCGGCGATATCCCTTGTCGTTGGCGGCGTAGGAATCATGAACATCATGCTTGTCGGTGTCGCCGAACGGACGCGCGAGATCGGCCTGCGAAAAGCAGTAGGCGCCAGCAGCGGTAATATTATTGTTCAGTTTTTGGTTGAATCGCTTATTATTAGTAGCTTCGGGGGTCTGCTTGGTTTTATTAGCGGATACGGCATTGCGTTTCTTATCAGTACCTTCCTCACCTTTAACCCAGCACTCACATGGCAGATAGCGGCCATCGCCCTTGGCACCTCGATCATCGTTGGGGTTGTGTTTGGTCTTTACCCAGCCCTTCGGGCAGCACGAAAAGACCCTATAGAGTCACTTCGCCAATACCACTAAAAATTAGTCTTCGAGTTCTTTTTTCAGTTTTTCAATAAGTGGCACGGGAGTTGGGTCAACGCCATTTAAAATAGCGACGTAAATGCTGACAAAGTCGGCCAAGATACTTCCCCAAAGCATTTGGGCAATGACACTGTCCCCTTTGAGGTGGATAGGCATCGCTTTTGGCCTTTTGCCGCTCAGTAGCCGGTCGCTGATCTCAAACCGCTTTAAGATACGCGGGTGTTCAAACTGACTGACAAGATCGAACACGGCGAACGGTTTTTCAATAGGGTGCGAAGTCCAGCCGAGGAATTCGTTGTGGTTAAACTCGGGATATTCGTTCCAGAACGCAAGGTTTTTAGCATTTTCGTTCCAGCTGATTTTCCATTTGTAGGCAACCGGGGCCATAAGACCTCCGGCATAAAATACCGGCGACTTTCCTACGCTCAGCAGCGCTAGCTGTTTGGCGTAGTTTTTAGCAGTAGTGACACCGCTGACCCAGTTGAGGGTTTCCTCGCCCAGCCAGTCGGCGCAGTCGGCAATCTCTCCAAAACGGTCGTAACTGACAATGCCAAAGTGTGCCAAAATCGCAATAAGCGCGCGGAGATTATAAATAACTGCCATACGCGGCTGGAGATTTGCCGGTAGTAAAACGTTCGAGATCGATTCGTCACTAGCGATAGTCTGCAGCTTGCCTCCGGCTGCGATGATTGCGGTTTGGGCCGATTTGTCGCGTGCCGCCTGAAGCCCGGCTAGCGTTTCTTCGGTATTCCCCGAGTAGCTGCTCGCGATAACCAAGGTATTGTAGTCAACGTATTCGGGTAAGTCATAGGTGCGTACGACTTCAAACGGTACGGTCATTTCATTCTTAAGCCAGGCCTTGGCAAGAAGCGCAGCCAAAGCGGAACCACCCATCCCCACAACCACAACGCGCGTAATTTCACGGCCGTCGTGTTCGGGTTCGGCTACCTTTACTGAAAACCGTGCCTGCTCAAATTGAGCGGCGGCGACACCTAACGCGTCTTCAGGATCGCGTTGCCGTAAAACATTATTATCGTCTAACATATACCCACCCTTTGCTTTTATCTGCTTAGCGAGCTTATTCCTACGGTCTCAGTATAATAAGTCCGTATCCTTTACTCGTATCCTCCTATTATGATACAGTATTTAGTAAAGAAGCATAAGTACTAATATTAGAGGTGGGCATGGATATTCAACCAACAAGTCAGCAACCAATTAGCGACGATCAGGAACTAGCCAAAGTTCTTGCTGGCGTTAACCAGCAAGCCGAAGAGGCCGCAACAGCGCCGATCGCAAACGATACTCCAACAGACGTACAAACACCAGACCCTATGACAATGCCAGCACCACAGGTTGAAGACCCGGCACCAACTATGGCTCCCGAAGTACCAGTTGCTCCGCTTTCACCTATACCGCCCGCGATGCCTTCAATGGGCGGCGGCGACCTGGAGTCTATTAAAAAAGATGCGCTGAGCGAACTTCGTCCTCTTGTTGACAAGCTAAACGTTGCGCCGGAAGAAAAGTTTGACACTTACCTTCTGCTTCTACGCTCAACCGACGACCAAGCCCTTATCGCGCCAGCTCACGAAGCAGCCCGCAACATTGCAGACGAAGCCCGTCGCGCGCAGGCACTCCTGGATGTCATTAAAGAAATCGACTATCTCTCGGGTCCGCAACAGCCCGCCATCTAACACGCTAAACCCCGCCGTTCAGGCGGGTTTTTAGCACCAACGCTTTTATTTTTGCATTTGCAATATGTTTATAAATATTTTACAATAAATATTCGGTGCACACCCGCACCAATACGCAACCGGACAGATACGGAGAGCATGTATGCCCTCGCTACGAGAAAGTAACTACCGCGCCTTTCTGGAGGCCCTCCTGAAAGGCGAAACGACCCGAGCACAGCAGCTCATCGCTCCCGGGTTCAGGGCCAGCTTCGGTGAAACCAAGCCGGACATGGTCTTCGCCGAACTCGTGCGGGAGATCCGACGCCAGCGCGTCGCCTTCCCCGACCTCGGCCGAAAGATCAAGGTCGTGAACGTCTCGGAGGACCCGGCCGAGAACCGCCTCGTCATCACCTACAAGATGACGATGACATTCAGCGGAGTCCTCACGAGCGCCGACGGCAGGCACACCGCCCAGCCGACCGGTGAGATCATCGAGGTCCCCTCACAAGACCGCGTCGAGTTCGAGGGCAACAAGATCCGCTCTATCGAGGTGGTGACGGACATGGGCCACACGATGGCCCAGATGTTCCGGAACTAGAAGCCCCGGTTGCGGGGTGCGGAGGAGTGGCCAGCTGGCCGCCTCCGCACCTACGCAGCAACGCTTACTACTAAAACAGACCGTCACACTGACGGTCTGTTTTGTTCTATTTGGGCTTTTTAACTACATCATCCCCATGCCAGGCATGCCACCGCCCATAGCAGGTGCTTCAGGCTCCGGAATGTCAACAACCAGCGCACCCATGGTTGCAGCGGTCGAGGCGATAGACACCGCATTCTGCACCGCTTCTTTGGTAACGCGTGCCGGGTCAATCACACCGTCTTTCTTTACGTCAACCAGTCCTTTTTCAGGGCTGTTAACGTTAATACCAAACCCGGGCTTGCCAGCTTCAACCTGCGCAAGCAGTGCTTCGCTGTTAAGGCCAGCGTTTGCCATAATCTGGAGGAACGGCTGCCGAAGCGCGTTTTTCAAAATCTGGCGGCCAGCGCTTATACTGTCACTGCCTTCGGCGACAATTGCGGCCGAAAGATTGACAAGGCTGACGCCACCGCCGGCAACAATACCCTCGGCAAGCGCGGCTTTAGTTGCGGCAACGGCGTCGTCAACGCGAAACTTCTTTTCGTCGATCTCGGTCTCGGATGCACCGCCGACTTTAATAACCGCCACTTTGCCCGAAAGCGCCGCCGCGCGTTTTTCGTATTGTTCTTTGTCGTATTCGCTCGAGGCATTCTCGGCCTGGCCGCGGATCTGCGCAATCCGGGCTTTTACCTCGCTTGCCTTGCCGCCGCCTTCGATAATCGTCGTTTCGTCTTTACCAACAATTACCTTGCGGGCAGAGCCAAGCACTTCAAGACCAACGTTCTCAAACGACATGCCGCGGTCTTCGCTAATAACCGTAGCACCGGTAAGAATAGCGATGTCCTCCAGGATTTCCTTGCGGCGGTCACCAAATGCTGGTGCCTTGACGGCCACCGTGTTAAAAACACCCTTTAGCTTGTTGAGTACAAGAACACTCAGCGCCTCACCCTCAACGTCATCGGCAATCAGTACGACATCCTTTTTACCGGCCTGGGCCAGTTTTTCAAGCATCGGCAGGAACTCCTGAACGCTTGAAATCTTTTTGTCGGTAATAAGAACAACTGGTTTTTCGTATACGGCTTCTTGGCGGTTGGCATCGGTGGCAAACAGGGCGCTGACAAAGCCGCGGTCAAGATTAAAGCCTTCTACTACATCGGCTTCCATCTCAAGACCCTGGCCAGCCTCTACCGTTACGACGCCGTCTTTGCCTACTTTTTCAATCACGTCGGCAATAAGTGTTCCAATACTGGCGTCGCCCGCACTGATTGTGGCAACCTCGGCAACACGAGCCTTTTTACCTTCAATGCTTTCGCTCAGGCCGTCGAGTTTTTTCACCACCTCAGCCCCCGCTGCTTCGATACCTTTTCGGAGTTCCTGCGGATTGTGACCGGCAGCAATAAGACGGTTGGCCTCCTTCAAAATATTGTAGGTCAGAACCGTTACGGTGGTTGTACCATCACCGGCTACCTTATTCAGCTTGCTCGCAGCCTGCTTAATAAGTTCTGCCCCCACTTTGTAGCCGAGCGTCTCGTCATCGTTCTCGGGCAAGTCAACACTCTCGGCAACCGTTACGCCATCGTGGGTTACCGTTGGACCACCGTAGCCTTTCGCGATCACCACGTTGCGGCCCTTTGGACCATACGTAACCTTTACTGCATCGTACAGCGCCTTC
>DATJIC010000011.1:0-5426 GCA_035493555.1 Verrucomicrobiia bacterium | reverse complement strand
TTTACGGTGTTATTGGAAGCGTCGTGCCATCGCCGCCCGTTCCGGTTCCACCCGTCCCAGTGCCGGTGTCACCCGTTCCGCCAGTGCCCGTGTCAGTACCGCCGGTTCCATCAGTACCATCGGTTGTACCACTGGTATCGGTCGTGTCCGTTCCGCCGGTACTATCACCGCTCGTCGTCGTGTCTTGCTTTTTGCCCGTGTCGGGCTTCTTAGTTTTGTCTGTGTTCTCGGTTGTGGTTTTTTGCGTCGCATCACAGGTTGTCGTTGGCAGGGCAGAGGCTAAAAAGTACTCGTTATACGTGTTGGTACCCGTGCCACTTGCAAGACCGCCACTCCCGTAACAAACGGGTTTTTGAATAACGCCGGCCGGAATAGTGAACTTTGAGTCGCTTACTTTTTCCAGTGCAGCCTCCATTGTATTAACCCAAATAGGGCCAGCCATGAGCGATCCGCCGTTAAGCATTTTTTCGTTGTTATTGTTTCCTACCCACACGCCAACGGCCAGCTGCGGCGTATATCCTATTGTCCAGGCGTCACGATCGTCATCGGTCGTACCCGTTTTTACCGCTGCGGTGTGACCTGGCACGGTTAGCGAGTAGCCGAATATAGGCGCGCGTGCGTTGTAGTCGGACAAAATATCAGAAATAAGGAACGCACCCTGCGGGCTGATTACCTCTTTGCTCTTTTCTTCTGCCGTGTAAATTTTTTGGTCGTACTTATTATTAATCTGCTGGATTATCGTTGTGTCGTATTGCTGGCCTTGGTTAGCAAAGGCCGCGTAGGCATTTGTCATTTTAAGCAGCGGCGCCTCGGCCGATCCAAGTGCCAGCGACAAGCCATAGTTTTTACTAGAATCAATTGTAGAAATTCCCATGCGGTTCGCCGCCGCAACCGCCTTGCTGACGCCAAGTTTCTGTAGTACCTCAACACTCGGAATGTTAAGCGACTGGCTGATCGCCCTGCGCACCGTTATGTCACCGCGGAACAAACGGTCGGCGTCAAGTGGTTTATACCCGTTAAAATCGGTAGGTACGTCGTGCAGTATGGTTGCGGGCGTAATAACACCCTCGGCAAGCGCTTCGCTGTAGTAGATCGGCTTAAAGCTCGAGCCGGGCTGGCGCGATGTTGTGACCATGTTTACTTTACCCCAACTGGTATTGTTCCAATCGGCGCTCCCCACAAGTGCGCGGACTTCACCGGATGTTGGGTCAATAGCAACACCACTGGCGTTTGACCCGCCATTAGACTGGATAAACGCTATATGGTCATTGATATTGTTCTCAAGCGTATGCTGCAATGTTAGATCGAGCGTGGTTTTTACCTGGTATCCAGAACGAATTACCTTTTCTTCGCCATATTTGTCGTAAAGCTGGTTAAGAACCATTTGTGCAAAGTGCGGTGCCTCGCCTGCACTCTGGCTCTTTGGTGGTGCATAGGTAAGTTTCTCGTTCAGCGCCGCTTGCTGCTGGTCGGCGGTAATATAGCCGTCTTCAACCATGCGCTTTAGCACGTAGGTTTGGCGCTCTTTAGCATACGTTGGGTTGCCAATCGTTGGCGAGTACGCGTTAGGAGCTGGCAAGATACCAATAAGCATGGCACTTTGCGCAAGGTCGAGGTTTTTAGCCGGCTTGTTAAAGTACGTTTTAGCCGCTTCATCAATTCCAAAACTCGTTCCCCCAAAGAACACCGAGTTTAAGTACATGTCCATAATCTGGTCTTTCGAGTACCTCGCTTCAATAGCGATCGAAAGCGTTAGCTCCTGGTATTTACGCAGCAGCGTATGTTGGTCGGTAAGCAGGTTGGTTTTGGCCAGTTGCTGAGTTAGTGTTGAGCCGCCGCCGTTTTCACCGCCGCCCTTAATAGCACGCAAAATACCGGTTATCGAAAACCCGCCGTGCTTATAAAAGTCCTTGTCTTCCGAAGAAACAAGCGCCTTTTGCACGTACGTTGATATGCTGCTAAGCGGCACCATTTTTTCGTGCTGGGCGCGGCCAACGCTATAGATGGTTTTACCGTTTCTGTCCGTTAAAACAATGCCGGTATTGTTCCGGTTCATCAGCCGTTCCTGGTCACCAATATCATTAAAGTAATAAATATACGTGAGTAGGGGAGTCAAAATTAAAAATGCGGCAACAGGGGCAGAAATAAGCAAGGCTTTCTTCTTTTTAGAAAGCCTCTTAAACCAATGCCACCGGCGCTTGAGTGAACGTTTAATACGCGTGACTCTTGTCACCCGCTTCGTATAAGTTCCTTGTCGGATCATGCCCTTATTATAATACGTAACCCCTTAAAGTGCACTATCACTAAACGGGCGCAGGGTTATTCTGCCACGCTAACCTTGGTGAATCAGTGGCCGAAATTTCATCTCGGTGTCCGCCAATATCCACCGGATACTCACCCGTAAACACCGACACGTCAAACGATTCTGGTGAACGACGGGTGGCTTGTAGCATGCCCTCAACCGAAAGATAGCCAAGCGAATCGGCCCCAATTATCTGGCAAATCTCCTCTGCCGTACGGCCATGCGCGATAAGCTCGGCCTGCGAGGGCATATTAATACCGTAAAAATTAGGAAACCGCACCGGCGGCGAGCTAATACGTACGTGCACCTCAGCTGCGCCTGCCTCTTTAAGCATTTCAATCAGTACGCCAAGCGTTGTCCCGCGCACTATCGAATCCTCAATTAACACCACCCGCTTGCCACTTAAAACAGTGGGGTCGGGGACTAGCTTTTCGCGAACCGCCTGCTTGCGCGCCTCCTGGTTTGGCTTAATAAATGTCCGCAGACGGCTAGAGCGTTTAATCCCCTCCGCGTAACGCAAACCGCTCTCCTTGGCATACCCCTCAGCGGCCGGAATAGCCGAGCGCGGAACCGGCACCACGACAATTGATTTTTGGTCTCCCCCAAGCGGCTGTTCGCGTGCCAGCTGTACGCCAAAATCGTACCGTATATCCTCAACAACCCGCCCGTATAACCGGCTATCGCCACGTGCAAAATAGACCAGCTCAAAAATATCAAGTTTAGGGTTTGGTTTTGCCACCTGCACCATTTGCACACCTGCCTCACTAATAATAAGTACCTGGCCCGGCAAAATATCTTTTTGGTCGGTTGCGCCCAGCGCATCCAACGCGCGGGTTTCCGAGGCAACCGCATAACCGCCGCCTGGCAGCCGGCCGTACGACAGCGGGCGAATACCGCACGCATCGCGAAACGCCACCAGCTTCTCGCCGTGCATTGCCACGCACGAAAAAGCACCCGTAAGAAGAGGGAAGACGTACTCTATTGCTTCTGCTACCCCACTCCCCAATCCCAAATAATGGCTTACCGCCGCATGAATCATTCCCGAATCGTTCATAAGCGAAAGCCCGGGCACATTCTTTTGCACCAAAAAGCGGGCTAGCGGGGCAACCACCGAAAGGTTGCCATTATGCGCCAGCGCCCAGCTTGTTTTGGCGTCTGCAAAGGGTTGGATATGTTCAAAGTCCGAGGCACCGCCGCTTGTTGCGTACCTGTTATGCCCTATCGCTACCCTGCCCTCAAGGCTGCGCAAAGTTGCCTCTGGGTAGGCCGTTGCCACCAGCCCTAACTCTACGTGGCGCAGTAGGTCGCCTTTGCTGCCGCGCGTTACAATACCCGTGGCATCCTGCCCGCGGTGCTGTAGCTCTTCCAACATTATGGCTGTTAACCTGGCAGCGTCACTGTTTCCCCACACTCCGGCTACGGCACATTTTTCGGACACTTCGGCGGCTAATCGGACCATTCAAAATTCCCCTATGAAAGCATTAGATTTTCATAGTATCACGCTTCTACTTATATAAATAGCAAAAATTTCACTGCCCGCGGCTCATCATAGAATACGTAATTGCAGCCGCCAAAGCATCGGCACAATCGTCTGGCTTTGGTATGTCTTTTAAGCCAAGGTGAATCCGCACCATCTCCTGCACCTGCTTTTTATCAGCCTTGCCGTAGCCGGTAAGCGTTTGTTTAATTTGCATTGGCGTGTATTCGGCAATGGGCAATTTTGCCTTGCGGCCGGTAAGTATTGCCACACCCCGTGCCTGCGCCACGCTTATGGCCGTGGTAACGTTGCGCGCAAAAAATAGCTGCTCTATCGACATAACCTCGGGTTTTGTCTCGGCAATAATTTCCGTAAGGCCATCAAAAATCTCTTCAAGCCGCTCGTCTATTGGCGTATGCGCGGGTGTGGTAATAACACCCGCGGTTACCATGCGTGCCTTACCCTTTACCACATCAACAACCCCAAAGCCCAAAATACCTGTGCCTGGGTCGATACCAATAATTCTCATGTTGTTAGTATACGTTATTCGACGTCAACGGTAATGTCGGCATTTGTATGCACATTCACCACATCGTCAAGATCATCAAGTGCGTCGAGCACTTTTAACACCTTACGCGCAACTTCAGAGTCATCAATTTCAACCTGCGCGTTTGGAACGTACTGCAGTTCTGCCTCTTTTACTTCCAACCCTGCATCAATAATTGCCGTGCGAACCTTGGCAAGCTCTTTTTGGTCGGTGTATACAATAAGCTCACCGTCTTCCTCTGCTGCATCTTCGGCACCAGCATCAAGTACAGTTAAAAGCGCATCTTCGCCACTTGCGGCAACGCGGATAACTCCCTTGCGGGTAAACTGAAATGCCACACTACCAGGTTCGGCAATGTTGCCGCCGTTTTTTGTAAGTGCCGTGCGAACATCTGGATAGGTACGGTTTTTGTTGTCGGTTGCTACCTCAATAATAATACCGATTCCGCCAGGACCATATGCCTCGTAGGTCGCCTCTTCAAGGGCGGCTGCGTTTTTATCTGCAACACGGTCGATTGCGCGCTGAATATTTGCAACCGGCATGTTTGCCTGCTTTGCTTTTTCGATCGCAAGTGCAAGTGCCGAGTTCATCGTCGGGTCAATACCACCGCGGGCCGCGATAGCAATTTGGTTTCCAATTTTAGTAAAAACTGCGCCACGCTTGGCGTCTTTAGCACCTTTTTCGCGCTTAATAGTTGACCATTTACTGTGTCCTGACATAAGAGTCTCCGTTTGTTAACCGGTATCAATTTTCTTTATTATAACAGATATAGCCTTAGTGTCCTAGAGACTAGTTAGAGGCAATAGTCTCCAGACGACAGTTGCTGCTCGAAAGCCACACTTTGCGCCAAATAGGAGTTTTATCGATAAGCCACGTTTATGTTGACATATAATTATACGTACGTTAACATACGTATGTAGGAATCGGACGCGACTTACCATCGCCTATCAAGACGAGGCTACTATGTCCATGTGCTTCAACCCGCGATGCAATGGAACTGATTTCTTGTGCGGTAAATGCAAGAAACAGTATCCCCTGCTCGCCGCCTCACTCGCTGCAAAGCGGCGTGAAGGCAATCGAGGTAAAACGGCCTACGGCCG
>DATJIC010000010.1:0-9678 GCA_035493555.1 Verrucomicrobiia bacterium | reverse complement strand
ACTTAAAAGTATGAAAACAAAAAACCCTTCAAAGTGGATCCGAGTACTTATTCCTGGCGTGTTGCTCGCTACATGGCTTACGCTTGCCGGTATTGGCGGACCATATTTTGGCAAGATCAGTGATGTGTCCAGTACCGACCTTACGACCTTTTTACCCAAAAGTGCCGAGTCGACGAAGGTCAACGATAAACTGGCGGAGTTTAGGGACGAAAAAACGATCCCGATCCTTGTGGTATATAGTAACAACGACAAAAAACTGACTGCAAGCGATACGACCGCCCTGAAGAACGTTAACGACAAGCTTGCCCGCGTAGAGAGCGTAGAGGGAAAGATATCGCCGCCGATTATCTCCGATGACGGTCAAGCAGCTTTTACTGTCGTACCTCTTAAAAGCGATGCTGATTTTAAAGCGGTATTTCCAAAATTAAAAGATACATTGAATAACGCCAAACTGTCGGTTTCCTATCAATTAACGGGTCCCGCTAGCTTTGCGCACGATTTGCAGGGTGCTTTTGCGGGTATCGATGGTACGTTACTGTTTGTGGCGCTTGGCGTTGTGTTCGCCATTCTTCTTATTGTGTACCGCTCGCCATTTTTACCTTTTATTGTTCTTATGACATCCATGGCAGCACTGGCAACGGCCATTTTGGTTGTGTACCACCTGGCCCAGGCCGACATCGTCCAGCTGAACGGACAGGTGCAGGGGATCTTGTTCATCCTGGTGATCGGCGCGGCAACGGACTACTCGCTATTATATATTTCGCGCTTCCGCGAAGAGCTGACTCATTATCAAACAACCTGGCAAGCCACAAAGGCGGCGTTAAAAGCGTCGTTTGAGCCGATTATTGCCGCTGGCAGTACCGTTACTATAGGGTTGCTGTGTCTGTTGGTGTCGGATCTGGGCTCAAACAAGGCATTAGGGCCGGTGGGCGGCATTGGGGTTGTTCTCTCGATTATTGCGGCGCTGACATTTTTACCTGCACTATTAATGCTGTTTGGCCGGGTGGCATTTTGGCCAAAACGACCGCAATATGCAGAAACCAAGGAACACAGCGAGTACGAAAAGAACCACGTAGTATGGACAAAAGTAGGCCGTCTGGTCCGCCGTCACCCGCGCCGTATCTGGGTAGGAGCGGTTGTCGTTCTGCTTATTGCCTGCACGGGTGTGTTCCAACTAAAGGCAGAAGGCGTGTCGCAGAGTGATCTTATTCTCGGTAAATCCGAGGCACGGGATGGCCAAAAAACACTTGACGCCCATTTTCCTAGTGGCTCAGGGTCGCCGCTGTATGTAGTGGCTGATGTTGCAAAGCGATCCGAGACGGTTGAAGCGATCGAGGCAGATAAAGGTGTGGATTCGGTGAGTGTGACGGCAGGCGGAACGGACGCCGGGGCAATGCCGGTTGGCCGGGCAGAAGCCGAACTAAGGCAAAAAATTTATGATTCCGTACAAAAAGAACGTGCCGCTCAGCTGGCTGGGCTAAAAATGCAGATTATGCAGCAGATGACAGGAGCTCCCGAACAAATGGTAGAGGCCGCCTATCAGCAGGCATCAGCAGCTATCCCAACGGCTAAAAGTATCGCCGATGCAGCATATCCGTTTAAAGAGGCAAAAGAAAAAATCGTTAACGGTGACGTTGCGTTTCAGGTGACGTTAAAAGATGCCGCCGATTCGCTGGCCGCCCGGGAAACGGTAGTGCGGCTGAGAGACGAAGTACGTAAGGTAGATAGTAATGCGCTGGTAGGCGGCACAAGTGCGGTGCAGCTGGACACCAACGAAGCGGCTATGCGCGACGAAAGGGTGATTATTCCTCTTATATTAGCGGCGATAACTATTATTCTGATGCTGCTTTTGCGGGCGATTGTTGCTCCGCTCCTTTTGCTCCTTACTACGGTGCTCTCTTTTGCGGCGACGATGGGAATTTCAGCAGTACTGTTTAATCACTTGTGGCATTTCCCTGGGGCCGACCCGGCGGTGGTGATATTCGGATTTGTCTTTTTGGTGGCGCTGGGTATTGATTACAATATATTTCTCATGACCCGCGTGCGTGAAGAAACGATCAATGCCGGCGTGGCTCGCGGGACAATCAAGGGTCTGGTTGTCACTGGCGGCGTTATCACGAGCGCTGGTGTCGTGCTTGCGGCAACCTTTGCGGCACTGAGTGTTATTCCTATCGTCTTTCTGGCACAAATCGCGTTTATCGTAGCCTTTGGCGTGCTGCTCGATACAATCGTTGTCCGGTCGTTGCTTGTACCTGCGCTAACACTTGAAGTCGGCCGTGCTATGTGGTGGCCATCAAAGCTTTGGCGTCGTAAAGACTAGTTTGCCTACTGCAGTCCCATTAAGGGGATATAAGAGGTTGCTGTACCGTATGAAGTAGGATCGAATGATGCCGGAAGGCTGGTTTGCGCGTTTATATACATGCAGCGACGCCTGGTAGAGCCTGGTATGGTCGCAAGGAGGGCGTAGTTGGCGCCGGCAATGTAAAGGTGCGAAACGTTACTGTAACCGCCGGTAATAGAAGCGACGTAAATAAACCTGCCCGTGCTTTGAGCGGGAACGGGGTTAGTAAGCGTGCCGACATACCAGCTGTCGCTTGTCGACCACATTGTGGAATCATTAGGAGTAACATCCTGTAAGATGCCGTCATCCGTATACCAGCCTAGCTGGTTGGGAACGCCGCTGGCCGAGTAGGTGTTGCCCGTTTTTACGGCAAGTACGATTTTACTAAAGCTGGTGTATGGCGGTACCCACATGCGAGTGAGCCATACGTATCCCGTACCAATGCTCCCGGATCCACCAAAAGAGCCGGGGTTTTCAGTGGCGGCAACAAGGCTATAGCCAGCAAGCGGGTAGGCAGGGCCTTCTGTAGCGATGCTCCATGTTAGGCCTGCGGGCTGCCCTGAATCCGCCGTAAGAATCTTGCCGTCCGCGCTGGCTCCAAGACGCGAAACAGCAGCGTTGCCTGTTCCGACGATGAGGTCTCCTTTGGTGGTAACTGTGCTCGAAGGTATAGCACCGGCACTGGATACGGCAGAGGCTTGCAGGGTGCCATCGGCATTATGGGAGACAGTTAAGTACTCGTTAAGGATCTCTCCCCACGTCTCACTGTCTGCCCCAGGTATTGGTAGCCGTGCCATAAATTCGTTTATTTCCGTGTTACTACTGTGCTTATGATTATAATAGCACGATTGGTTTGTCTCTATATAAAATAAATGCCCCAATACGATTGGGGTGGCAAAAAAAGGGGGTGCTGCTCCTCCCGCCCGCCGGAACCCCTGGTTGGGGCTCACGGCGGACGGGAGGTGTGGCGAAGTCGTCAGACGACGACGCCGAAGATGCCGAGGGTGTGGGTCGCGATGCCCACGAGACCACTCGCCACCGAGCCGATGGACTGTTCCCAGGCGAGCCACTGCGTGGACCCGACCGTGAACACTCCACCGACGATGTAGAACACCAGCCTGATGATCCCCTCGGCGGTCGTGCCGTTGAGAAAAATCAGGTTGGCCGTGCTGAGCGCGACGAGCGCGATCAGGGCGATGACCGGCACGTACTGCGCCGTGACATGCGCCCAGCCTGCTCCCGCCTTGCTCCAGTCGTCGATGAAGTCCAGGGGGATGACGTTGAGGACGAGGCCCGCGAGGGCCATCCGCAGCATCACCTTGAACGCGTCGACCACCAGACCCACGACGGGTCGGAGGAGGAACAGGATGATCGCGAAGTCCACGATCAGTTTGAGCGACAGGGCGGAGGACATGCCATCACCCCTCTCCCGACTCGATCATGAGCCGCTTGTTGGATCCCAGTGTGAAGGCCATCTGCGTACCTTCCGGCGCGCGAGTCAGCTCCAGGAGCTTCTGGCCGCAGGTGCCGGCCGCCGCAGGATCCTTGAGCAAGCTCGCGATGCTGTTGCCGGTAGCGAGGGCGTTGTGCTGTGTGAGCACGCCCTTGGTGGTGAAGCTGTTGACCACGTCACCATTGGGCGTAGCGATGCCCACGGTGACGGTGGTGTCATCCTCACCCCGCTTGATGGCCAGCACCTTGAGCTGGGGCTTCTTCGGGGTTGCGTTGAGCAGCCCCTGCGCGTAGCCGCTGCCCGCCTTGCTGCCGGGCTCGGACTTGGGCATTCTGGCAACACCGCTGGCTGCGGTGACCATGGCCTGAACCCGAGCGACGACCGTCCAGTCGAACAGCGACTTGCTGCTCGGCCTTTTGGCCTTCTTCCTCTTGGGGTTCCCAGAGCCTTCCGGCTTACTGAAAAGTCCCATGGATCACGCTCCTTAGTCGGACGACGCCCGAACGTTTCTACATATTCGGACCAGCAAATTATATACTAGATATGTGTATATTGCAAGTAAGTGGGGGATGCCGTAAAATGTAGCGGGGATGGCCTCGTCTGCCACGAGGGAGTGTGCAGTATGAGCTTTCATGTCAATCAAGATCCCGCCGAGTTTCAGAGGAGGATGGACAAGTTCATCAACGGTCTCATGGAGCTGTTCATGCGCTCGAAGCGCATGACGTTCGCCGCCAGGGATGCTGGGGACATCATCCTCCAGCTCATGGTCTGGGACAAGGAAATGGAGGCGTTCAGCAAGTACTGCGGGGAGCGTGGCGAGACCACGGTCTCCGAGTACTGGGGCGCCAAGGCGCTCGCGTACGGCATGGCCGGCAAGGTCAACGAGGGCCGGAGCTTCTTCGACAAGTCGAGGCAGCGCCGGACCGGTGGACGTTTCGCCGAGTGGAACCAGACGTACTACAAGTCATAACGCCATGACGGGTCGCCATCCCCAAGGTGTCTGTCAGTCTGCTGCAGCAATGCGCAGGCTGGCAGATGCCGGCGACACTGTATGTAAAAAACCGGCCAGGAGTATGGCCGGTTTTTGTTGATATAAAAGTATATTTAATTTTAATGTGAAGTGATCGTACTCGTCTCTAATTTTTGGCCAGTCTGCTTTTGGCCTCTAATAACAAAGGCGGCTATCAGAAAAGCAATCACGGCAAAAATACTTGCTGCCAGGAAGGCTCTTTTGTCACCTTCGAGGAGTGCCGCAACGGGTCCCATTTGCATGGAGCCTTGGGCGACCGAGGTAGCGACACCCGACAGAATAGCAAGACCGAGTGCTCCGCCCATCTGCTGTGAGGTGTTCACCATTCCCGAGGCAAGTCCGGCTTCGTTCGCAGGGACGCCGGAGGTGGCGGCGATGTTAATAGAAATAAAGCTCATTCCCATGCCAATGGCCATAAGAACAATCGCCGGGAGAATACCCACTGTGTAGTTGCTTGTTAGCGTTAGCTGGCTGAGCCAGACAAGGCCGGCAGCCAGGAACAGCGGTCCCATCATCAGGAACGGTTTAAAACCGTACTTTGGGATAAGCCGCGGGATACTGTTTGAGACAAGCGCCAAGGTAACCGGAAAGGGGAGGAAAGCAATTCCAGCCTGAACGGGGGCGTACTTCATGACAACCTGAATGTAGAGCGAAAGCAGGAAGAACATTCCAAGCATACTCGCCATTATCGGTGTCATCATGGCGTTTGCGCCCGCAACGTTACGGATCTTAAATATAGAGAGCGGCATAAGTGGGTGCGGAGCACGGGATTCGTTCCAAATAAACGCACTAAGTAAAACGACACTCGTTGCAAGGAATCCAATCGTTTCGCCGCTGAGCCAGCCCCAGCCAGACGCCTCGGTAAGCCCGTAGACAAGTGTCATAAGCCCCGAGGTAACCAGTGCTGCGCCCCGGAGGTCGAGGTGGCGGTGGGTAGCTGTTGAGCTGTGGGCTGGTACAAACTTTAAGATACCTAGTGCGGCTATAAGCCCAACCGGAACATTAATAAAGAAGTTCCAACGCCAGTTAAGGTATTCGGTAAGAAGACCGCCTACTACAAGGCCTGCGGCGGCCCCACCGGCGGCCACTGCCGTCCATACGCCAAGCGCCATATTACGTGCCTTACCTTCGCGGAAGGTGGTGAGCACGATAGAGAGCGCACTTGGCGACATAAATGCCGCGGTCATGCCCTGGATTGCCCGCAGGACAATCATCTCCGTTGCTGTTTGCGCCAACCCAATAAAGAGCGACGTAATAGTAAAGCCGATAATGCCGGCCAGAAGTACCCGTCTGCGCCCGAACAGGTCGGCTGCTCGGCCACCAAGCAGCAGCGTGCCGCCAAAAGTAAGGGCATACGCCGTAATCACCCACTGCAGGGCAGAAGCGTCAAACCCGAGTGCCTTTTGGATTGCCGGAAGGGCAACGTTTGCGACAGACGTGTCGAGGACGACCATAAACTGCGCTAGGGCAAGCAGGGCAAGTATAATTACACGTGATCGTTGTGTCATTAAAGTCCTTTCGTTAAATACTTGAACACGTGAACTATCATATATCCATATAGTTGAAGTAGTCAAGTAATTTGCAAAAAAATGTAAATTGCGCTACAATACCCCTATGAACGAAGATCCTCTGCGCGACAATTTGTACTGGATGCTTCTTCAAGTTGCCTTTCGCTCCAAGCACGGGCTGATGAAACTGGCCGAAAAATACGACCTGACAGTTGTTCAGCTGCATAGCCTTGGTATCTTGAACCCAGGCGAGAGTGTCCCTATGAACACGCTGTCATGCATGCTGCTTTGTGACGCCTCTAACGTTACCGGAATCGTCGACCGTTTGCTTACTCAAGGATATATAAAACGCGAAGAAAACCCCAAAGACCGCCGCGTAAAAATGATTAGTCTTACGCCAGAGGGTGAAAGCCTGCGTAGTGTACTACTAGAAGAGATCGCCCACTACGAGCTCCCCGAAATCAGCCGCCTTACCGATGTCCAGCGGGCTGATCTGAAAGCCATGCTCGGGGTTATTTTGCAGCCGCCCGAGGCATAAGCGCTTTTAATTTTCCCCAATCTGTGTTACAATAATAGAAAGGATTGTCCCCGCAGGGGCATTATTTTTATGATAGACCACAAATATATTCGCAACATCGCCATTATCGCGCACGTCGACCACGGAAAGACGACGCTTGTTGATGGGCTGTTGAAGCAGAGCAACACTTTCCGTGACAATCAGGCTGAGATGGGGCAGAGTCTCATTATGGACAGCGGCGACCAGGAGCACGAGCGCGGTATTACTATTACTGCCAAGCAAACCTCCATTTACCACGGCGACTACAAGATCAATATTATCGACACCCCCGGTCACGCCGACTTTAGTGGCGAGGTAGAGCGCACGCTTAACATGGCCGACGGCGTTCTTTTGATCGTTGACGCCCAGGAAGGTCCGATGCCACAAACGAAGTTCGTGCTGTCTAAGGCACTCGAGCTGGGACTTAAACCAGTGGTCGTTATCAATAAAATCGACAAGCCGTCACGCCGCATCGCCGAAGTGGAAGACGAAGTCTCCAACCTCTTCTTGGAACTTGCCGTCGACGACAGTCAGCTGCATTATCCTGTGTATTTTGCCATTGGCCGCGAAGGCAAGGCTTGGACAAGCGTTCCCGAGAATCCATCGGAACACGCCGATCTTACTCCTATTTTTGAAGCTATCATCAGTGATATCCCTGCGCCAACAGTCGAGCTCGACAAACCGCTCCAGCTGCTTGTCACCTCTTTACAATACGATTCGTTCCTTGGCAAATATGCCATTGGCCGTATTACCCGCGGAAGCGTTAAAAAGAATCTTCCTGTAGCGCTTATCAAGCGTGACGGTACTATTATTAACAGCAAAATCGACCGGATGTTTGGCTACCGTGGCCTTAACCGCGAAGAAATCACCGAAGCTGGTGCCGGCGACATTGTTGCACTAACCGGTATTGCCGATGCGCACATTGGCGAAACGATCGCTGATAAAGAGCACCCCGACGCACTGCCAGTGATTGATATCGAGGCACCAACGCTAAGTATGTATCTTGGTCCTAACACCAGCCCAATGAAGGGTAAAGAGGGAGAGTTTAATACGAGCCGTCAGATTGGCGATCGCTTGAAGCGTGAGCTCGAGACCAACGTCAGCCTTCGGGTTGAGGACGATGGTATTGGCTTTACCGTCAGCGGACGCGGCGAGCTGCACCTTTCTGTTCTTATTGAGACCATGCGCCGTGAAGGCTTTGAGTTTGAAGTTGGCCGTCCGCAAGTGGTAACGATTGTAGAAGACGGTGTCACGAAAGAGCCTGTTGAAGAGCTATTGGTTGAAGTTGCCCCTGAGTTTGTCGGTGCAGTCAGTCAGGAGCTTGGCGCCCGTCGTGCAATGTTGGTAAAACAAGAGCAAACCAGCAGCGGTACGGCGCGGATCGAATACATCCTCCCGACCCGTGCGCTTATTGGTCTGCGTAACCTTCTTTTGACCGCTACCAAGGGAACGGTGATTATGAATACGCTCCCGCATGGCTACGAACCACTTGGTTCTAAACTGCCAAAAACCCGTAACGGTGCACTTGTTGCCACCGATCCTGGGGTGACAACGCCGTACGCGCTTGAAATGGCCGAGTCTCGCGGTGAACTGTTTGTCGGGCCTGGTACTACCGTGTATCCAGGTATGATCGTCGGCACCTATAACCGCCACGACGATCTTGAAATCAACGTCTGTAAAACCAAGCACCTTACAAACATGCGAAGCAGCAGTAGTGATGGAACGGTACAACTGACACCTTACACGGAGCTTTCGCTTGAGCAGTGTATCGACTTTATCGAGGACGACGAATTGCTTGAGGTGACGCCAAAGTCACTCCGCCTCCGCAAGCGTCTGCTCGACCCGAACCTGCGTAAACGCGCCGCCAAACAATAGCTTGTTAACTTGCAAAAATCTCCACCGCAAAACGTAGTGGAGATTTTGTTGATTTTATTACGTTGTAATTGTTTGGCCCGCCATTGCACCTTATAAACACAACCACTATACTTACTATATAACCAAAAAATTCCATATGAAAATACCAGGCGAGAACAAATTCAAGTCCACTATCGTTGCCACCGCCGGGGGGCTTATTCCTACGCAAAAAAGTCCCGACGAAGCCCTTGGCGAGCTTTTTGACGACGTCCAAAAGCGCCGCGTCTACGGCGACGGTAAAACGTTTGTCGATCTTATTCCGCGCCGCCGCATGAAGCAGATCCAGCAGGAATACCTGCTCTCTAAAGACGACCCGCAGTTTGATCTCCGGGATTTTGTTTCACGCCATTTTTACGAGTTTGGCAACCTTAAAACGGCCTACCACACAGACCTTACTATGTCGCCGCGCCAGCACATTGCCGAGCTCTGGCATGTATTGGAACGGAAAAACCGCCGCGATAGGGGTTCGTTGATTGCACTGCCTAACGCGTACATTGTGCCGGGTGGCCGCTTTAGCGAACAGTTTTACTGGGACAGCTACTTTGTTATGCTTGGCCTTGCCGCCGATGACCGCTGGGACATGATCGAAGGAATGATAAAAAACTACGCCTATATGATCCGTAAGTTCGGCTTTATTCCTACGGCTAACCGGACATACTTTTTAAGCCGTAGCCAGCCGCCATTCTTCTCGCAAATGATACGGCTGCTCGCCCGCCATAAGGGACGCACACGAACGCTTGTCGAATATCTGCCGTACATGCTGCTTGAATACCGGTTTTGGATGAAAGGCCGGCGTGTCCTGGCTAAAACCGAGCACAAAGCCGTGGCCCGTATCGCAGAAATGCCAGACGGCATCCTTTTAAACAGGTACTACGA
>DATJIC010000009.1:0-4867 GCA_035493555.1 Verrucomicrobiia bacterium | reverse complement strand
GTTGCCTCCCTTGTAGTCTTTTGATTCGTTTTTGATTTTGCTGCCGGCAAATACGGCTGTTTGCTCGTCGAGTTCTTTTTTTGTGACATTTTTGTGGCTGTAGGTGCGGTTAAAGATAACCGACAAGCCTAAGGCAATAATGAGGATAGGCCAGAATACCCGCCAGACATTAAAGTTGACGATATCCAATTGGCGTAGCTGGAGTAAAACACCGGCAACGACAATAATGAGCGGCCACACAAACTGCCGGGGATTGCCAATAAAAACCATGATGCCTGTTGCGATAACAAGAAGCGGCCACCAGTCGAGGAAGGCAGTAGTGAAGTTGATGATATTGAGTGAACTGAGGAGCGTGCCAACGCCGATGGCGAGGATGATCAGTCCGGTTCCGATACGCGCAATTTGTTTATTCATAAATTAAGAATAGCACGAACTGAAAAGGGATGAGTATTGACTTTTTATAGTATTTATGCTTAAATCTATCTAGCACTAAGAAAAATAAAAAAGTATAAAAATGCCACTTTTCAATCACCACATTTCATTCAAACAAGTTGATCCTTTAGGAGACGGTCTTCGCGAGGAGATTGCCCAGGAGCAGATGGAGCCAGAAGCGATTACCTTGGAAGAATTTGTTGACGAGGAGAAGCTAACAAACTACTGGCAGTCCGTCGAGTCGGACATAGAACAAGACCCCGAATGGTTTCATTTTTCGGAAGATAATTAATATTTACTATAAATAATATAGTAAAATAGGATAATAATGCACCCGATATCTGACGATGAATTTGACCGCCTGATTACAAAGGCAATGGATGAGCTTCCGCAAAAATACATAAAGGGGTTGGATAACGTAGCGATCGTGTACGCCGACGAGCCAACGCCCGAACAAAAGCTTAAAATGAAGCTCGACGACCATCACCTGCTTTTGGGGCTTTACGAGGGGATACCACTTACTCACCGCGGCAATGGCTATTCATTTGTCCTACCGGATAAAATTACTCTTTTTAAGAACCAGATCTTTGCTGCCGTTCACGATGAGCAGGGTCTTTTTGAGCAGATTAAGCGGACATTGTGGCATGAAATTGCACATTACTACGGGCTTGATCACGCGAGGATAGACGCGTTACAAGCAAAATCCAAGCCTGGAACTAGCTAAAACCTTGTGATATTATTAACATAAGCGAGTACTTGGAGGTGCACGCGGAGAGGGTTTTAGGATGGGACTACAGCTACGACGTTCGCCATTGTGGGTAACACATGTCCTACTTGGGGTAAGTGCTATTACGCTTCTTGCGGCGCCCTCTCTTACGACTCTTCTAACGAGTAAAATTGCCGCCGCGTCAGGGCCGGATATCTCCAAAGTACATTTTCTTACAGCAACCAGATATGTCCGCGAGAACGACGCGGGTGCTATTGCTGCCCGGCTAATAACATATAACGCAACAACGAACGTGAATTTTTACATTGACGGTATTATTACACCGGTCGCGGGGGTGGATGCTGGCGCATCGGGCAAAAATAATCATCAGTGGCGGCTGTACGCTGCTTTACCGGCAGGTGAGCATACTATAACTGCCACGGTACAGATTGATGGAGTGTGGTATGAGGTGGCGGGCCAGGCAACGGCGTATTCTCTGGGTGTTCCTGATGTCAGCTATGTGTTGCCTTCTGCTCAGTCGAACGTTTTCCGTCCATCTGACACCCCTGTCCGCTTAAAAATCGATGATACGTTTAAGCAGTTCCGGGACGTTACGTTTAGTGTGTATGCATACGATCCTGCCTCGAAAAAGTTTGGCCAGCAGGCGGGTAAGTTTGAGGTAGAGCGCGCGCAGTGCGACCTTGCCAAAGAGGGGGACTACGTACTGTGTGATGTCTCAAGGGCCAATAATTGGGCGCCGCTTTCCGACGGAGGCATCTACGGCGTAAAGATAGGTACTCATACCATGGCGGGTAATGGCGTTCGTATGAACATGCCGGAGCATTGGACGACATTTAGCGTCGACGGTACGGCGCCGCTGATTGATGACCTTCGCATTGTAGGCGCTACGACGGCGGGCGACTCGGTTAGTGCTACGGTAAAAGCGAGTGACCCCAACTTAAAGAGTGTGAATTTTTACGTCACCCGTCCCGAGGAAGATGGCAGTTGTTCGGGTAGCGGCGAAAAAATTGCTGAAAAACGGGTAACGGCTACAACGCCAGGTACCTTTAGTGCGACGATTGACGTTTCGGATGCGGCGTTTGCTAGTGGCAAGTACTGCATCGGTGCAGTCGCGGCCGACGAAGCCATGAATGCGAGTGCGCCATTGAGCCTATTGTTTACGATTGACCATACGGCTCCTATTGCCACGCTCCGTATAACAAGTACACACTCTCCTTCGGCTAGTACGCCCGTAACGGTGGAAGGAACCGTAGACGGTCCGGCAAGCCTGGAGTTATGGAAGGACGGGGTAAAGGTGGATGGCTTTACGCTCGCGATGGTAGCAGCCGGACAATGGAGCTATAGGTTTGATTCGGGTTTTGATAAAGGTACCCACTCGCTAAAAATTATCGCGACGGATATCTACGGCAATAGCAGTAGCGAGCTGACGTCACCGGCCTCGTTTGCAAGCGTAAGGGTCGGGGCGTATATCCCTCCTCAGGCAGTGCGCAACTTATCTTTGTCACTGACGCCCTCGAAGCTTTCGAGCGCAGTGGTGACGCCTGCGCTTCCAGCCGCGCAAATCGTTGCGTCTCAGCAAGTGCAGACACCGCCTAAAACCGACGACGGGGCTATTTTGGGCGCAGAGACGAAAAGAGACGGTATGACATCCGGGGCAACTCTTTCGGCTCCCATTGCTCCGAGCAGCAGCGGATGGACATTTTTTGGCATAGCATGGTACTGGTGGGTAGCGTTGGTGGCGCTACTGCTAGGTGGGGGAAGCTGGGCAATCACAAACGCCAGGCGCCAGCGTCAGTTCGCCTAAACCGCTTACGCATAGCATACTCATATAAAACAAGCGTCTCGCATTTTATGCAACAATAATTTATACTATGGTCTAGAGTGAAAGCAAAAACAAATAAAAAAACTGCAAGTCTTACGCACCGGTTTCATCACCGTTTTAAGCTAGTGTTTGTGCCGCATGCTGCTAATCAATACAGGCCGCATCTTATCCGGAGAACGGGCCTCCTGCTGGTGGGCGTAGGTGTGATGGCTATGCAGTTATATGGCGCTGTGACACCGGTAACGGTACTGGGGGCGAGGCAGCATATCACAGTAGCCGAACTTTTAAGTTCAACCAACGACGAACGTCACGCCAGTAATCTTCCGCAGCTCGCTTTAAACGACAAGCTTACGGAGGCAGCTCTGCTCAAAGCTCAAGATATGTTTAAACAGCAGTATTGGGCACACACCTCACCAGCGGGAGCGACGCCTTGGTACTGGTTTGGCCGGGTTGGCTACGACTACACCTATGCGGGTGAAAATCTTGCAAAGAACTTTGCCTCTTCCAGGGCGGTGAGCGCTGCGTGGATGGCATCTCCGGAGCACAGGGCGAACATACTCGATACGCATTATACCCAGGTAGGATTTGCTGTTGTTGATGGAATATTAAGCTCTAAGCCAACGACGTTAGTCGTTGCGCTCTATGGCAAGCCGGTTTCCGTGTCACCGGCCATAGCCGCCCCGGCAGGGCCGCAGGTAAAGGCAGCGCCGCAGCAGCCGATCGATCTTACCACCCGCCTAGTAATGGCGGCGAAATCATTCACGTTCCCGGCTCTTTTGGCGCTCACTCTCTTGACGGTGAGTTCGGCGGTGGCTACAACAGCACACTTTTACCGTAAAAAACTCCCTAAGCACCTCCGTAGCTCATGGTATCGCCACCACGGACTCTATAAGACGCTTGGTCTGGTATCGGTCGCCATTATGATAATAAGTTTGTACAGTAACGGCCAAATTTAGTATTCTGGAACAATGAAGATTACAAAAGCAATTATTCCTGTTGCCGGCTGGGGAACGCGCCGGCTCCCGATTACTAAGGCGATCGAGAAATGTATGCTTCCTGTGGGCAACCGTCCTATTGTTGATTATGTCGTTCAGGATTGTATCCAGGCCGGCATTACCGATATCTATTTTGTTGTCAGTGAATGGATGACGCAGATCCAGTCGTACTACAGCGATAACGGAGCCCTCGACACGTATCTGATCGGAAACGGTAAAGAAGAGCTTCTGCCGCTCGTTAAACCGCCGCGTGATGTGTCGTTTCATTTTATCCAGCAGGACACCAACGGTAAATATGGCACGGCTATTCCGGCAGGTCTGGTACTGCCATACCTGGAACAAGGCGAGTCGGCTGTTCTTTTGATGGGTGATGACTTTATTTACAATGCCGACGGCAGTAGCGAAGTAAAGCGTCTGCTTGATGTCACGCCTGAGAATGGTAATGCCATGCTTGGTGCGAGCGTTCCCCGCGAGGCGGTGAGCCATTACGGTGTGATTGATATGAACGAAAGAAGCGAGTTCGTCCGTATCGTTGAAAAACCAACCCCTGAAGAGGCGCCTAGTACGCTTATTAACATTAGTAAATACGTGTTCAATTACGACCTCCTAACAGCGGTGGCCAGGTATGCCGAGATACCGCTTACGGGCGAGTATTATATTACCGAGCCTATCAACCAGTACGTTACCAATGGCGGCAGTCTCGTTGTCGTTCCGACTAAAGGGCAGTACCTTGATGGCGGTAGTGTGAGTGGCTGGCTGCATGCAAACAATGTTGTTATGGCGCACCACCAGTAGTTATTGCTTTCAGGGATCGTATCTGTTACAATAGGTGAGATTGATTAATAAACCTAAAGGAAATCATAATGAAAGCAGTCGTTAAGATCGGTGGCA
>DATJIC010000008.1:0-12119 GCA_035493555.1 Verrucomicrobiia bacterium | reverse complement strand
TGGCGGCGATATCTGCGGGTGGAACAATAAGCGCTTCTGGCAGCTGTTGAGCCGCGCCCATTGTGCTACTGATAACGAGCGTACCGGCAGGGCGTCTTGCGGCGATATATTCTTTTGCGATAAGATTCATACCGTCGGCTACAGGGGTATTGAGGTGAACACCCGCTACCTGGTACCAGGCGCACATCTCGTGAAGGCCGATGTTTTCGTAGGTGTATACAACCGGCTGCCAGGCTGTAGTGGCAAAACGGGCATTGATCGCGGCGACCTTTTTAGCAATTTCTTCTTTTAGCTCCTCGTATTCGGGTACGGCCTCGCGCGATGGCGCGACATTTAACCGATAAACAATATTTTTTGGGTTTTGTTGTCGTGACAAAAAGAGCTCGAACGCTTCGAGCTGGGTAATAATCCCTTTTGTGTAATCGAGCCTGGAAAGAGAGAATATAATTGTTTGATCTTGGAATTGGCGCCGGATATCGCGGACATGGTCTTTGACCTCTTGGGAATCATTAAGCGAGTCGAAACTGGCAAAATCAATCCCAATAGGGAATGCACGGACGATTGTTTTGGTCGGGAGGAGTATCTTTTGTGCATCCAGCGCATCTTGAAAGCGCCGTACGTCACGCTCTCCCTGCAGGCCAATAACGTCAGCCGCCAGAAGACTCGACATGATGTCATTGAAAGAAGGAATTTCGGAAAGTACGGCGTGAGGAAAAAAGGGAGTATGAAGAAAAAACCCGATTTTATTACGAATTCCCCGCCGGCGCAGCTCCTGGGGAAGCAGAAAAAGATGATAATCGTGGATCCAAATGAGGTCGTCTGGTGTAATGATCGATTCAATAGCATCGGCAAAAAGCTGCATTACCTTTTGGACGTCGTTATTGACTGCCGCCGAGGTGTCTGCTGTTGGCTCGATACCGTGGGCAAGCGGCCATAAAATACCGTTGGCGACCGTATCGTAATACGAGGTGACTTCGCTGGCGGAAAGATTGATCGGTTTGATATAAGGTGGCATATCGAGGGCTGCTAACTCCTCCTTGCTTAAACGCCGCCTAGCGCTTGTCCAGCCAACCCAGACAGAACTGGCTTCATCAAAAAGCGAGGCGAGCGCCGTGGCGAGGCCGCCGTTGCTGCGTGATAATGAAAGCTTGCCGCGTTCGTCGTGAACGCTCAGGGGAAGGCGATTTGACACAATAATGAGTCGGCGGGCCATGTGCATCTACTGTAGCATGATTTATACTAAAATCGATGGACAAAAACGAAATTATTGAAGCATATCGTCAGGCTGCAGAGAGATTGCTCTTACTCGACTACGACGGTGTGCTGGCACCTATTATGCCTCTGCCCGAACAGGCTGCACCAAGTGAAAAAACGTGCCAGCTTCTTAAGCGGCTGGCGAACGATGAGCGTACTACCTGTGTGGTTGTAAGTGGACGGCCCCGCGAAACGTTAGAGCAGTGGCTTGGCGACTTGCCGTTAGCGTTTGCGGCGGAACATGGATTGTGGCGCCGTGAGCTACGGTCGACCTGGGAGTTTGTCCGCCCCGTTTCAACAGGCTGGAAACAAGCTATTAAGGAAGTCATGCAGGGTTACGAGCGTTCTCTACAAGGTTCGTTCATCGAGGAAAAATACGCGGGTCTTGCCCTCCACTACAGAAAGGTAACCGCAAAAGATACCCCTGATATGATTCGTTTGCTTCTACGCGATTTGGAACCGCTTGCTACTCAGCTTAAGCTGACGGTTCTGAACGGTAAAAAGGTGGTCGAGGTAATACCGGAGGGTATAGATAAAGGCGAAGCGGCAAAGTTTTGGCTTGGCGCAAAAAAATGGGACTTTATTTTAGGTGCCGGTGACGACGAAACCGACGAAGCTCTTTTTAAACAGTTGCCGCCCGCAGCCTACTCGATAAAAGTGGGCAAAGGCATAACCCAAGCTAAGGAGCGGATCGAATCGCAAAGCGAATTCATGCTCCTGCTTGAGTCCCTCGCGGAAGGCCGTGATAGGTAGAGGTTTTTTGCTAAAAATGGTATAATGAACCTACAGTAAGTAATCTAATTTAAGGGGAATATCAGAAAAATGATCGCAGTCTGGGTGATAGTAGGAATCGTCGTACTTTTGGCGCTTTTCCTATGGATGACATATAACGGCCTTGTAACGTTGAAGGTGCGTGTTGATGAAGCCTGGAGTGATATAACGGTCCAGCTAAAACGCCGGCTCGACCTCATTCCTAACCTTGTTAATAGCGTTAAGGGGTATGCCGCACACGAATCGGGCGTTTTTGAAAAGGTAACCGAAGCCCGCGCTAACGCGCTCAACGCGAAGGGTGTAAAAGAAACCGCGGCCGCAGAGAACCAGTTCGAGGGTGCGCTTAAAAGCCTGTTCGCCGTTGCCGAAGCGTACCCTGACCTAAAAGCCAATCAGAACTTTTTGCAACTGCAGCAAGAACTTGTTGACACCGAGGATAAAATCCAGGCAGCGCGTCGTTTTTATAACGGCGGTGTTCGCGACCTCAATACGAAAATTCAGATTTTCCCAAACAACATTTTTGCCGGTATGCTTGGTTTTAAGTCACGCGAATTCTTTGAAGTCGAAGACATGGCTAAAGCCAGCGAACCTGTAGAAGTTAAGTTTTAACCTGGCCGCCGCGTACTAATGTATAGTGCAATTGCAGCCAACAAACGTAACACGGTCATTATTATGGCCGTGTTTGTTGGGCTTATTGGAGCCGTAGGCTGGGCTGTTAGTTACGTTAACGGTGACCGCTCGATCGCCTATTGGGTAATTGGCGTTGCCGCCATTTACGCGCTTATTCAGTACTTTGCCGCAAGCAAGCTCGCTCTTGCCGTAAATGGGGCTGCCGAAATCCAAAAAAAGGATAACCCTCGCCTCTACCGTATCGTTGAGAACCTTACAATCGCCACGGGTATGCCAATGCCAAAAGTGTATATCATTGATGACCCTGCACCTAACGCATTTGCCACCGGCCGTGACCCGAGCCATGCAGTTGTCGCGGCAACTTCGGGAATCCTGGATATTATGAACGACCGCGAGCTTGAGGCGGTGATGGCGCACGAGATCAGCCACGTCCGCAATTATGATATCCGTGTGAGTATGATTGCGTTTGGCCTGGTAAGTGCCATTGCCTTGCTTTCGGACATCGCGTTTCGCATGATGTTCTTTGGGGGTGACGACCGGCGCGACAGTAACAGCAATCCTATTGTCATGGTGGTGGGTATCGTACTTATCATTCTGGCACCCATTATTGCAGCCATGATACAGATGGCTATTAGCCGACAGCGCGAATATCTTGCCGATGCCAGTGGGGTTATGGCGACTCGTGATACCGAGGGCCTAGCGAGCGCACTTGAAAAACTCGAGCAGTTCGGCCGTCCTATGAAACGCCAAAATACCGCCTCCGCCCATTTGTTTTTCAGCAATCCGCTAAAGTCGGGTGGCCTTAGTAAGCTGTTCAGTACGCACCCGCCGCTCGAAGAACGGATCGCACGCCTGAGAAACAACGCTAATAAATTTTAATGGATATTCCGGACATGCCAGCGAAAAAATCAAAGTCTCTACCCAAAAAGCAAACTGCCCGGCAAAATACGCCAAAAACCAGCCAGGGGCGCAGTGTCCGTAAAACAATTGCCGTCGTGAAAAACGGCACCCGTGACCTTTTAAACAGACGTCCGCACCGAAGCTTTCGACGAACAAGAAAACGCGACTACGTACGGTCGATTACATTGCCGGGATACTGGTCGTTCACTAACCAGGTGCGAAAAATGCTGTGGCAGCATAGACGGCCATTTTGCGGTCTTATTGTTGTATACGGCATTTTGACGGTCGCGTTGGTAGGGTTGGCCTCGCAGGATACGTACACCGAACTCAGCACGACGCTCCGTCAAACGAGCGGCGAGGTCTTTAAGGGTAACTGGGGCGAGTTAGGTAAGGCAGGGCTTTTGCTCGTATCGGGCGCAACAGGCGAACTGAATATGACGCTTACCGAGGCGCAGCAAATCTACGCCGTTATTGTCGTGTTCTTTACGTGGCTTACGACGGTGTGGCTGCTCAGGGCGATGCTGGCTGGCAAAAAGCCGCGGCTGCGCGATGGCCTGTATAACGCCGGCGCTCCGGTACTGCCAACATTTATGGTAGGAAGTTTATTGCTCGTTCAATTGCTGCCGGTAGTTATTGCCGTGCTTGGGTTTGTCGCCTTAATGCCGTTTGGTATTCTAGACGGCGGTGTGGAGTCCATGATTTTTTCAATGGCGGCACTTTCGCTCATTACCCTCTCGCTCTATTGGATAACGAGCACGCTTATTGCGCTCATTGTTGTGACTCTTCCGGGCCAGTATCCCATGCAGGCCATACGCGCGGCGGGTGATCTAGTAGTAGGGCGGCGCCTTCGTATTTTGTTACGCCTTTTGTGGCTTTTGTTTACAGTCGCTCTTGTCTGGGCAATCGTTATGATGCCTATTATTCTGTTTGATACGTGGCTGAAGGGGCTTATCCCCGCCATCAACTGGCTGCCGATCGTACCCGTTGCACTGCTGGTACTTGGAACGGTAACGGTAGTGTGGGCGGCAAGCTACATTTATTTGTTATACCGGAGAATTATCGATGACGACGCAGCCCCAGCCTAAAGAACGGGTAAAAGAGCTTCGCGAGCTGCTTGCCCGCTACAGTTACGAATATCACGTGCTGGACAACCCAACCGTCGACGATGCGGTGTATGATAGCCTGTTTGGCGAGCTAAAAAGAATCGAGGCCGACCACCCCGAACTCATTACGCCCGATAGCCTAACCCAGCGGGTTGGCAACGAACTTCTAGGCGGCTTTAAAAAGGTACAGCACTCAAGCCGGATGCTGAGTCTGAATGACGTTTTTGACCGGTCGGAAGTTGAAGCTTGGGTCACCAGAATGGACAAACTGCTGCCGGGTCGAAAGCACGAGTTTTTTGCAGATATTAAAATGGACGGCCTGGCCTGCGCGCTCATTTACGAGGACGGGATTTTTGTGCGTGCCATTACCCGCGGCGATAGTTTTATTGGCGAGGATGTAACAGCAAATGTCCGTACGATTAAAAACGTGCCGCTCCGGCTGAGAATACAAAAAGGCTTTGAGTATTTTTTGAGTGGCCGGACGGAAATACGCGGCGAGATCGTTATGCTTAAAAAAGACTTTTTAAAGCTCAACGAAGCAAGAAAAGCTGCGGGCGATCCGCCGTTTGCCAATCCTCGCAACCTTGCAGCAGGAACTATCAGGCAGCTTGATCCAAAGCTTGTCGCGGCTCGGCCGCTTCACTTTAGGGCGTACGATCTGCTGCGTGATGATCCCGCTCAAATTCCGACTAATATGTTTGCCTACGAGGCGATAACAGCCCTTGGCCTCAACCGTAATATGCAGGCAAGTGTTTTTACCAGCCTTAGTGATGTCATGAGCTTTGTCGACATGTGGGATAAAAAACGTGACGACCTGCCATTTAACACCGACGGCCTGGTTATAAAAGTCAACGATAGGGCGCAGTACCGCGAGCTGGGCACGGTAGGCAAACAGCCCCGAGGTGCGGTTGCCTACAAATACGCGGCGGAGCAGGCGACTACTGTCGTAAAGGATATTGTTATCAGTATTGGCCGTACGGGAGCCGCGACTCCGGTTGCGGTTTTTGACCCAGTGGCTGTGGCAGGAACAACTGTCCAGCATGCAAGCCTGCATAATGCCGATGAAATCGCACGGCTTGACGTGCGGATTGGTGATACGGTGATAATTTTTAAGGCCGGCGATATTATCCCGCAGGTTAAAAGTGTTGTAACAGAACTTCGTCCGAAAAACGCAAAAGCCGTTGATTTTGAGTCGATGCTGGCACTGCAATATCCGGAACTTGAATTTGACCGCCCCGAAGGCGAAGCGGTCTATCGCGTAAAAGGGGTGACCGGCCCTCTGCTTCTAAAGCGTGCGCTGGAGCACTTTGCCTCAAAGGGAGCTTTGGATATCGACACGTTGGGTGAAAAGAATGTTACAGCTCTTGTGGACGCCGGTTTGGTGCGGGACCTCGCCGATATTTATGCGCTAACGAAGGAGCAGCTTCTTACACTTGATCGCTTCGCTGAAATATCCGCGAACAAATTGCTATCCGCGATCCAGGCAAAAAAAGAACCGCTGCTCGAAAAATTTATTTATGGCCTTGGCATCAGGCATGTGGGGGCGCAAACAGCAGTGGATCTGGCTACTGCCTTTACCTCCATAGACAAACTGCACTATGCGACAATGGATGATCTGCTTGCTATCGAAGGCGTGGGCGAAGTTGTTGCCGAGAGCATTGCGGCCTGGTTTGCCGATCCCGATAATGAGGCGCTGCTTGAAAAATTTAACGAGCTGGGCGTACGGCCTCATTTTGAAAAAAAAGAGGGCAAGCTGGTTGGCGTTAATATTGTCATTACGGGCACGATTGAAGGAATGAGCCGTGAAGAAGCGGCAGATAGGATCCGCGCGCTTGGCGGTACGTTCCAGACCGCGGTGGCCAAGGATACTACCTATTTGGTGGCGGGCGGTAAAGTGGGTGAAAGCAAGCTCAAAAAAGCCCAGGCATACGGGACAAAAATAATAACCGGTGACGAGCTAAAGACATTACTAGCGTAAGGAACAAGCATGAAACTTCAGGTAGGCGTAAAAGTACTCATTAAAAATGATAGCGGAAAATTTTTACTGCTGGAGCGCGCTGGAATTATGCCGAGTGACGGTCAGTATTACTGGGATATTCCAGGTGGCCGAATCAATGAAGACGAACCCCTGCTGCAGGCATTGCAGCGCGAAGTAACAGAGGAAACAGGGTTAACGCTAAAAGGCGAACCGGCTTTAGTGTCTGCCCAGGATATTTTTGTAGAAAAGGCCGGCCTACATGTGGTCCGGCTCACATACACCGGAAACGCCTTGGGTAACGTAGCGCTTAGTGACGAACATAGCTCGCATCAGTGGGTACCAAAAGCGGAGCTGCTCGCGGAGAATATTGATCCCTATGTACGAAAAATACTAGAGCAGCAAAATGAACGAATTTGAAGATCTCCCCAGCATAGAGCCAGGCGTATACCGCCACTATAAAGGTAACGAATACCAGGTTTTAGGCGTGGGGTGCCACACCGAGGCGCACGAGTATTATGTCGTGTATGCTCCTAAAAATCCTAAGGACGGGCAGCCGAAACTATGGGTAAGGCCCTATGGTATGTTCATTGAAATGGTAGAAGTAAACGGTAAAGAGGTTCCGCGGTTTGAGCGGCTCCAAGGCTAGCTTGCCATAAGCAGTAAACATGCTACACTATAGGTAATGTCCCGACGCCTTCCGCCTACGACCGAAACAACAGCTGGCTCACTTGCTGTTCCAGGCGGCGCTAATTACGAAATTCCTAACCGGTCCCATGAGGCCGGTTTTTTTGTTCATCCTCCGGCATACGATGCCTACGAACGCATCCATAAAAAGTTTGTTGGGCCTAAAACGGCCGACAGGCTGCTGTGGATTCACGACGAGCTGGTTGCTATTCCCGCACACACCGACTACTTGGTGGTCGCAGGCTGGTCGGCGGCAGAGGCGGCCTTGGTGGCGACTGACCGTTCCCAAGAGGAACGTCTCTCATATCTTCAGTTAGCGGCAGACAGCTGGGTTGATGTCGTCGAATGCCAAAGGGCGCGTGATCTCAACAGGGGTTTGACTGAGGATTACCAGAATGCCACGATTGGCCGTTTGCAATTGCCCGCCATCTTTTTGCCGCTTATGGAGGGTATGGTCCGCGGCGATGTTACAAAACAGGCAAGAGCAAAGGCATACGATGATTTGTTAGTCCTCGCGGCACAAAATGCGGTAGGTCTTGTAGATGCCGTAAAAAATCATCGCGAAGCCGGCCTGCATATCGGGCTTGGCCATGAATTAAATGCCATGCTTGCTGTTAATCGGCTACAAAGCCCCACGCTCATTGCCATGCCGGCTCTTGCCCGGGCCGATAGTGGGAGGTTCCACCCGCAGCAAACCCACGATATTGATTTGCTGCATCTCAGTTGGGGCGAAGTAAATGGTGTCACAACTATAGAATCTAAAGCCCGGCCAAAAGAAAAGCATTACAAACGGTACGAAGCAGCTATCGTTGGGGGAAGGATCCATCTTTTTACAAAAAATGGCATATCCCCGATTGATACGGTGCTTCTTTTTCTGAAGGAGCAAGACGGCGATATTACCGCAGACGAACGCGCGGAGCTCGAGGATATGACGGATATTATCGTGCATCTTGCACGGCATCAGATGGCGGGCAGTCCGGATGTCCCGCAGCACTGCCGCGACGTAGCGCGGTGCGACAAGGTCCCGCGTCATCGTTCAAACAATGTTTTCCGGGGTTTGGGCGGGTTGGCGGTCGCTTCCTAGAACAGAGGTGTGGTATAGTGGGAGCATATGCGATATCTCAAAACCAATAGGCTGTACTGTTTTTCTCCGCCAGTTATGCTGGCTACATTTATCATTGAGGTTGTTGGAGCACTCTATGTGATCTTTCGGTTTAAAATGACTCCGGTGTCACGGTTGGCGGTTGGTATTTTGGCCGGGCTGGCAACGTTTCAGCTTGCCGAATACAACGTCTGCGAAGGCGCGTGGGGTGTCGACAGCCTTACCTGGGCACGGATCGGCTACGTGGCAATCACCTTGTTGCCTCCATTAGGGTTACACCTTGCAACCAAAATTGCCGCAAAGCAGCAAAAAGCTCTTGTCGCCGGGGCGTATGCTAGCGCAGCCGTGTTTGCGGGGATATTCTTGTTTGTCGGCCATGGTATGCAAAGCCAGCAATGTCTTGGCAATTACGTGATCTTTACTATCGCCCACTGGGCAACGATTCCGTATGCAATGTATTACTATGGCCTGCTGCTTTTAACAGTTGGCTATGCGTTACGTGCCTCAAAAACGATGGCCAATAGATTCAAGCGCGAAGCGCTCGCATTTTTGGCGGTGGGATACATGGCATTTATTTTGCCTACAACGGCAGCTAACCTTATTGATCCTACGACACTCGCGGGCATTCCTTCGATTATGTGTGGGTTTGCTGTTATTTTGGCGGTTATTCTCACTACAGTCGTTATGCCTAAATACTACGAGAGCGGGCTGATTGTGAAAAGCGAAGACTTGCGTTACCATAAGGGCAATGGCACAACAACCTAGCATACAGGCGAACAAAATCGTCGTCGAGAAAGAGGGCAGGCGGATTTTAAATGAACTGACTTTCTCTATTCCTGCAGGTACGTTAACAGGGCTGATCGGGCCAAGCGGTTCAGGAAAAACCACGCTCATACGCTCTATTGTTGGCGTTCAGGCAATGAAAAGCGGAAGCCTGACCATACTTGGCAAGAACGCTGGTAGCAAGCGGCTGCGAAGCCAGATTGGGTATGTCACCCAAGCGCCCGCGGTATACGAGGACCTTACGGTCGAGCAGAATTTACGCTATTTTGCCGTGCTGGTTAAAGCGCCTAAATCTCAGGTGGATGAAGTTGTCGCCCAAGTGCAGCTGGAGCATCGGCGCCGGGGCCTTATCAAGGATCTTTCTGGTGGTGAGCGCGCGCGTGTGTCACTTGGTTTAGCGCTTCTTGGCAATCCCGACGTCCTGGTTTTGGACGAGCCAACGGTTGGGCTCGATCCGCTGCTCCGCCGTGATCTATGGAATCTTTTTAGGGAACTGGCCAAAAAAGGCAAGACACTGCTTATCTCCAGCCACGTTATGGACGAGGCAGAGCGGTGCCACGGCTTGCTGCTTTTGCGCGACGGTGAGCTGCTATGGCAAGATTCTAAAGAGGAGCTGCTAAAAACTACCGGCGCTTCTTCAGTGGAAGCAGCGTTCATCCGCATGATCGAAACCAAGGAGGCGAAGTGATGTATCACCTAAAGGCTACCTTTGCTACTACAGCCCGTATTATGCGGCAGCTTTCGCATGATCCCCGTACGCTTGTTCTTATATTTATCGTTCCCTGTATTCTTCTTTCGCTGTTGCGCTGGCTGTTTAACGATACAATTGCAACGTTTAACCACATTGGCCCGGCCTTTTTGGGGCTATTCCCGTTTATTATTATGTTTCTCATTACTTCCATTACCACGCTGCGTGAGCGGACCCTTGGAACGATGGAGCGGCTTATGACCATGCCTATTGGCAAGCTCGATCTCATTCTGGGATACATGATGACGTTTGGCTTGATTGCCGTGGTGCAGGCGCTCCTTGCCAGTACGCTGCTTCTATATGGCCTGGGGCTGGATATTGCCGGGCCAGATTGGTTTATGGTGGTGATGGCTGTGGTGGATGCGGTGCTTGGTGCGGCCCTGGGATTGTTCGTGAGTGCTTTTGCACAAACCGAATTCCAGGCGATCCAGTTTATGCCTGCATTTATTTTTCCGCAGTTACTTGTAGGTGGGCTCTTAGTCCCGCTCAACCAAATGCCGGACTTGCTGGAAAAAATTGCCTACTGCCTGCCACTTACTTACGCGCTCGATGCACTGGGGAGCATTGCAAGCAATGTGGATCTGACGGATGACGCATGGCGGGACTTATGGGTGGTGTTAGGCTTTATGGTCATTGCGATTTTACTGGGCGCCCTTACTTTGCGCCGTAAAACCCGCTAAGCTCGCTAAATCCGGCAAAGTCGGGTACGATAAGTATATATGCAAGAGGTAAAACGTCAGGCTAAACGAACGACTATCGCAATCGTGGGCGGTCTGGTTTTAGTGCTAGGCATTATCGCGATTCCGTACCCGGGACCGGGCTGGGCGATTGTTTTTGCGGGCCTAGCCATTCTTGCTACCGAATTTTCGTGGGCGCGTATGCTGCTCCATAAAGCCAAGGGCGGGTATAACAAGTGGCAGGACTGGTTGAAGCACCAGCCGGTATATGTGCGGCTACTTGTCATCGGCCTTACTGCGCTCATTGTTGCCGTGACGCTTTGGCTTCTTAATATGTACGGTGCGTTAGACCAATTATTAGGGCTGCATATGCCATATTTACATTCTCCATTAGGAATATTTAAGTAATGAAAACGGCTCTTTTTGTTACCGGCAACCAGCATAAAGCCGACCATCTTGCCCGCCTTTTAGAGTTGCCTGTCCAGCACGTCAAACTTGATCTCGACGAGATTCAATCGGCCGATGTAAAAGAGGTGGCGGCGCACAAAGTAAAGCAGGCCTACGCACTAGTAAAACAGCCCGTCTTCGTTGAGGATGTGTCGCTTGGTTTTGCTGCGCTTGATGGCCTCCCTGGGCCGTTTGTAAAGTTTTTTCTAAGCACTCATGACGGGCTTGAAAAGCTATGCCGGATGCTCGATGGGTTTGAAAGCCGGCAGGCTTACGGAGAGTGTGTTTACGCCTATTACGACGGTGAACATCTCGAGCTGATTCATGGAGGTATACAAGGCGTCATTGCCGATCATCCGCGTGGCGACGATGGTTTCGGCTGGGATGCGATCTTTTGCCCCGAGAGGCATGGCAGCAAAACGAGGGCTGAGCTTTCAACCGAAGAGTACGCCGAAGTCTACAAGCTCATAAAGCCAATCGATAAACTAAAAGAATTTTTGGAACAATAAAAATATCCCGCTCATACGAGCGGGATATTTGAAGGTGCTACTGAATTACCAGCTGCGCTGACGGAATGAACCGCCACCGTTGCCACCGCGGCTGTTACCACCGCTAGTGCCGCCACCATTGAAGTCACGACGAGGTCGGTCTTCTTTAGGGCGGGCTAGACCGACGCTAATAGCGCGTCCGTCAAGCTCTTTACCGTCGAGCTGGTCTACGGCTTTTTGGTTGTTAGCTTCGTCGACAAATTCGACAAAACCGAAACCTTTTGAGCGGCCGCTGTCACGGTCAGTGATGACGCGTGCGCTTGCAACTTCGCCAATTTGCTCAAAATGAGCTTTTAGGCTGTCATCGGTAGTGCTGTAAGCAAGGCTACCAATGAATAGATTTTGCTGTGCCATGTACTTGGGTACTCTTTTCTCGTTACTTGTATCTCGTCAGATCGACCATAGGGCGAACGTTTGCAAGAAAGAGTATCCAATAGATATCATCTTCAGCGTCGCGTATGCTTCTGAACATAGCCTATTTAAGCATAATCTAC
>DATJIC010000007.1:0-62606 GCA_035493555.1 Verrucomicrobiia bacterium | reverse complement strand
GGTCGAAGATCTGGCGCAGTATGCTGGCGTACCTGTTTGGAACGGGCTCACCGATACGGCTCATCCCACCCAAATACTTGCCGACTTTTTAACGATCGAAGAGCACGTAGGCGCGCTGCGCGGCATAAAAATGGTATTTGTCGGTGATGGTCGTAACAATATGGCAAACAGCCTTATGGAAGGCGCCGCTAAAATGGGTATGGACTTTAGGATTGCCGCGCCAAAAGAACTACACCCCGACGAAGCGCTCGTGCAAAAGGCCAGGGAATACGCCGGCGAAACAGGTGCGGTCATTACCATTACTGACAACCTGCAGGAGGCGGTGGCAGGAGCGGACGTCATTTATACCGACGTTTGGGTGTCGATGGGCGAGGAGGCGGAGTACGCCAAGCGGATCGCGCTGCTAAAAGACTACCAGGTGAATATGGAGCTCTTACGGGCAACGGGTAACGAGAATGTCAAATTTATGCACTGCCTGCCGGCTTTTCATGACCGTCTAACGGCCACCGGAGAAAAAATCTTCCAAGAATACGGACTGGAGAGTATGGAGGTGACCGACGAGGTCTTCCGCAGCTCTCACAGTATTGTATTTGACGAAGCTGAAAATCGTATGCACACCATTAAAGCGGTCATTGCTTTAACGTTATAACGTAATCGTGGGATCAAGGAGGTCCTCGTATGGCAACAACAAAATCTAGCGAAAAGAAGGGGAATCTCGGGTTACTGCAACTGACCGGGCTTGTCGTCGGTTCGATTATCGGCGCCGGCGTCTTTAACCTGATGAGCAATATCTCCGCGGGTGCGTCCCTAATGGCAATTACCATTGGGTGGGGAATAACTGGCTTGGGGATGCTCTTTTTGGCTCTTTGTTTCCAAAACCTTACTAAAAAACGTCCCGACCTTGACGCCGGCATTTACAGCTATGCCCAAGCCGGCTTCGGCAAGTATATGGGTTTTAACTCTGCCTGGGGGTATTGGATCTCCGCCTGGATTGGCAACGTTGCCTATGCGACACTCTTGTTCAGTTCGGTAGGTTATTTTTTCAAGGTATTCGGGGACGGTCAGAATCTCCCTTCGGTTATTGGCGCCTCGATACTGCTATGGGTTGTTAACTTCCTGGTAATGCGTGGCATGAAGACGGCAAGCGTAGTTAACATGCTCATTACGGCCGCAAAACTGATCCCGATCGCTATATTTTTGCTGGCTGCATTTGTCGCGTTCAAACTGAATATCTTTACATCCGACATCTGGGGAACTGCTTCTAAGGGGTTTGAATTTAGCGACGTGCTGGATCAGGTAATGAGCACGATGCTCGTGACCGTATGGGTATTTATCGGTATCGAAGGTGCCGTAGTGTTCTCGGGGCGCGCAAAAAACAAGGCAAATGTTGCCCGCGCCACGTTCCTCGGTCTGTTTACGGTGACAGCTATTTACTTTTTGGTTACTGCTCTTTCGCTTGGGCTTAAAACCCGCCCCGAGCTTGCCGAACTTGGTCAGCCGGCAATGGCTACACTTCTGGAATCGGTCGTAGGCTCATGGGGTGCTGTTCTTATTAACATCGGCGTGGTTATTTCTATTACTGGTGCATGGCTTGCATGGACGATGTTTGCCACCGAACTGCCCTACCAAGCCGCCAAAAAGAAGGCTTTCCCAAGTTACTTTGCTAAGGTCAACGCTAAGGGTGTGCCGGTTGTATCGCTGCTGGTAACGAACGTTCTTATTCAGGCATTTCTGCTGCTCTTTTTGACACCGATTAAAGCGTATGACTTCATGTATTCGCTTGCAACCTCTGCAATTTTGCTGCCGTATGCTTTTACTGCGTTTTACCAGCTTAAGCTATCTGCAGCCGAAAAAGCCGCAGCTCCCGGACGCATGCGCAATATTATTATCGGCGTTGTCGCGAGCCTGTATGCAATATGGCTTGTCTATGCGGCCGGACTCGACTATCTGCTGCTCACGGTGCTGCTGTACACCCCTGCTATTGTTGTGTATGTACTGATGCAAATAAAAAACCGCGAAAAGATATTTACGGCTAAGGAGTTTCTTGCTGCTGGCGTACTGGTTGCACTCTGTGTATTTTGTCTGTACCGCATCATGAACGGTGATCTTTCCGTTATATAATAATCAGATGGAAGAAACACAAAAAACAATCGTCGTTGCTCTTGGTGGCAACGCACTCCAGCGCAGTGGCGAGACAAGTGTAAAAGACCAGCAGGCAGTTGCCCGCGAGACAGCACGCCAGCTTGTCTCGCTGGCGCTCGCTGGCCATAAGCTCGTTATTGTGCATGGTAATGGCCCGCAGGTGGGGAATATCTTTTTACATGAGCAGGCCCTTAATACGCCCGAAACTCCGGCTTCGCCACTCGACACCTGCGTTGCAATGAGCCAGGGTGAAATTGGCTACTGGTTGCAACAGGGCTTACAGAACGAGCTGCTGGCGGCAAAAAGCGATCGCAGCGTTGCCTCGGTTGTTACCCAGGTAGTGGTGGACCAAAACGATACGGCGTTTCAAAACCCCAGTAAGCCGGTCGGTCCATTTTATGTAGATGAAACAGCTGCCCGCACTGCAGTGGGTGACGATGCTGCAGTAAAAGAAGACGCAGGTCGCGGGTGGCGGCGGGTGGTACCATCGCCCTTGCCACTTGATATTGTCGAAAGAAAATTCATTCAAAACTCACTTGCTGCGGGGGATATTGTCATTGCGGCAGGCGGTGGCGGTGTTCCTGTTGTACAGCAGCCTGATGGGCTTGTAGGGATTGAGGGAGTGATCGATAAAGACCGCACGGCAGCAAAAATGGCCGAGCTTATTAGCGCGGATACGCTGCTTATTTTAACGACAGTAGATGCCGTTACGATTAATTACCGTCAGCCAAACGAAACCCCGTTGTACGAGGTAACAGTAGAAGAAATGCAGCAACATGTGGTGGATGGCCAGTTTGCTCCGGGCAGTATGCTACCCAAGGTGCAGGCGGCGCTTGAGTTCGTTCAGCTCCGCGAAGGCAACCGGTCTATTATTACCTCTCCACAAAAAGCAATCGAGGCGCTTGACGGCAGGGCTGGCACCCAGCTGGTTTAACCATAATATCCCTTGAGCGATACCTCTGGTAGTGGTATAATCAGATCTGCTGATGGGGTGTCGCCAAGTGGTAAGGCACCAGGTTCTGGTCCTGGCATTCGGGGGTTCGAATCCCTCCACCCCAGCCATGGAAATAGTCCAAGTTTCGTTTACGAGGCTTGGACTATTTCTTTGATTGGAGTTTTTGAGGGGGGTTCGAACCCGACGGGCTAAAACTGCCAGGGCAGTTTGAGTTTTACCTGCGTGGCTGACGAGATGGCTTTAGCTATTCGAGGAGCACGACAATCGATCCCTCCACCCTAGTCATGGGATATTATTTTATTTGTCAAATTGAGATTGCTTAAAGCCTCTTTTTGTTTGTGTATGTTTGTTTGGTCCATCTTTTCTGTCTGCCATAACTTCTCTCTTGATATAATTACTTTATGAAGTTGTATCTATCGTCATACTTCCTCGGAGATGATCCTACGAAGTTCGCTGAACTTTTTGGCAAAAATAAGAAAGTGGCAATTATTATGAATGCTGCTGATATTTTTGGCCCTGCTAAACGACCTGACTATTTGAAGAAAGAAATTGCTTCTTTGGCCAAAATTGGCCTGGAAGGTGAAGAACTGGACTTGCGGGATTACTTTAATGATCCTGTGGTCTTGGCAACAAAATTGCAACAATATGGGGGCGTTTGGGTAATGGGCGGCAATTCTTTTGTGCTCCGACGCGCAATGTGTCAAAGCGGCTTCGACCAAATCGCTCCCGAACTGGTGTTGAATGACCATTTGGTCTATGGGGGATTTAGTGCTGGCGCGGTTGTTGCTACTAAAACCCTTGAGGGCATAGAAATCGTAGACGATCCCAAACAGTTGCCCGAAGGCTATGATTCTAAAATTATCTGGGAAGGCTTGGGCTTTTACGATGAGTCGATTGCTCCGCACTTTAAGTCTGACCATCCTGAGTCGGCCACTATCGATAAAGTAGTCACATATTTTGAAGAGAAAGAGATGTCATATGCTGCTCTTCATGACGGCGAGGTGATTGTAGTAAAAACGTAGGTTGCGCTTCTCAAAAGTTTGGCTATAGAGTAGCGTGGTCGGGATGGCGGATTGGTCTTTAAACTAAAAAGATTGGCTCATGTAGAGGCCAATCTTTTTAGTTTTTGAGTGTGTTTAGAAGCCGCTCTTAGATGCGCTGATGACCCGGTCGTTTAGATATGTGACCGTGACGATTTTGTTACCCTGCGAGTAAGTACATACCTCTTGTTTACCAACGGTTTGCGCCGTTGCTTTCACTATGACAGCACAGCCCGAGCCGAGGTTGTTCGCTTGGCCGCTGACTTTTGTTTTAGTGTCACCGACATTTACGTTAGCGGCGAGATCGGTAATTGAGCTCGAACCGCCAGGTGTTGTAGATGAACCGCCACCACCACTATTAGAGCCTGAGCCACTGTTGGTACTGCCACCACTATTCGTGCCACTCGAGCCAGCATTGCTCGAATCTTTTGTTGATTGAGCCGGTGCGCTGGCGGGTATATTTGTATAAAATGCACTGCCTAACCTTTGCTGTAGAAAGGGCCACCATCCATTACCTTGTGCCCACAGCAAATATAACAATATAAGAATGATAGTGAGAAGAATCCACAGCATATGTTTTTCTTCCCGTATAATGCCTCGCTTCTTTTCTCGAGTTACGGCGCTTTTTATTGCTGTTTCTTGTTTCTTTGCCATTCTTGCCCCCTAAGTTGTTGTTAATAAATTTTACTAGCCAACGTTAATTGAAATATAACCGATAGCAAAGAAAATTACAACAATAACTTGATTGTGGGCTTTAAGGCGCGCTGACCCCTGTAGGAATCAGTTTTCTAGATTGAGCGGTTTTTGTTATTTGCTGCCGCCTGTACAAAACTACTGAAGAGCTTTTGCCAGCGCGGCTCTATTTTGGTGAGTGATTCAGGGTGAGTTTGGACCCCTAGCGCATATGCGTAGCCAGGCAGCTCTATGCCTTCTATGACGCCATCTTCTGCCCAGGCAACAGCTTCGACACCTTTGCCTAGCGCATTAATTGCCTGGTGATGATGTGCGTTAGCACCTATGTTCTCAGATCCCACAATTTGAGCTAGGGATGATCCGGGTTTAAGGCGTAGCGTGTGGGTGGTGTCCTCTAACGTTTTAAGTTTTGTTGACGCGTCGTGGTCCAGGTTGCCGGGCGCATCGTTGTTGAGTGTTTGGCGCAGATCACCGTCAAAGTAGACATTGAGTAACTGCATGCCGCGGCAAATGCCCAAGATTGGTTTATTAGATGACAGGCTATAGCGGAGCAGCGCCATTTCGGTCGTATCCCGCAGATCGGAATGGTCGGAGGCGGTTGTGAGCGGTTTTTGGTTATACAGCGCAGGGTTAAGGTCGTTGCCACCGCTGAGCAGAAGGCCATCTAATAGCGAACTCAGTTGCTGTAGCAGCTCTTTGTCGGCGGTAAGCGGGAGCAGCAAGGGCAAGCCGCCGGCCTGCAAAACGCAGTCGACAAACGTGCGGCTTTGTCCGAACGCAACGGGCGACCACGCCTCGCTTTTGTTATAGATTTCGCCGCATGTAATGCCTATTAGCGGTTTACCAAAATTCATATTCATACTGTACCATAGGGTTCCCTCGCACAGAACCTGGGTGACGCCCCTGTGTGAAATTACTAACAGAGAAAAGAGGGGACGGTGTATATACTAAACATAAAGGAGGAAGTATGGTGCGAGATACAGCTGGTAAACAGTCACAAGGTCCCCAGATTCCCGTAGTGCCTCAGCGTGAGGTGACACCGCTTACCGCCGACGAGGCAAAAAGAGAGCTGCAGGGTGCGATCCAGGATACGGGTGAGGTTCTTGCTCAGATCACTACGCCGCTTCAGCTGTTCCCTGCGATCGCCACGCTTAACCGTACGAAACTTAGTATCGTTAAAAAGCGCCCGTTCAGCGAAACAAGTCTGTTAAGCTTGCCAATTGAAAATCTGCTTAATGTTACTGCCGAAGTTGGGCTTATTTTCGGCGTTTTAAAGATTGAAAACCGGTTTCTTGCCGAGGCAGAGACCCTGCGGTTCGGCTTGTTCTGGCGTAAAGATGCTCTAAGATTTGCTACCATTGCCCAAGGGTATGTCATTGCATTGCAACGGCAGATTGATATGAGCTCCCTCTCGGCGTTTGAGCTGGAACAGACGCTGAAAGAGATTGGTAAAGACAAAGAGATAAGCTACGACGGCGTATAGCCGCTACTGTTTTTGTTGTGTAAAACGCATACAATTTAGTATGCTAAGTCCATGAGGCAAAAGCCCGAACGGACGATTAAAAAAACAATTAGCAACGGCTTTGGTGCGCTGGGGTATTTGTTTTGTGCGCTCCAATGGTTTTGGGCGGTTATGCTGTATTTTAGCGTGGTGCAGCCGTTCATTTTGTTCATCTCTTCACGGGATAGCGGCCAAGTCAACCAAGCTCCTAGCTTTACGTTTACTTTGCCTGCGCCGGTTCAGATTGCGATTATTATAATCGTTGTAGTGGCCATGATAGTACTAACTATCTATATGCTCATTAAAATACCTATGAATATCGTAAAAACCAGTAATAAAGCCGTGCACAAGACAACCGCGACTATGGTGCCGATGGTTATTAAAGCCCAACACAAAAAAGACACTCCGAAAGCCCGCGTAAAGATAGCATCGAAGCTGATTATCGCTGTTAAAGCATTGGTGGTCATGGTGCCAGTTGTGTTAACGGTTGCCTCGGGGCTGCTGGGAAAGCAGTCTATTGATTATTCCATTGCGGTTATTATTGGGTGTGGGTTGGCTTGTTTTAGTATAGTGTTCTTTGCCGTGCAGTATGCGGCGGCCAGCATGCTGCGTGTTAAGATATCGGACCTTTGGTAGGGGCCAAAGAGTCAATTACCGCCGTTTTTGCGCTTGCCACTGCTTTTGTGCTACGCTAAAAGCACAAGTAATAAGGGGAATGTTGCATGATAGATGAAGAACGTGATCAACAGACAACCGAAGTAAGAAACACAAAAGAGCGTCAGGGGAACACGACAGTTCAGCGCCAAAGCGTTACCACTGCCTCAAAAGTAGATATGGGCATCATTGCCAGGCGAATCGTTTATTATATTTTTGGAGTAATTGTTGCCTTGCTCGCTCTGCGTATCGTATTGTTACTGCTCGCGGCAAATAAAGGCTCGGGCTTTGTCGACTTTACCTACTGGTTAAGCGGCATTTTCGCCTGGCCATTTTATGGAGTATTTAATTACCAGCCAAGCTACGGCCAGTCGGTCTTTGAGCTAAGTAGCCTTGTTGCTATTGTGGTATATGCGCTTATTGCCGTAGGGCTTGCTAAGCTATTTACGCTTAATAGCAAAAGTACTGACGTCGAATAACCTATGATCACCTGCACGTTTGAAAACGGCAACCAAAACAGCCTCCGCCATGTGACGGTAGGCTGTTTGGTTATCCGTAACGATGAGATTTTGCTCTCTAAGCGCGCTGAAGGATTGCTCGAGGCGGGCAAGTGGTGTCTTTTGGGCGGCTACTGTGACCGCGACGAGACAACCATTGAGACAGGTATCCGTGAAGCAATGGAAGAGTCTGGCTGGGTTGTTAATAACCTTCGGCTACTTCGCATTAACGATAATCCAAACCGTCCGCACGAGGACAGACAAAATATAGACTTTATTTATATAGCCGATGCCATTGAAAAGACGGGCGAGGCTGACTGGGAAAGCGAAGAAGTGAAATGGTTCCCGTTGGATTCACTTCCTGAAGATAGTGAGATAGCTTTTGACCATCTGGACAGTATTGCCTTATACAAAAAATATAAAGAACGCGAGTTTCCGCTACCGGTACTCGGAAAACTGTGAATCTTTATAAAGCAGTTTGTTGCCGTGCGTATTTGTAACGTGCGGCAATGGTGCCAAGAGTAACGACGCTAATGTAAAGCAGGCCGCTCATGCACGATTTAAGCATGGGTGCATTTGTGCTGACTACCAAGTAGGTTCCGCTGGCAAGCGTAAGCGCTATCAGCGCGTAGTTTACATTGAATTTGGTTTTTGAAGGAACGATAAAAAGCAGTGTCGTAAACCCGATACTTGTAAGCGCAATGATGATGTGAATAATGAGTGCCATAGTAGGGCAATTATACTACAAGGATTTAAAATTGCCTATGCTTGCGCTCTGCAGCAAATGTACGTATGTTATGTGTATGGATTTAACGTATATCTTAGACTTTGACTCGACCCTCGTAAGCGTTGAATCACTTGACGAATTGGCGCGGCTTGGCCTTGAGCACCAGCCCGATCGAGAAACAAAACTGGCGCAGCTTCATGCTATTACAAATCAGGGAATGAACGGCGGGCTGGCGTTTGATGAATCACTCCGCCGCCGGCTTGAGCTATTTACGGCAAACAAAAGCCACGTTGCGGAACTTGTGGAGATTTTAAAAGACGCCATTACCGACTCCGCTTTGGAGCTTGAGGAGTGGTTTGAAGAGAATGCCGACAACATTTACGTGGTTTCGGGAGGATTTAGCGACTATATCGTGCCAGTGGTAGAAGAGCTCGGGATTGCCCGCTCTCACGTATTTGCTAACAAGTTTGTTTATGATGAAAACGGCACCATTACGGGGTTTGACGACACGGCGCTTCTTTCCCGATCAAAAGGAAAAGTGGCGCAGGTTGCCGCACTGCAGCTGCCTGGCCCGATTATTATGGTTGGAGATGGTTTTACTGATTACGAGGTGCGGGCACAGGGCCTTGCGGATGAATTTTGGGTGTTTACCCAGCATGTTTCACGGCCATCGGTGGTAGAGCGTGCCGACCGTGTTTTGGAGAGTTTCGAGGAAATCGAAGAACTTTCTCTTTCAATTGCCTAAAGTGTGACCTCGCTCACATGCGAAAACCGTAAGAGGTTTGCTATTATAGGCATATGAATATCCGGCGGCCGTATATCCTGACTATTAATGCTGGCTCATCGAGCATTAAGTTTGCTTTATATACGGTAGGTAGTAACCAAAAGCCGGCTGCCGTATTTAGTGGGGCCGTTTCGTCTATAGGGTGGCCGTCGGCCCAGCTTGCTATTACCGAAATTGCTAGCGGTAAAAAAACGGAAAAGCCTATCCATGCCTCCGATTGCGTGGCGGCAGTAAAGGTAGTTATGTCTTGGCTTAACGAGCATGTGCCGACCGAGGAACTGCTTGCTGTTGGCCACCGCATTGTTCATGGCGGTCCGTACTACCAGGACCCCCAACTAATTACGGATACTACCGTAGCAACGCTGCAAAAAGTTATAAAATTCGACCCTATTCATATGCCCGACGAGCTGGCGCTGGTCGCGGCATTTACTAAGGAGTATCCAGGCGTTGCCCAGATTGCCTGCTTTGACACGTCGTTTCATAAAGATTTGCCGCGAGCAGCCCAGCTTTTGCCGATTCCAAGAAAGTACGACACAAAAGGTATTCGCAGGTATGGTTTTCATGGGTTGTCGTGCGCGTATATCATTGATGAGCTGGAGACGATTGCCGGGCCTGAGGCGGCGAATGGCAGGGTGCTTATTGCGCACCTTGGTAATGGCGTGAGCCTTACGGCGGTCAAAAACAGGCAATCGGTAGATACGACCATGGCGCTCACGCCCGCGGCTGGGGTGCCTATGAGCACGCGGTCGGGCGACCTTGACCCTGGAATCGTACGGTATCTTGCCGATACTGAAGGGCAAACGGCGGCGGAGTTTGACACTATGGTCACGGCGCAATCGGGGCTTCTGGGCATGTCCGAGACAACGGCCGATATGAAACTACTACTCGAACAAGAAGAAAAAGATGAGCGCGCCAAAGAGGCGGTTGCTGTGTTTTGTTACGGCATAAAAAAGAGTATCGGGGCCCTTGCGGCTGCACTTGGCGGAATTGATACGCTTGTTTTTACTGGCGGGATGGGCGAGAACGCCCCTAAGATAAGGGCGCGGGTATGCGAGGGGCTGGAATTTTTAGGGATATCGGTAGATCCGGTAAAAAACGGGCGCATGGCCGAGGTCATCTCGCCCGAGGGAGGCGGCGTGACGGTGCGGGTCATGCCCACGGACGAATCATTAACTATTGCCCGGCAATCACTGCAACTGATGGAAAGAGGAGATTATGAAGCTAACAAATAATAAACCACTAAGTAAAACGTACCTGCACAAAATCGATGCCTATTGGAGGGCTGCAAACTACCTTTCGGTAGGCCAGATTTACCTGTGCGACAACCCGCTATTAAAAGAGCCTCTTGAGCCGTCTCACGTAAAGCAACTGCTTTTGGGCCACTGGGGAACAACGCCCGGCCAGAACTTTATTTACGCACACCTTAACCGTGTGATTAAAAATGATGACCTGAATATGATTTATATTTCCGGCCCTGGCCACGGCGGTCCGGCCCTTGTAGGAAACGTGTATCTTGAGGGGACCTACAGTGAAGTGTACCCTAATATTACACAGGACGAAGAAGGTCTTAAAAAGCTTTTCCAGCAGTTTTCTTTTCCGGGTGGCGTGTCGAGCCATGTGTCACCGCAAACCCCCGGTTCTATACATGAGGGCGGCGAGTTAGGGTATTCGCTGAGCCACGCGTTTGGTGCGGTGTTTGATAATCCGGATCTCATTGCGGCATGTATTGTTGGTGATGGCGAGGCCGAGACTGGTCCTCTTGCCACTGCATGGCACTCCAATAAGTTTCTTAACCCAAAGACCGACGGTGTCGTGCTGCCGATACTTCACCTTAACGGATATAAAATCTCTAACCCAACCGTCCTTGCCCGTATCAGCCGGACAGAGCTGGAACAACTGATGCGCGGCTATGGCTGGACGCCGTATTTTGTCGAGGGTGGTGATCCTGAAAAAATGCACCAGCGCATGGCGGCCGTTATGGACATGGTGACGAAAGATATTAAACAGATTAAGCAAAGAGCGCTTAAGGGCACCCAAGCAGAGCGTCCGCGTTGGCCGATGATTGTCTTTAATTCGCCTAAGGGGTGGACGGGACCAAAAGAGATTGATGGGCTGCAAAACGAAGGGACGTTCCGGTCGCACCAGGTGCCGCTGCTCGTTGGCGAGGGCGCGCCAAAAGAGCATCTGAGACAGCTCGAGGACTGGCTAAAAAGCTACCGGCCCGAAGAACTGTTCGATGAAAACGGGAGGCTTTTGCCCGAACTGGCCGAGCTTGCGCCCGAGGGGGATCGTCGCATGGGGGCAAACCCGCACACAAACGGCGGTAAGCTGCTCCACGCGCTCAATATGCCTGATTTTCGTAATTATGCGGTGGAAGTTTCGGCGCCAACGGCGGTTCAAACGAGCAGTATGCGTGCGCTTGCACCGTTTCTTCGCGATATTATCATTCATAATGATGAGCGGCGTAACTTTCGTATATTTAGCCCCGACGAAACGCTATCTAACCGTTTAGGAGCTGTCTTTGAAGCGACGAACCGCCAGTGGGATGCCGAGACGCGGCCTAACGACGAGTATCTCGCCCCAGATGGCAGGGTGATGGATTCTATGCTTAGCGAGCACCAGTGCGAGGGCTGGCTTGAAGGCTACCTGCTTACCGGGCGCCACGGCTTGTTCCACAGTTACGAGGCATTTATCCGTATTGTGGACTCTATGCTTAACCAGCACGCAAAGTGGCTTAAAATGTCATCGGAGCTTCCGTGGCGTTCTAATATTGCTTCGCTCAACTATCTGCTAACATCGCATGTTTGGCGGCAGGACCATAACGGCTTTACCCACCAGGACCCTGGTTTTATCGATCACTTGGTAAATAAAAAGGGCGAGACGGTTCGCGTGTACTTGCCGCCCGATGCCAACACGATGCTTTCGGTAATGGATCACTGTTTGCGCAGCGAAAATTACGTTAACCTTATGATCTGTGGCAAGCACGAGGAAGCGCCTCAGTTTTTGACCATGGACGAGGCTATCGCGCACTGTACGCAGGGCATTGGTATTTGGCAATGGGCAAGTAACGATGAAGACAGCGAACCCGACGTTGTTATGGCGTGTGCTGGTGACGTACCCACCCAAGAAACGCTTGCCGCCGTTTCGATTTTGCGGACCGCATTACCTGAACTTAAGATCCGGGTGGTGAACGTCGTCGATCTTATGAAACTTGAGCCCGAGTCGGAAAGCCCGCACGGGTTAAGCGACGTCGACTACGACTCGATCTTTACGCGGGACAAGCATATCATCTTTGCCTACCACGGATACCCATGGCTAATCCACCGCTTAACGTACCGCCGCACTAACCGTAACTTGCATGTTCGCGGCTACAAAGAAGAAGGAACGATTACGACCGCCTTTGATATGACCGTCCTGAACGACATCGATCGGTTCCACCTTGTTATCGATACAATCGACCGTTTGCCGCAGCTTGGCGCAAAGGGTGACTACCTGAAGCAGGCAATGGAGAGGAAGCTGGTTGAGCACCGTCAGTACATCGATAAGCATGGGGTTGATTTGCCGGAAATACGTGACTGGAAGTGGGAAGTTTAGAACCTCTTGCCTGTATTTTATAGAGGTAGCGATGCTATACTGTAGCTATGGATAAAAGACAAGACAGTGAACTATTAGCAAAACGTGCCCTGCAAGTACAGCGCGGCGGGGCACGTGCGGCCGTTTTGGGCGTGAATGACGGGCTTGTCAGCGTGCTTTGTTTGGTGCTTGGTGTTGCGGGTGCCGGCGGGAGCTCAAAAAGCGTTCTCTTAGCCGGCTTTGCCGGCGTGATCGCAGGTGCCGTAAGTATGGCTGCAGGCGAGTGGATTTCGGTAAAAAGCCAAGTCGAGCTATTTACGGGGGTTTTAAAAGATATCCGCAGGCTTATCGCCGAAGATCGCCCACTCCTGGTTGACCAGCTGTCGGACAGCCTTTCAAAAACAGGACACCACGATGCGACAGCTGATAAAGCCGCAGAGGAGATCGCCGCAAACGACCATCATCTTATGGAGGCCTATGCCCGCCAGGTTATGGGCTTTAACCCCGACGAGCTCGGTTCGCCATGGGTAGCTGCGATCTCCTCGTTCGTGCTCTTTACCGTAGGCGCGGCAGCGCCAATTATTCCATGGTTTTTTGGAGGTGGTATGGGCGCGGTGTGGGCTTCTATTATTCTTACAGCGCTCGGAAGCCTGATCGTGGGCGGATACATCAGCCTATCCAGTGGTAAAAATATCATGCGCGGTGCGGTGCGGCAGTTCCTTATTGTCGTTCTGGCTTCTGTAGTAACGTATGGTATTGGATACGTATTTGGTGTGACAACAGGGTAGCATCTGTTGTATAAAATACATTTTTTTCACATATTTTCACGTTCTATACTAAAAGTATAAGCGATTTCTTAAGCCCGCTTATAAGGAGGTTGAACATGCGAATATCAACCAAGACGCTTGCATCGCTGCTACTGGTGACTGCAGTTATGGTGGCGGCACCGGGCATAGGGAAAAAGCCAAAAAGACAGCGGCACCAGGAAACGCAGTTTGATCGCATTCTTCAGCATCACGACCGTAAAGCGGAGCTTAGGGCCGAACTGCTTGGTATTAGTCCGTTTGTGTTTCGTGCCAAACAAAAAAGAATGACATTTGCCGAGATTGCACGCCAAAGCGGCTTTACGAGCGAAAGAGCTTTCAGGCTTGCACTGCTCGGCAAATTAAAAGACGAACTTCGCCATAGAGGATGGACGTCGCAGCGTATTGAACGTTACGTTTTGGCGAGAAGCGGACGCTTAGGCTAGCTACCTATAAACCTTTCGTTGTATACTTAAAGGTATGACGGCCCAGTTTTTTATAAAGCTCTTAGCAGACGGCGCTATTGTTCCAATTATCGCGTTAGCAGGATACGCCCTGCTTTTTTTGGTCCCAAAGGGTCATAGGTTCGAAGCATATGCGCGAATTTTAATGGCTGGGCTAACAGCGTATCTCATTGCGAAGCTCCTTGCCTCGGTATACCAGCCCTCGGGTGAACGACCGTTTCAGGTTTTAGGGGTGGCGCCAGATGCGTCGTATCTTAATAATCCAGGCTTTCCATCGGACCACGCTTTATTTACGGCCTTTTTAACGCTCGCCGTATGGTTTGAGACAAAACGAAAGGGCATAGCAATTACCTTGGCAGTGCTCACGATTTGCGTTTGTGTCGGCCGGGTGCTCGCTCTCGTCCATACTCCGCTGGATGTTATAGGAGGTTTGCTAGTTGCCAGCGTGGGTGCGCTTTGGTATTTGCAACAGGGTACGATAGCAGCACCGTCTCTAGCGAAAAAGACAAAAAGCTAGTACAATAGGCTTACTTATAAAGGGGTATGTTTTAGATGAACGATGTCTACCAAGAGGATAAGCAGATGCCATTTATGCCGATTGACGCCAGTAAAATGATGGCTATTCTTGTGCTGGGCGCTGTGGTTGGTTTTGTCGTATGGGGACTTTCGGTTATTCTAGATACTTATGTCTTAAGCGCTATACTCTGCAAAGGCAATACAACGCTTACCTGTACAGGGACGGTACAATATGCCGAGACGGCAGCGACAATTATTGGAGCGGGTGTTGGGTTATTCTTTTTGGTGAAGCTTCAGGTGTTCCGGCCTCTTCTTGTGGTCCTGGCAGCTACGATTAGTCTTTGGGGTATTGTCAGTCTTGCCGGCTTGTTGCCTTGGTATGGCATTGGCCTTTCCGCAATTCTTTTGTATGCGTTTGCCTATGGTGCTTTTGCATGGGTGGCCCGCCTTAAGTCTTTTTGGCTGGTTCTTGTGCTTCTTATCGCACTGATCGCTGGCGTGCGGCTGGTCCTTAGCCTTCAGTAACAGTGGTATACTAAAAGCATGAGCCAAATATTTTTACTTATTATTCTTGCTGTCATCGTGGCAGGTTTTGCCGCTGTGATTTTTTACCTCAACCAGCGCCTGCGCGAATTAAAAAATTCTAGCGCCGTAGAGATGGTTAAATCAGACGTGACAGAACTTACCCGGAGTATTGGGCTTTTGCAGCAGTCAATGGGTGATAAATTGGAGCGCGGCAATGCAAGTATGCAGCTGTCCCTTCAAAAGCAGCTTAGCGAAAGCGCAAAGTTAGTCGCCGACGTGACGCAGCGTCTTACCAAGTTAGACGAGACAAACCGGCGTGTCGTTGACGTTGCCGACGAACTAAAAACACTGCAGAACGTATTGCAGAATCCTAAGCAGCGCGGTGTGTTCGGCGAATACTACCTACAGTCGGTACTCGAGAACGTCATGGCGCCTGGGCAGTTTCAGATGCAGTACAAATTTAATGACGGCGAAATAGTAGACGCGGCCATTTTTCTAGAAAAAGGGAGGGTGCTGCCCGTCGATAGTAAATTTAGTCTTGAAAATTATAACCGCCTTATCGAAACTCGGGATAAAACCGAGCGCGACAGACTGATGCAAAAAATTAAGACAGACCTTAAAGGACGGATTGATGAAACAAGTAAGTACATTCGCCCTGCTGAAAATACGATGGACTTTGCTTTTATGTTTATTCCCAGCGAGTCGCTCTATTACGATTTGCTCATAAACAATGTAGGAACGGCGGGAAGTTCGCGTGACCTTATAGAATACGCTTTTCGTGACAAGCACGTTATTATCGTCAGTCCGACCAGCTTTATGGCGTATTTGCAGACGGTACTTCAGGGTCTTCGCAGCCTCCAGATTGAAGAGCAGGCAAAAGACATCCAAATACGTGTTGGCAAGCTAGGTCAGCACATTGGCAAGTTCGAGGTGTACATGCAAAAACTGGGCAATGCCCTAGGGACGACGGTTGGCCACTACAATGCCGCTCATAAAGAGCTTGGCAAGGTAGACAAAGACATCGTAAAGATTGCAGGGAATGACCCATCGGTTGAGCCGCAGCTGCTTGACCGGCCCCGCGATGGCGAATAAACAATAAATAAAAAACCTCGCGTAACGGCGAGGTTTTTTATTGATGAGCAGGTTACTAGAACGCTGCTTTTTCTTCTGGTTCTTCGTTGCCACGAACGAGGTCGTAGAGTACGAATCCGATAATGCCACCGAGTCCTGCTCCGACAACGTATACCAGGATAGGCCATACGCTCGAGAAGCTGATTGCCTGGAGGGCAACAGCAAGAGCTGGGTTAAGGATGGCACTTCCGCCAAGAAGCGCTGCTGCTGAACCGGCGATCATAAGACCAAGGAATGCACCAAGGCCAACGGTAAGCGCGGCTGCGGTACGGTCTTTCTTTTCGCGGGTAGCGCTAGCTGCAGCAAAACCGAACACGATAGTGCCGATAAACTCGCTAAGGAAAATGAACCATTCTTTATTGTGAGGAATGGCTGATGCCTTAAAGAGCTCTGCTGCTGTGCCGTATACCGACGATGATGCTGCTGGTGCATTGTTGACATATGCGTCAAGAATGACCAATGCAAGCATTGCGCCAAGTACTTGGGCAACGATGTACGCAACGGCCCGAACGCCAGTCATACGGCGCGTGACCCATGAACCAAGCACGAGAGCTGGGTTAGCGTAGCCTCCCGAGATTGCTCCAACGGTTAGCACGACACCCGTGAGGGCAAAGAAAACCAAAATTGGTTGACCTTGTCCAGCGATGACGGCGCCGGCCAGAATAAACGTTCCGATGAACTCGGCAACAAGTGCCGCGACAAGCGGAGTACGGTTAAGACCGAATTTCAGTGAACGTCGTTTCGTTGCTGAGGCTGCCTGTACGGATGGTCGTGATTCTACGGCCTTTACAGTGGTTACTTTTGTTGTCGTTTGCTTCGCTGCTGTCGACTTTTTGTTCGTCGATTTTTTAGCAGTAGAAGCGGCTTTTTTGGTAGCCATGTATTTCCCTCCTTTATAGTGAAATATACCGATAGTATACCATATGTTTCTGATGCAAACATGAGTGCTATACTAAAGTCATGGCATTATTTGTACGACAAGACCAGGAACGATCAGAACTGCAGCAGCGGCTTGCGGCCGAACTTCGCGAACGAGCAAAAAAACGCGCCGAAAATGATTCGCCGCTGCCTGACGGCGTTGATGATTCCAACTATCTGAAAGACACAAAAAAGACGAGCAGTCTTGCGGGTGTGTGGATAGGGATTATCGCCGTAGCGCTTATTCTGATGGTGATGTTCATAATTAAACAAAGCAGCTAGCTTTCCTCTCGATTTTTCTCTGGTAGATAGCGTATAATACAATATAGTTATGATAAATATTGAGGAATTACGCCCTTTGCTTTTAGAACGGATCGCCGCATCAAGCGTACCGCGTGAAGTTTTAAAGGCAGACGAGATCAAACAACTGTACGCGGTTATCCCGACGCTCGAACCTAGCGAGCGCGGAACATACGGCAAGGCAGTCAACGAATTAAAAGTAGCCTTAGATGCTGCCGTTGCTCTGCGCGAGGCAGAACTTGAAGACGGCACGGTCGAGGTTATTGACGTTACTGCGCCGCAGGATATTAACGTCCCGGTTCCAACACTTCTGCCCACCGACCAAGGAACGCAGCACCCGCTGACTACTGAGCTTGAGAACGTCATAGATATTTTTACCCGCATGGGGTTCGAGGCCATTGAGTCTCGTCAAATCGATGACGACCACCATATGTTTGGCGCCCTCAACTTTCCTGAAAACCACCCGGCCCGCGACGGGTACGATACCTTCCGCACCGAAGAAGGGTTTATTCCACCCGCCCATACCAGCACTATGCAGAATCGCATTTTAAAAGACGGCCGGGCAAAACTTGAGGCAGGCGGGCAAATCGCTGCCATCAGCTACGGCCGCGTGTTCCGCAATGAAGACGTCGATCCCACTCACGAACACACGTTTTACCAGTGTGAAGGTGTGTTTGTCTCAAAAGATGCGTCGCTCGGCGAAATGCTAGGGACGCTAAGAAGCTTTTTTGAAACATACTATGGCCAAAAATTAAAAATTAAAACCCAACCTGGCTACTTTCCATTTGTTGAACCGGGGCTCGAATTTGCAATTGAAAAACCCGCGGCACTTGGCGGTAAACCAGGCGAATGGTTAGAGATGCTGGGATGTGGCATGATCCACCCGAACGTTTTGCGGGCGGCGGATATTGATCCTGAAAAGTACCGAGGTTTTGCGTGGGGTGGCGGTGTTGACCGTTTGGTAATGCTCAAATATGGTATTGAGGATGTCCGCCATTTTGAATCTGCCAAATTACAATTCCTGAGGAAATTTGCATGAACAACGAAGAACTAGAAACAGCAATCAGGGAATATATCCCGCAGATTATTCATATGTCGCTTGCCACCGTAAAAGATAACAAGCCATGGGTATGTGAAGTGCATTTTTCGTACGATGACCAACTTAATTTATATTTTGTTTCTAGCCAGGAAACGCGCCATGCTACGGAGCTGTTAAGTAATCCGCATGTAGCCGGTAATATTGTTACCCAGCACCATAAAAATCAGAAGGTCCGCTGCGTTGACTTTGAAGGTACGGCCTCTATGCTCGAGGGCGATGAAGCGGAGGCAACGGCATACAAGGCGTACGTTGACAGGTACGGCGCTTCCGAGGGGCTACTTAACGAGATCCGTAAAGACGGCAATACGCGCTTTTTCAAAATAGCAGTCGATAAGTTTTACATGTTTGATAGCTACGAACAGGAACGCGCGAAACATACCCTGCCGTGGAATGGAGGCAACGCATGATAATTTCTACAAACTGGCTCAAAAAATTTACCGATATCGATATGCCGATTGATGAACTGGCAACACTGATTGGTGCGCGCTTGGTTGAGATTGAAGAAGTAATTGACTACGGCGCAAAATATAAAGACGTAGTAGTTGCGAAAGTCGTTGAGTGCGGTAAGCTTGAGGGCTCGGACCATTTGAACGTAACAAAACTTGATGATGGCGGTAAAACTCCGGATGTAGAGCGCGATGAAAACGGTTTTGTACAAGTGGTGTGCGGAGCTCCCAATATTCGCGAGGGCCTTGTTGTGGCATGGTTGCCACCTAATAGTGTAGTGCCTGAAACACACGGGACAGACGAGCCGTTCGTGCTTGGTGCGCGAAAACTCCGTGGAGTTATGAGCAACGGAATGATCGCAAGCGCACGCGAGCTTGCCTTGTTTGATGAACACGAAGGTATTCTGGAACTTGATGATAATCTTTTGCCGGGAGTATCGTTTGCAGAGAGTTATGAGTTGAACGATTATCTTCTTGATATAGAAAACAAATCGTTGACCCATCGGCCGGATACGTTTGGTATTGTTGGTTTTGCCCGCGAAGTTGCAGCGATTCAGGGTAAAGAATTTAAAACTCCCGACTGGCTGGGTGCGGTACGTCCCGATTTTGCCCCGTTAGAGGGTGATATTGATGCGCCTGTTGTTTCTATCGACGACAAAACATTGTCGCACCGTTACCAGGCGGTCGTACTTTCGGGCGCGGACGGCGCGGCAAAATCGCCGCTGACCATTCAGACCTATTTGGCGCGGGTGGGCGTACGTCCGATTAGTGCCGTGGTTGACGTCACGAACTATCTTATGATGCTGACGGGCCAGCCACTTCATGCCTTTGATTACGACAAGCTGGTTGAAGTTGGCGGCGGTAAGGCGGAAATCCACGTGCGTTCAGGGCGTGACAACGAAAAATTGGTACTGCTTGATGGTCGAACGATTACATTAACCCCAGACGATATCGTTATTGCTGCAGGCGAGACGCCAATTGGTCTTGCTGGCGCGATGGGCGGGGCAAATACCGAAATCGACAGCAGCACTAAAAATATTATCCTTGAAAGCGCGACGTTTAATTTGTACAGTCTGCGCGGCACGCAGATGAGGCACGGTATTTTTTCGGAGGCTATCACCCGGTTTACTAAAGGCCAGCCTGCCGAACTGACAGCGCCCGTACTGGCCGACGCAGTCCGTCTAATGGAAGAATACGCTGGTGCAAAGCGCGTCAGTGAGGTTGCCGAAAGCTATCCGGGCGAAGCCAAGCCGTACGCTGTAACGTTGCCGTATCAAAAAGTAAATGATGTTCTTGGGCTTACTTTGTCGGCAGACGAAATTGCCAAAACGATGCAAAGCGTTGAATTTAAGGTAGAGCAAGAAGGCGACGTACTGTCGTTCACTCCTCCGTACTGGCGCGCTGATATCCATATTCCCGAGGATATCATTGAAGAAGTCGGCCGTTTGCGTGGTTTTGACACCATTGAACCAATACTGCCAAGGCGCGATTTTTCGGCTGTACGGCCTAGTAAATTCGATAGCGTGCGGGCACATACACGCCGGGCGTTGGTTCGGGCGGGTGCGAATGAGGTGTTGACCTACAGCTTCGTACACGGTGACCTTCTTACGAAGGCTGGTCAAAAGCCGTCGGATTCATACCGCCTTGTCAATTCACTCAGTCCGGAGTTGCAGTACTACCGGCAAACGATCACACCAAGCCTTTTAAGTGTTGTTCGTAACAATATAAAGCAGGGGTATGATCACTTTGCTTTGTTCGAAGTAAATAAAGCCCATCCCAAACAGCACGGCATGACCGACGAAAACGTTCCTGCGGAAGTTGACATGATCGCACTTGTCGTGGCGAACAAGAAAAATCAGCAAGGCACTGCCTACTATGAAGCTAAGCGGTTGCTTAACTACCTGGCGCAGTCACTTGGTCTAGAGCTGCAGTTTTCGCCTATGGAGGCAGATCCGAATTATCCGGTGACGGCACCGTTCGAGTACCGCCGTTCGGCACTGGTGACCGATAAAAAAACAGATACGTTTTTGGGTATTGTTGGCGAGTATAAGAAATCTGTTGCACGTGGCTTCAAACTGCCCGATTATGCTGCTGGATTTGAAATAGGTTCGATACCTGTACTTGAGGCGGTTCAGAAACTTACAAGCAGTTACCGCCCGGTAAGCCGGTACCCTGGCACCGAGCGCGATATCTGCTTCCAAGTAGAGACCGAGACACCTTACCAGCAGGTAATTGATGCGGTCAATACTGCATTAAAGAACGTTCAAGTAGAAGTCTCTGTATCACCCGTAGACATCTATAGGGGCGAGGGTACGAAGGTGAAAAACATCACTGTTCGCCTAGCACTTACTCCGCATGAAAAAACGCTTACCGGCGATGAGGTAGGGGCGATTGTTAACGACGTTGCTCAGTCAGTTATGACGGCAACGGGTGCGGTAGTTATTTAGCAATGCCAAAAAGCCCAAAAGCCCGAAGAGCCGATCTATTGTCTCCTGAAGTAAAGGAGTACGTGGCTGAAAATATGAAAGAACGGATTTACGCGACCATTACGCTGCTCGCGCTGATCGTTGCTTTATGGAAGACGGCAGGTGATCATACGGCAGGCGGATCGGTGGCGAGTATTATTGGAACCGTAACGGCTCTCTGGCTGGCAACGCTTATCTCGTCCCGTATTTCGCATCGTGCCGTGCATGGTAAGAGTATGGCTAGCAGAGACCTTGGCAGGCTGGCGTTTACCAGTTCGGGTCTTTTTGTTCCAGCTATCGTTCCAACACTCCTTATCATGGCGAGCCTCACTACATTCATTTCACTGAAAACCGCATTTATGGCGAGCATTGTAGCACTTCTTTTATCGTTGTTTTTACTCTCTTTTACGGCGGGAAGACGCATCTATACGAGTCCTGTTCGGCTCATTGTTGTGAGTACGGCGGAAATGGCGATTGGTATTGGCGTTATCTTGCTAAAACTTGCTATTGGCGAGTAGGTACAGCTCGCAGCCTACCTCGATAGCAGTTACCATAAATAGACTGGTATATCGCGCTTAAACTTATGCTATAGTGAGATATAATGTTTATGTATACGATAATGGAAAGGCCTGATGACAAAACAAACAGATAAATCCAGACAGAACAGGGCTATCCTGTATGTCGTCTTGTGGGTGTTTGTCCTGGTATTACTTTTTGCGGTACTGCTTAATGGTACCGACATCAGAATGCTTAATCCAAAAGGCTTCGTAGCTCAGGAAGAGTTTAAACTAATAGTCTTCACAACGGCGGTACTGCTTGCGATTGCTGTTCCTACCTTGTTTTTCTTATACTTTTTTGCCTGGAAATACAGAGAATCTAACACGAAAGCAAAGTTTGACCCCGACAAGAAGCATGGCAAGTTTTTTATTTTCTGTTTGTGGGCGATTCCCGTTGTTTTTATGCTCGTACTGGCGCCGGTTATGTGGGTTGCTACGCACAAACTTGAGCCGCAAAAGTCGATTGATTCCGAGAATAAGACGCTGACCGTTCAGGTTATCGCACTGCGTTGGAAGTGGCTGTTTATCTATCCAGAACAGCATATTGCAACCGTTAATTATGTTCAGGTCCCCGTAGATACCCCTGTAGAATTTGATCTGACGGCAGACGACATGCCAATGAGCTCGTTCTGGGTGCCGCACTGGGGTGGTCAGCTTTATGCAATGACCGGTATGACAAACAAGCTTAACCTCGTGCCTACGACACTAGGAGATTCTACGGGTAGCTCGGCCGAAATAAACGGCAAGGGCTTTGCTGGAATGAAGTTCACGGCGCGTGCCAGCTCCAAGCAAGATTTTGATGCTTGGGTGCGGCATGTAAAACAGCTTCCGGGCGTACTCGATATGGTAGAATATGAGAGTCTATTAAAGCCTAGCGAAAATAATCCATCTGCTTTTTATTCGATGACAGAAGCGGACTTATACGATAAAGTACTTATGAAATACATGGGGTCTCACGACCACCATATGGGGCAAGAATGAAAGAATTCCTGATTGGTAGATTGAGCATGGAAGCACTTCCGCACGAATGGTTTACCATTGGCGGGTCGGCATTTTTTGGTGCGCTCATCTTGGCCCTTATTGTGATACTAACGGTGACGAAACGCTGGGGATGGCTTTGGAAAGAATGGCTCACTTCGGTTGATCCAAAAAAGATTGGTATCATGTACTTTATCGTGGCCGGGTTTATGCTTATTGCAAGGGGTGGCCTGGAGGCGTTGATGATGTGGCTGCAGCAAGCGCTGGGGTCCAGTGATATGCCTGGGTTCCTCGGTGCCTCGCATGGGTATTTGTCGGCTGAGCACTTCCAGCAGATCTTTACCGCTCACGGTAACATTATGGTGTTCTTTGTAGCAATGGGCTTTATCTTTGGTTTGATAAACTATATCGTTCCTCTGCAGATTGGTGCCCGCGACCTTGCCTCGCCGTTCCTTAATACGCTGGGCTTTTGGCTTTTTGTTGCCGGAGTGGTAATGGTAAATATGTTCTTCTTTGTCGGTGGGGAATACGCCGCTACAGGGTGGCTGGCGGTTGCTCCACTATCGGGGACCGAATTTAGTCCGGGTACGGGTATGGACTATCTTATATGGAGCCTGCAGATATCCGGCATAGGAACGACGCTGGGCGCAATTAACTTTATTATGACAATCCTTAAAATGCGTGCGCCGGGAATGACCCTCTGGAAGATGCCTGCGTTTACCTGGGGCTCGCTCTGTAGCATGATCATGGCAGTGACCGTTTTTCCGCTGCTAACGGCAACGCTTTTCCTGGTTTTCTTTGACCGTTATTTTGACACGCACTTCTTTACGACGGCACTCGGCGGGAACGCCATGATGTATACCAACCTGATATGGATGTGGGGACACCCAGAGGTATATATTTTGGTATTGCCGGCATATGGCGTGTTTACAGAGATTGTTTCGACTTTCAGTCGCAAGGCGATTGCTAACTATACGTCCAATATTATCGGACTAATCGGTGTTTCGCTCTTCGCGCTTTCGGTATGGCTCCATCACTTCTTTACCATGGGGGCAGGAGCGGACGTTAACTCGTTCTTTGGGGTGATGACAATATTCATTGCGATACCGACAACCGTGTTGGTGTTCACCTGGATCGCCACCATGTACAAAGGCCGTATACGAATGACAACCCCTATGCTATGGTTTCTCGGTTTTATTGCCGTGTTTACTTTTGGCGGCGTCACCGGCGTAATGCTTGCCGTTCCGCCTGTCGACTTTCAGTTCCACAACAGTTTATTCTTGGTTGCGCACTTCCACTCTAATGTTATTGGCGGCGTACTGTTTGGTGTGTTTGCCGGCATCAGTTACTGGTTCCCTAAAATTGCCGGTTACAGATTGAACGAGCGCCTTGGACGTTACGCCTTTTGGTGCTGGATGATTGGCTTTAGCCTATCCTTTATCCCTATGTATATTCTTGGGCTTATGGGGGCAACCAGGCGGCTCGACACGTACGATGCATCATCTGGTTGGCAGCCATTCTATGTCCTTATGCTCATTGGCGGAATTATCATAGCCGTTGGCGTCGCCCTTCAGCTTGCGCAGATTATCGCCAGTGTCATTCAAAAAAGGCGTCTGCACGATAGTACTGGAGACCCATGGGAGGGCCGAACACTCGAATGGGCAGTCCCTTCGCCGGCACCATCTTATAACTTTGCAACCATACCCCAGGTAACAACTAGGGACGCTTACTGGGAGATGAAAAAACAGGGCATACCGGCACGCAAGTTCGAGGATATTCGTATGCCTAAAAATACCGCCTCGGGTATCTATATCTCAATTTTTGCCTTCTTGGTTGGATTTGCACTGGTGTGGCATATCAATTGGCTCGCTATTGTTTCGTTAATCGGCGCTATCGTTTGCGTGATCGCCCGAACTTTCAACGATGATACTGAGTATGTCGTCACTGCCGCCGAGGTTGAAAAGATGGAAGAGACAAGGATGGCAAAAGTCCGGGCTCTTCATGCTGAAAAGGACACGGGTCCTGATGAAGACATGGGTCTGCTTGAATTTATCAAGTTAGTAATAACATGGGCGTTGAACGTTATAAGGACAAGACGATGGCGGAATCAGTAGCAACTAGCGAGATGAATCACGAAGCGGCAGCGAACGATAGGGTGATGTTCGGCTTTTGGGTATACCTAATGACCGACCTTCTCATGTTCGCGGTGTTATTTGCGGTGTACGCAGTACTGCATGGTAATACCGAGGGCGGCCCAGGGGGCAGCGATCTTTTTAGCCAGCCGTTGGCTTTGGCTGAGACGTTAATTCTGCTTACCAGCAGCTTTACCTGTGGGATTGGTATGATTACCGCTCGCCGGGGCAACAAGAACCAGGTTCTTGTATGGTTTGGTATTACGTTTTTGCTTGGACTTGCCTTCCTTAGCCTGGAACTACAAGAATTTGCTGAATTTATCAGGGAAGGACATACACTCAGCAGCAACGCTTTCTTCTCGTCGTTCTTTGTCCTTGTGGGTACACACGGACTGCACATTATATCAGGCTTGTTTTGGATGTTTGTGACGCTGGTGTTTGTCTTAGTGCGGGGGCTTAACCGGCACCTAGTACGCAAGCTAGCCCTGTTGAGTCTGTTCTGGCATTTCCTGGATATCGTGTGGATATTTATTTTTACAATTGTATATTTAATGGCGTACGTATGAGCAAATTATCACATAACACTACAACACAACCAAAAGCCGAACATGGCACCACAGTATCCTATGTTATCGGGTTCTTATTATCCTTGGTATTCACGGCCATACCGTACTACCTGGTAGTTAATAAGACCATTACGGGCAGCTCATTGCTCGCGACAATCCTAGGATTTGCTGTTTTGCAGATGTCTGTCCAGATCTTCTTCTTTTTGCATCTGGGGCGCGGGCCGAAACCCCTTTATAACGTGGCTTTCTTTATCGCGACAGTCGGTATTATCCTTGTCGTCGTGCTCGGCTCTATATTTATTATGGACCATCTTAACTACAACATGATGACTCCTCAGGCGACGACAACGAAGCTTGCGCAGGACGAGGGCATCTCCCAGGTTGGCGGCGAAAAGACAGGCGCGTGTGCCTATATTGGCGCTAACCATCAGGTTATTATGATGAAGGGGAAGATAACCCCTCTTCGTACTGAGTCGCGTATGTGCGATTCGCTGACGTTCATCAATCAAGATGACACGCCGCGCGATATTATGTTTGGGTCGTACCCTGATCATGAGGTGTACGGCGGTGAGACGAAGTTGACGGTAAAGAGCGGCCATCCTAAGACCATAACGCTCAATCAACTGGGTTCGCATCTATTTTACGACCCTCTTCAGCCCGATGCTGCCGGCTACTTCACTGTAACAAAATAATATTTCCCAGGGGTAACAGTAATGACTATGTATATAAAGACTAAGACTAATTGTGGAGCCATTTAGTATATGGCGACCTTTAAAGAATATTACTCACTAACCAAGCCGGGCGTCCTATATGGCAACGCGCTCACCGCGGCAGCCGGATTTTTACTGGCAGCAAACGGACACATTGATTTTCTGCTTTTTCTCGCGCTTGTCGTTGGCTCGACACTTGTTATAGCTTCGGCGTGTGTGCTTAATAACTTTCTGGATCAGGATATCGACAGTAAAATGGCGCGGACTAAGCAACGTGCTATTGTTGCGGGTCAGGTAAAAGGAAGAGACGCGGTTGTTCTGTCGATTGTACTCGGGCTTGTAGGACTTGGTGTCCTGATTGCCTGGACAAATTGGCTTGTCGTTATTGTTGGGATTATCGGATTTGTCGACTATGTAGTGTTCTATGGGATGCTCTCAAAACGGCTGTCTATCCATGGTACGCTTGTCGGCAGTATCTCCGGGGCGGTTCCGATCCTTGCCGGGTACGTTGCAGTGACAGGAGCGATTGATCCGGGAGCGATTATTGTGTTTGCGGTGATGTTCTTGTGGCAAATGCCCGAGTTTTACTCGATTGCTATTTACCGCATGAAAGAATACAAGGCTGCTGGCGTGCCGGTTATTTCTGTTGTAAAGGGTAAAGAGCAGACCCGGCTGCAGATTCTTGTCTATACCGTTGCCTTTGTTATTTCCACGTTGCTACTTACCGTTTATGGGTATGCGGGCTATTGCTACTTTGCTGTTATGGGTCTTTTGGGCGTTTACTGGATCTGGCTAGGCGTAAAGGGATTTAAGGCAAAAGATATCGATGCGTGGGCGCGCCGTATGTTCCGTTTCTCCCTTATTATTCTCCTTGCATTTTGTGCCATGATCTCCCTTGAGTGGCTCTTGCCATAAGCATATTGCTATCAGGGAGGGGGAACGGTATGATGGTAGGGAATAGAGACAACTACTATATACAGAAAGAGCAGAAAATAGCATGAATATTACTATCGTAGGTGGCGGTTTTGGTGGAATAAAATCTGCTTTGGAGCTGGCAAAGAACCCGGCAAATCATATTACGTTAATTAGTGATAAGGCAGACTTTCAGTATTATCCCGCACTGTATAGCTCGGCAACGGGCCATAGCCATCTAGAATCTTGGGTTCCGCTTGGCGAGATTTTTGCCGGTAAAAAAAATATTACCGTTTTTATGGATAAGATCGAAAAGATTGATGCCAAAGAAAAACAACTCAAGGGGACATCGGGTAAAACGTATCACTACGAACGTTGTATCCTGGCGCTTGGATCGGTAACGACCTACTTCAATATCGAAGGGCTTGAGTCGTATGCTTATGGTATTAAATCGGAGGAAGAAGTCAAAGAACTAAAGCGGCATATTTACCACGATATTGCCGAACGCCACACGATGGACAAGCACTATGTTGTTGTTGGGGGCGGCCCTACTGGCGTCGAGCTTGCGGCCGCGCTTGGGTCATACCTAAAACGGCTTAGCGATCATTACGGACTAAAAAAGCATGCTATCAGGATTGATCTTATTGAAGCGGCGCCGCGGATTTTGCCGCGGATGAGCGAACGGGCGAGCCGACGCGTTGCGAAGCGTTTGAAGAAGCTGGGAGTAAGCGTGCAGGTTGGCAAAGCAGTCCAGTCGGAAACAGCAGACGCTATCATGGTGAGCGGCAAGCCGATCAAGAGCCAGACGGTTATTTGGACATCCGGCGTCGCCAACAGCCCATTTTATGAAAAAAACAAAGACCAGTTTAAGTTTGCCCCACGTGGCCGTATTGCAGTCGACCAGTACATGCGTGCCGCAGACGACCTGTATGTCATAGGAGATAATGCCGCCACCCTGTATACAGGTCTTGCGCAGACTGCGCTGCATGACGCAAAGTTTGTTGCAAAAAATATCCTGCGCGAACAGCGTGGCTGGCGCCCCAAAGAATATAAAGCTGTACAGCCGATTGTTATCATTCCTGTCGGTGAAAAATGGTCAGTATTCGAATGGCATGGAATTCGGCTATACGGTTGGATCGCCGCCGTACTACGCCGAGCAGCCGATTTTGTCGGGTATTCCGACATGCTTCCGCTGGGCCAGGCGCTGGGCGTGTGGCATGCCTCAACAATTATGGAAGACGATTACTTTCTGCCAACTTCGGTTGAGCAATCATCGAAATAGTCCTTCGTATCTGCTATACTGGAAACGAATAAATTAGTGAGGGAAGAGACTGTTTTATGGCGACACCTAAAAGTCAGCGCATAGGTATTTGGATTATTGCAATTGTTATGGTTATCGGAACCATCGGGTCGTTTGCCGTAATGGTACTTGCCAGTAAAAATGATACGGCAGACAAAGCAAAAATCCAGGAACTATCGGCGCAATATCAAAAAGATTACAAAGTATACCAGGATAAAGTAGATGCCCAGGCGAAAAAGCTGTCAGGCAAGTACTATTCTGATTTCAACAAGTACTCTAATAAACCGGCAAAATTCAACAAGAGCAATGTCACGACGCTTAAAAAAGAGGATCTTAAAGAGGGGTCAGGCGAGAAGCTGACGCAGAAGTCAACATTCACCGCCTATTACATTGGTTGGACTCCTGACGGAAAAGTATTCGATAGTTCCATTAGCGGCGGAGCGTTAAAAGCGCCTCTTAATGTGAAGCCAGGCGGGGTGATTACCGGCTGGACCGAGGGTGTCGACGGCATGAAGGTTGGCGGTGTCCGCGAGCTGACAATTCCTGCTGACAAGGGATACGGGAGCACAGGAAGCGGAGATAAGATCCCAGCTAACTCGCCACTGAAGTTCGTTATTATGGTTATCCCTACGCCCGACGCAATTGCGGAGCCGGCGGTGCCACAAGAACTATTAGACTACTACAATAAAAACAATGTGCAATAGTGCTATACTAAATATAGTAAAATAAGAAAAAGGTTAGAGATGGAAGAGAAAGTCAGAGATGTGATAATGATTGGGGCGGGCCCAAGTGCACTGGCCGCCGCAGTCTACACGACTCGCGAGGGCATTGACACGGTGCTCTATGAAAAAGGTGTTATCGGGGGGTTGGCTGCTATAACCGACCAAGTAGATAATTACCCTGGGTTTCCTGAAGGTGTGCCGGGGCTCGAACTGGCGGAACGGCTTGAAAAACAAGCAGAGCGTTTTGGCGCCCAAATTGAATACGGCGACGTTTCGGCCATTAGGGACGAAGGTGATGTAAAAGTTGTCGTTGTTGACGACAACGAAGTAAGGGCTCGCACGGTCCTTATTGCAACCGGAAGCGACTACAATAAGCTTGGTGTTCCTGGCGAAAAAGAATATTACGGCAGAGGCGTTCATTACTGTGCAACCTGCGACGGTGCCTTTTACCGCGATAAACGGTTAGTGGTTGTTGGTGGTGGAAACTCTGGCTATCAAGAAGCAATCTTTCTTACGCGCTTTGCAACGCATATCGACCTGCTTGTACGCAGCACTGTAAAAGCAAGCGAGATTCTTCAGGAACAAATGCAAAAATTTGTTGATGAAGGTAAAGTAACGGTTCATCTGCAGACGTCGGTAAACGAAATTACCACCAAAGATGGAAAAGTATCAGGTGTTAACGCAACCAAAGCTGGCGAAACGGTTGATTTTGAGAGCGATGGCGTGTTTGTGTTTGTCGGCCTTAAGCCAAACACGCAGTTTTTGGCGGGTAGCGGCGTCGAGCTAGACGAACAGGGGCTGATTAAAACTGACAGGCATCTCTCCACGAATCTGGCCGGTATTTATGCAAGCGGCGACGTGAGGAGCGGTGCGACAATGCAGGTTGCAAGCGCGGTTGGCGAGGGTGCGACAGCAGCGCTGTCTATCCGCGAATACCTGGACGCCCAGGACCATGCAAAAACTAAAAAAGCATAGTGCACTTGTACTAAGTAAAAAATACGCCGGAAGTTAGTCGGCGTATTTTTTAACTTCTGTAAGAATACTGTTTGGCCTATCGGTAACGATACCATCGATGCCCTGCTGGGCGAGCATAAGGGCGCTATGCGGACGGTTGACGGTATAGGCATACACAAAGAGTCCGGCCCGCTTTGCAATTTCTAATGCGAAACGGTTAATGTAAAGGCGGTGAAAACCGACAGCCGCTAACCTGAGGCGGCGGTGGTAGGCGATGAAAATAAATGGGTTTTCGCTGTGCAATAACGCAAGATTGGCGTATTTACTGACCGAGCGAATGGCTGAGAGTTCCGACCCGCGAAACGAAGAAAAAAGCACGTTGTCCCATTTTTTTTCAGCTTTTTTGACATAGTTGTTTTTTAGCAGCTCAGCAACGACCTTTCCGGTGCCACGGCCTTTCAGCTCTATGTTTAAAAGAATGACTCCAAAAAAGCTATCGAGTACCTGGGTGAGCGGTACGATCGGCTGTTTCTTTGTTCGTTCCTGAAGCTCTGCAAGTGTGTGGTGCGAAATAATAGACGTGTCACGATGTGTTCGCAATGTATGAAAATCGTGGGTAAGAACGGGAATTTTGTCTTTTGTAAGACGAACGTCAAATTCCAAACAATCGGCCCCCGCTTTTAGGCCGGTCCGCATTGCTTCCATGCTATTTTCCGGGGCAAGACCAGCCGCACCACGGTGTCCAATTACTAACATAATTACCCCTAAGTATAGCAAATTTGCTACAATAGGGACAGTTAATCAAAGGAGACCTACATGGCTGATTTTAATAAAATTCTTACGCCCGGCAATGTCGATGAAGGCGTTGTTAACGTTGTTATCGAGATTCCTGCCGGCAGCATGCACAAGATCGAATGGAACCGCAACTTGGCAGTAATGCAACTTGACCGCGTTGAACCTTCGGTTTTTGCAAAACCTACCAATTACGGTTTTATCCCGCAAACGCTTGACGAAGATGGCGACGAGCTTGACGTCTTGCTGGTTACTGACGCGCCGCTGCCAACAGGTATCTTTTTGGAAGCGAAAGTTATCGGTGTTATGAAATTTGAAGACGACGGTGAAGTTGACGACAAGATCGTTGCCGTACCTGCAGATGACCGTAACACGGGCAACGCCGTCAGTGCGCTTAGCGACCTACCTGCACAGCTAATCAAGCAGATTGAGTTTCACTTTAATCACTACAAAGATCTTAAAAAACCAGGCACAACTATTGTGAAAAGCTGGGGTGATATTGAAGAGGCCAAAGCGGTTATTCACGAGTCTATCGAACGCTGGAACGGACAATAAGTTTTATAATATTTTTAAACGCTCCCGGATAAAGGGAGCGTTTTTTGATGGGCTAGTTTTTCCGTTTACGGAGCGCCTTTTGCTTTATAATATTTGCCGCGTCGCTGATAGTTTCAATAACGTCCAGCTTTTTTAACTGGCTGCGAAGTTTTGCGCGGGCGTGGCTGGTTTTCGTAAGGTCGAGCCAAGATTGCTTCGGAAGAGAAAGTTTACGGGTAATTACCTCGACCATGTCGCCATTTTGCAGTGGCTTGTCGAACGAGTGGATGTTGCCGTTTACTCTAAAGCTGTACGCATGCTTGCCAATGTCACTGTGAACCATGTAGGCAAAGTCCAGCGGAAGCGCGCCTTCGGGCAGGTTATAAATGTCACCCTTAGGGGAGTAAACAAAAATGCGGTCTCCAAAGAGATCGACGTTTAGCTGGTCGTCGGATATTTCTTCGCCTGAACGAAGGTGCGAGGCGATTTCTTGCAGCTGGGTGATCCACTGGAGCTGGCTCGGAAGGCTCGAGGCCGTCCGCTTACGGGTGTAGTCCTTTGAATCTTTGCTTTCATGATAATGGAAACTCGCAGCAAGTCCCCGCTCGGCATAGTCGTGCATTTCGTAGGTGCGAATCTGAAACTCGACAATCTGTTTACTGGGTGTAATAACAGTAGTGTGCAAACTTTGGTAGCCGTTCGGCTTTGGAACGGCAATGTAGTCTTTAATGCGGGATATCATCGGCTGATACATCGAATGGAGGATGCCAAGCACTTTATAACAGTCCTCTTTGTTTTTTACTACAATACGAAGCGCCATTAAATCGTAGATGTCATCAATGTTCCCGCTGACTTTTCTCAGTTTTTTGTACAGACTATAGATGCTTTTTACACGTCCGTTCACCTCAAAATCAATGTCGTGTTTTTTGAGAGTGGTCTCTACTTCCTGACGGACTGCACCTAGCTTCCGGGTACTTTTGCCAAGCCGCTTTTTCATGAGATTCTGGAGATGCTGGTATTCTTTGGGGTCGAGGTAACTAAATGCCAGCTCCTCTATTTGCATGCGCACGCGGCCCATACCTAGCCTATCGGCCATAGGGGCAAAAACCTCAAGGCTCTCCCGGGCGATCTTTACCTGCTTATCCCGCGGCATATACTGTAGGGTAGAGAGATTATGGAGCCGGTCGGCCAGTTTTATGATAATCACGCGCACGTCCTGTCCGACCGCAATGAGTAGTTTAGAGAGATTGTCTTTCGTTTGCGGCAGGTAGCTCTCTAGGTTGCGCATGCCGGCACGCGCCTGCGAAACCTTGGTGACGCCGTCAACCAAAAAAGCGACATCCCGGCCAAATAGGTTCTCGATTGTCTCAAGAGTGGCTTCGGTGTCCTCGACCGTGTCGTGGAGCACGCCGGCAATGATTGTGTCTATATCCATGCCCCAATCAATTAATGTAACGCCCACGGCGAGAGGGTGGGAGACGTACGGCTCGCCGCTTTTTCGCTTTTGCCCTTCGTGCGCTTTAATAGCAAAGTCAACCGCATGTTCCAGCTCAAGGACCTGGTCCTCTTCGTAGTGAAGCTTGGCTTGATCGAGAAGATGATGTTTCTTCATGTCCTACTAGTATAAATCACGACTAGTTTTATTGCAAAACCTAAAATATTAGTGTGTAATATTGGCAATCGTTAATTATCTTTGCGCATAAGTATAAACAGTATATAATAAAGGCGAAATGCTAATGCTAGAAATAAAAAAGGAGTGGGATTTCACATGAGCCAAGTAAATGTTGCCATTAACGGTTTTGGCCGAATAGGGCGTAACGCTTTTAAGATCGCGTTTGAGCGTAGCGATCTTAAGGTGGTTGCCATTAACGACCTTACAGATACGAAGACGCTTGCGCATCTTTTAAAGCACGACTCGTCGTACGGGACCTACCAGCACGAAGTCGGGTTTGACGACACCGGTATTATTGTCGATGGCCAGCATATCGCTGTTCTAGCCGAAAAAGAACCCGCGCAGCTTCCCTGGAAAGATCACGGCGTAGATGTTGTCATTGAAAGTACGGGCTTTTTCGTCGATCCAGCCAAAGCACGTGCCCATATTGATGGCGGCGGTGCTAAAAAGGTGGTTATCTCGGCTCCTGCCAAGGGTGAGGGTGCCGATACGATTGTTCTTGGGGTTAACGAAGATAAAATAGAAAGTTCAACGGATGTCGTTAGTAACGCTAGTTGTACGACCAACTGTATCACACCGGTTATGGCCGTTCTTGAAGGCCACTTTGGCATTGAAAAGGCGCTAATGACAACCGTTCACAGCTACACTGCAAGCCAACGCCTGCAGGATGCGCCTGCAAAAGACCTTCGCGAGGCACGTGCGGCTGCGGAGAATATTGTCCCAACGACGACAGGTGCGAGCATCGCCGCGGCAAAAGCACTTCCTGCGCTTGCGGGTATCTTTGGCGGTTTAAGTGTTCGCGTACCGACCCCTGTTGTTAGTATGAGCGACTTTGCCGTTGTCTTAAAGCGTGACACGACCGTCGAAGAGATTAACAAGGTCTTCAAAGAAGCTGCGGGCCAACCGTTTTACCAAGGCATTTTGGATGTTACGGAAGAAGAACTGGTCAGTAGCGACTTTAAGGGGAATAGCCATAGCGCCATTGTCGACCTTAAGTTGACGAATGTTGTCGGCGGTAATCTTATTAAGGTTGTTGCCTGGTACGACAATGAGTGGGGCTACAGCAACCGTTTGGTTGAACTTGTGGCCGATGTCGGCCGCGCGCTCCAGCGTTAAGCCAAGTTATATAAAGTGTCCCGGTGTGATCCGGGGCACTTTTGTTTTGAGGCAAAAATGCTTATACTTAAACCATGAAGATATTCTTGGGTGCAGACCATCAGGGCTTTGCGATGAAGGAGCAAGTATTTGCGTACCTCGTAAAGCGCGGCTACGACGTTGAAGATGTAGGAGATAAAGAGCTTGATCCGTCCGATGATTTTCCGGAATTTGCCCAGCTTGCAGCGCTTAAGGTGCTTGGAAGCGACGACAAAGACCCTCGCGGTATTCTACTGTGCGGAGGCGGACAAGGCATGTGTATGGCGGCTAACCGTTTTCGCGGCATTAGAGCCAGTGTTATTTGGGATGCCTATGAGGCGCGTATGACCCGTAACGATAACGACAGTAATGTTTTATGCCTCTCGTCCCGGGTGCTCCACAACGACGAAAAAGAGTGGAAAGATATTTTGGATACATGGTTAGAAACGCCGTTTGCCTCAGCGCCGCGATATAAGCGCCGGAACGCGCAGTTGGACGAACTATAAATGAGTGTTATTGCACCGGCGATTTTGGCCGAAACTCCCGATGATTATAAAGCTATGGTCGAGCGTATTCATCCTTTTGCGCAGCGCGTACATGTGGATGTCTGTGACGGTGAATTCGCGCCATCGTTTACGGTTGGTGCCGCTCAGGTTTGGTGGCCACAAGAATGGACGGTGGATATTCACGCCATGGTTGCGCGGCCGAGTGAACATCTGGAGACACTTATCAGCCTAAAACCGCACCTTATTATTTTTCACGCAGAAGTCCAAGAAGATATTGTCCCGGTACTGCAGCATGTTAAGCAGTTTGGTATTAAAGCAGGCGTGGCACTTCTCCGTTCAACGGTACCGAGCACCGTAAAGGCAGCAATTGAAGCTGCCGACCACGTGATGATTTTTAGTGGTGAACTTGGAAAGTACGGGGGAACAGCGAGCCTCATGCAGCTTGAAAAGGTGCGTCTTATCAGGATGATCCACCAAGACGTAGAAATAGGCTGGGATGGCGGCGCCAATGTTGAAAATGCCTACAGCTTAGCTCAGGGTGGCGTCGATGTACTGAACGTCGGCGGGGTGATTGCCAAGTCGGATGACCCGCAGGCTACATATACGGCCCTCGTGAATGAAATAAACAAACACGGAGTGATCTAGCGCATTTTAGAAGACGAAAAATCATGCTACCATGGTAGTAAAGCATAAGCGCTCAAGGAGGGTCGCGACAGAGTGAGTGTTAAATTAACCGTAACGCAGTTAGAGCAAAAGGCCAATGAAGTCCGTAAGGACATTATTCGGATGCTTGAAGAGGCTGGAAGCGGACACAGTGCAGGGCCATTAGACCTCGCGGATGTCGTAACGGCACTTTATTTTAATATTATGAATATTGACCCGGCACGCCCAGATTGGCCGGAGCGCGACTTGTTCTTCCTAAGTAACGGGCATACCGTTCCCGTTCAGTACGCGGTAATGGCGGAGCGCGGCTATTTTCCTGTTGAGGAACTTCAGACGCTGCGTAAACTGGGGAGCCGTTTGCAAGGCCACCCGGAGCGCACAAAACTGCCGGGATTAGAGAACACGAGCGGTCCGTTAGGGAGCGGATTAAGCCAGGCTGCAGGGTACGCGTATAGTCTTCAGTACCTTGATAACGCAAGACACCGCTTTGTGTACGTTGTAACGGGCGATGGCGAGTTGGACGAAGGCAATATATGGGAAGCCGCGATGTTCGCGGGTAAGTATAAGTTAAGCCAGCTGGTTGTGTTTATTGACCGCAATAATATCCAGATTGACGGCTCGACCGAAGCGATTATGCCGCTTGAGGATCTGCGTGGCAAATGGGAATCGTTTGGCTGGCATGTACAGGAAATTGACGGCCATAATATCGAGAGCGTCATAGACGCGGCAAGTATGGCCCGTGCTATTACGAATCGCCCAAGTATTATTATTACGCACACGATTCCGGGCAAGGGTGTTGATTTTATGGAATATGACTATAAGTGGCATGGGGTTCCGCCTAATAGCGCGCAGGCAAAAGAAGCTTTGACAAAGCTAAGGACCCTTGATGGCAAAATTACCTCAGGAGACATGGAATGACCGACTATCCGCTTAACCCCGAACTCTTTGCCGATTCTGTGAAGCGCGAACCAATACGGGCCGGGTTTGGCCGCGGCCTAAAGACGGCCGGCGAAACCAATGATCGCATCGTTGCCTTGTGTGCTGATCTCACCGACAGTACAAAAATGTCTCTTTTTAAAGAGGCTTTTCCTGAACGGTTTATACAGGTGGGCATCGCCGAACAAAACCTCGTGACGCTTGCGAGCGGTCTGGCCCGGGCCGGCAAAGTTCCGTTTGCGAGCAGCTACGCGGCATTCAGCCCTGGTCGTAACTGGGAGCAGATCCGAACGACCATCGCGCTTAATGATCAGCCGGTAAAAATTATAGGATCCCACGCTGGCGTCAGCGTTGGTCCGGACGGTGCAACCCACCAGATGCTTGAAGACATCGCACTTATGCGTGTGCTTCCGAATATGATCGTTATTGCGCCGGGTGACAGTATTGAGGCAGAAAAAGCGACGCTTGCGATCGCCACGAACGACAAGCCAAGCTATATGAGGCTTGCCCGCGAAGGAACGCCTATTTTTAGCACGGACGACTCGCCATTTGAAATTGGTAAGGCGTATGTTCTTCGTGAGGGAACCGATGTAACGCTTATTGGGACCGGAACGATGACCTACCAAATGCTTGTTGCGGCAAAGTCGCTTGAAGAGCAAGGCGTCCAAGCAGAAGTTGTCCATGTTCCGACCGTCAAGCCGTTGGATGAGGAAACGATCCTTACGAGCGTTCGAAAAACTGGCCGTGCCGTTACTGCTGAAGAGGCGCAAATGGCCGGCGGTCTTGGTGGCGCCGTTGCTGAACTGCTGGGAGACAAGTTACCAACGCCGCTAAAGCGTATTGGTATGAAAGATCATTTTGGCGAGAGTGGTACTCCCGATGAGCTCATTGAACATTTTGGACTCGACAGTGCATCAATCGCAACGACAGTTAAGCAGTTCACGCAAGACGTGCCACGTTATCATCAGGGATTCTAAGGAGGAATTATGGGTTTAACTATTAAACAGATTCGCGACAATACGGTCCGTGCGCGCCATTTAATGCAACGGTCCCGCAGCCAAAATTTTGCGGTAGGCGCATTTAATATTGATAACCAGGAGACGCTTATTGCGGTCGTAAAAGCGGCGCAAAAGCTGCAGTCACCTGTGCTGGTTGAGGTAAGTCACGGCGAAGTTGAAGCCCTTGGGCTCGATAACATTCGTGACATGGTTGATAACTACAAAAACGAGTATGGTCTTGAAATGTATATAAACCTTGACCACAGCCCAACCGTCGAAGCCTGCAAGCGGGCAATCGACGCCGGTTTTGAGTTTATCCATATCGATATCTCGCAGGCCAACCACGATGCGCCACTCGATGAAATCGTCGCCAAAACCAAAGAGGTAGTGGAATATGCTAAGTTTACGGGTGCGCTCGTTGAGGCTGAAGAGCGCTACTTTATGGGCTCGTCAAATCTGCACACGGAGACGATAGATTACGAAGAAGTAAAAAAATATAACACCAAACCAAGCGAGGCTGTTGATTTTGTAAAGCAGACGGGTATTGATACTATCGCCGTACAAATCGGCAACCTTCACGGTCTTTACCCGGTGCCTAAAGAGCTGGATATCGAGCTGTTGCAGGAGATTCGCAATGGTATTGATTGTCAGATCAGTCTTCATGGCGGAAGTGGCACGCCGCTTCATTACTTTGAAGAGGCAGCAAAAGTTGGTGTGAGCAAGATAAATATCAACAGCGATATGCGCTACGCATTCCGCAAAACGCTCGAAAAAGTATTAGCGGATAACCCGGACGAATATGCTGTGGTGAAGCTTATGCCGCAGGTATACGAAGCAGTTCAAAAAGTGGTTGAAGAAAAAATCGGTGCATTTGGCAGTGCCGGAAAGGCGGTCGTGTAGTCACGGCCGCATAAGGATATATGACAGCTAAAAAACCAGTCATGCTAGCTATTGGCAAGGCGTCCCAGGATGTCTTCTTGCAGAGTAGTAAAGATTTCCAGCCATATATGCATAAAGGCGTCCAGTACGAACAACTGCCTTTGGGTAAGAAAATTCATATTGACGATATTGTTTTTGCGACCGGTGGTAATGCAACCAATGTAGCCGTTACCTTTGCCCGGCAAGGACTGCACAGCAAATATGCCTGGGAGATAGGCACGGATACCGTTAGCCAAGGGATTTTGACTAATCTGGACGATGAAGGTATCGACACCTCCGGAGTGCGCCAGGATCCCGATTTTCGCCCCAGTTACTCAACTATCCTACTTGCCCCTACGGGTGAGCGAACCGTGCTTAACTACATCGGTACTCCGATGAAAAAACACAGCCACCCAATTAGTCTAGATGTTTTAAAGGGAGTTGATTGGGTGTACCTTTCGTCTATTAACAATATGGCATTGCTTGACGCGATTGCCGAACGCGCTGCCAAAGAGGGCGTTAAAATTATGATGAACCCATCTGGTGTTGAGCTTGAGGAGCCGGGCAAGCTAAAAGCAATACTTGAGGACGTTGAAGTTCTTGCCATGAACAAAGAAGAGGCGCAGGAGCTTGTCTCGGGCGAAACGCTCGAGGAACTTGCCCGGCATCTGCTTCATTACGTTTCTGTCGCTGTTGTCAGCGATGGTCCCAATGGCGTTGTCGCAACCGATGGCAAAACGATTGTTCGGGCAGGTATGTACGAAGACGTGAAAGTCATTGACCGCACGGGTGCGGGGGACGCGTTTGGCTCGGGATTCCTAAGCCAATGGGCGCTTGGCAAATCGCTCAAAGAAGCGGTTATTTTTGCCAGTGCCAACTCGACGTCGGTCGTGACAAAAATCGGTGCAAAGGTGGGTATTTTGCAAGCTCCCACAAAGCTCCACTCGATGCCGATCAGCGAGAAACCCTTCTAGCCGCAAGCATAAACATGATATACTGTATCTCATATAGAGATATGAAGGGGAAAGACAGAAATGGCTAAATTTTTACGTGACCTGCTAGATGCTGAGGAACCGATTTTTTCTACCTCAATTGCCCAGCTTGAAAAAGCAAGCGGTCACCCAGGCGCCGATGCTCGGCTTATTGGCGATATTACCGAAAGGGCTCACGACCGCATGCGCCAGCTTGGGCTTGACCCGGCGAACACAACCGGAAAGGAATTTTACCAAGCGCTTCTGGCGCGGATAGCCAGCGACAACGAGCGGGTAACCAAATTAGTTGGCGCAACGGACAGCAGCGATGTGCGGCAGTTGGTGCCGCTTCTTATCGACGCCGCTAACAAGGTTGATTTTAACCGGACCGTTTTTGTCATGAAGCGCGACAAGGCAAAAGAATTCCTGCGCCAAATGCCCCCTAAAAACCTTATGCAGCGGCTTGGGTACGACACGGTTGATGCTATGTTTGACGGCGAGGATTTTGACGAGCTGTATACGGCACTCCGTTTTTCCGAAGGTGGCGATTGGCTCAACGAATACAACGAACGTCTAAAAACCGTTACGCCCGATGATTACGAAGAGCGTGATATCCGCATACTTGCCATGGATCATGACAAATACGTCGACCTGGCCGAGCATTTTACACAGAAAAAGCTGCATAACGTAACCCACACCAAAGAGCTGGGTGTCATTGTTGTCGTGCCGCTGCGCGATGAGCACTCCAAGGGGCTGACGCTTAAAACGCTGCCATTACTTTTGCACTATCTTAACGAAGTAAAATTATATTCCAACTTTTTTAAACTGAAAGCAGCGCAACCTAACTTTGGCGAAACGGTTGTGACGACCCTTATTGCCGACCCAGGCACGGCGAGCCAAATGGCCGGTCAGTATGTTCACTGGCGCGTCATTCAGCGGTATTTCGGTAAGCTAAAAGACGAATCGCACAAGGAAGATTTTGAGCCGCACGTTCACCCAGAGGATCTTCACTGGCGTAAGGCAGAAGATCTACTTTACCAGATTGATCCGGAAATGAAGTTTTGGCAAGATGTTGATTACGTTGGTCTTATCTTTGACGACGGCCTGCCCGTAGCGGTTAATTTTGTTGATATGTCACTCAGTTATGCCAATGGTATGCCGTTTGAAGAGCGCTATTTTTATCACATGCGCGAGAGCCTATGGAACGAGATATTTATCCGCTACATGAGTTATCCTAACCTTGAACAGCAGGTGTTGAGCCAGCTGGACAATGATATGATTGCACCAGAGAATCTAAAGGCAGGCAACTAAGTATGAGATATCAGATTTGTGTATCTGGTGCGGCTAGTGGTGATACGGTTCATACGTCACATCAGATGGCGTACGAGCTTGGTAAAGAGATTGCTATTGCCGGCAAGACGCTGCTAACTGGTGCAACGGTAGGGTTGCCGCACTATGCTGCCCGCGGGTTTATGAGCGTGCCCGATTCTCACGGGGTATCCGTTGGCTTTTCACCCGCCAGTTCGTTCCGTGAGCACGTGGCAACGTACAGGCTGCCAACAAAAGAGTTTGACTACATTAACTTTACTAGCATGGAATACGTTGGGCGCGATGTCCACCTGGTGCGCAGCTGTGACGGCATTATTACGGTAGGCGGCCGCATGGGGAGCTTGCACGAGTTCTCTACGGCGCTTGAGAGCCGTAAAGTGTGCGGGGTTCTGCTTGGCAGCGGCGGCCTGGCCGACTATGCCCAAACACTCCTAAAGCATATTGAAGCGCCGGGTGCGAAAGATGTGATATTTGATACCGATCCAAAGCGGTTGGTGGCAAAAGTAGTGGCCGCACTCGATGAAAAATACGCGGATTTTCAGGATGACGGCATGGACAGCCAAATCAGCCCCAAACGTTACGGCGAAGGATAAAGGAGAGGCAATGAAAAAACACATCAGCACCCGCGGCGGCAGCGCATCGATAGTAATTATCGCAGTACTATTTTTAGCACTTATGGCCTCGCTTGGCGTTGTGTTTTATCAAAACTTTATCCAGAAAAAACCTGAAACCAGCCAGACGCAGCAGCAGTCAAAAAAGTCGACTGAACAAACGCTAAAAACGTCCCGGATTGCTTTTCATAGCACTATTTATGCGTTGGATTACCCGGAAACATGGAAATATACCCCGTATGAAGCCGCGGGCAATAGCGGGTTGCACATAAAAAGCCCCGATGAGAAAGTAGACGTACGCATCAGCATCTCATCAGGGGGAATCGGTGGTACATGTGATTTGAAGAGCAATCTTAAAATTAGCTCATATGCTATTCAACCTTCGGCAAACACAAACCTTACGGGCCAGCCGACTGCTCTGGTGGAAACGATGTACGATCATGAGAATGGTGGCTACGACTACCATATTGGGCTTACCGAAGACGGAGGAGCAACCCATGCTGCCGTTGGTGATGCATTTTGTACGGTAGCGTTTGTGGGAGTTGCCTCAGCACTGCAGATAAATGATGACGGAACAGTTAAGCAGCCGTTGATTATCGCTCAGATTTCTTTTCCGAACCTCCAAAATAACGACAAGGGCCCTGCTTCGCCGGATATGCAAACCATCAAAGATCTTATGAAGTCCGACGATTACAAAGCGGCAGTTAAGATACTCGAGTCGGCCCGTAAAGAGTAGTATACTGGTAGGGATGGATCAAAAATTCCAGCTCGAGACTAAATACCAGCCAACGGGAGATCAGCCAAGCGCGATTGCCCAGCTTGTTAATGGGCTCGAAAAGGGTGAGCGCGAACAGACACTGCTTGGTGTTACGGGAAGCGGTAAAACGTTTACCATGGCAAACATTATTCAAAACCGCCAGGTGCCCACGCTCGTTTTAGCGCATAACAAAACACTCGCCGCCCAGCTGTACAGTGAGTTTAAGTCTTTTTTCCCAAACAACGAGGTCCACTACTTTGTCAGCTACTTTGATTACTATCAGCCAGAAGCTTACATTTCCAGCAGCGACACCTATATTGAAAAAGACAGTAAAATCAACGATGAGATCGACCGCTTGCGTCATGCGGCAACCTCGGCACTTTTAACCCGCCGCGACGTTATTATTGTTGCCAGTGTGAGTTGTATTTACGGCATTGGATCGCCCGATGACTATGCCGAGATGTCCATTACGGTAACAAAAGGTGAGCGGCGCCAGCAGGATAAATTCGTGCGCCTGTTAACGGATATTCAGTATCAGCGGAATGACATAGACTTTCATCGCGGCACGTTCCGGGTGAAGGGCGATGTTGTTGATGTCTTTCCGGCGGGCCAGGACGTTGCGTACCGGATTGAGTTTTTTGGCGACGATGTCGACCGCATCACACAAATCGACCCGCTGACCGGTGAAATTTTGGACGAACCAAGTTACTGCACCATTTTTCCAAGCAGCCACTACGTGACACCCAAGCAAAAACTCGAGCACGCCATTGAAGGAATTAAAAAAGAGTTTGACGAGCGCGTTGAATGGTTTGAAAAGCACGACAAACTGCTTGAAGCCCAGCGGCTTTCCCAGCGGACCAAATACGACATTGAGATGCTTGAGGAAACCGGTTTTGTAAAAGGCATCGAGAACTACTCGCGGTATCTGACAAACCGTGAACCGGGCGAACAGCCGGCAACGCTACTCGACTATTTTCCGGATGATTTTTTGCTGCTGGTAGATGAAAGCCACCAATCTCTTCCTCAGGTTCGCGGTATGTACAACGGCGACCGGGCACGAAAAGAGGTACTTGTTGATTATGGGTTCCGTTTACCCAGCGCGCTCGATAACCGTCCGCTGACCTTTGCGGAATTCGATTCGCACATTAACCAGGCGATCTATGTTTCAGCAACGCCCGGCGAATACGAGCTTGCGCACAGCCCCGAGCCTGCGCAGCAGATTATCCGACCAACCGGGCTGCTTGATCCGAGGATTGAGATTCGTCCTACCGAAGGTCAGATCGATGACCTTATTGCCGAGATCCGTGAGCGGATCGACAAGAACCAGCGCGTTCTTGTAACGACGCTCACCAAACGCATGGCCGAGGATCTTTCGACCTATATTCAGGAAATCGGCATTAAAACCGCTTATATCCACAGCGATGTCGATACACTGGAGCGCGGCGATATTTTACGCGACCTTCGTTTGGGCGTGTACGACGTACTCGTAGGGATCAACCTGCTGCGTGAAGGTCTGGACCTGCCAGAGGTAAGCATGGTGGCGATTATGGATGCCGACAAAGAGGGTTTTTTGCGTAGCGAAAGTGCCTTGCTGCAAACAATCGGCCGCGCCGCCCGGCACCAAGAGGGAACCGTATATATGTATGCCGATAACATTACGCGCTCCATGCAGGCTGCCATTGACGAAACGACGCGCCGTCACACCATTCAAAAGGCATACAATGAAGAGCATAATATTACCCCAACAAGTATCGCCAAAGAAATCGATGAAGGGCTTAGGGCGATTATTCCGGATAAAGATAAAGACAAGCCGGTAAAACTTGACCTAAAAAAGATTCCAAAAGACGAATACAAAACGTTAGTTAAAGAGCTGACGGGTCAGATGGAGCTTGCCAGTGCCAACCTGGAGTTTGAAAAAGCGGCCGAGATCCGCGATATGATTGCCGACATTAAGTCAAAAATGTAACTATGGCGATAAAAATTGCCTCATGGAATGTTGAAGGGCGGCTAAGCGGCTACGCCAAGAGCGGCCGGGGGTCTGCAGGGCATATTGTTGATGGCATCGAATCGCTTAATGCTGCCGTGGTGATTCTTCCGGAAGCGTATTTGGAAGACGTTGCACCCGGAGTTGATGATCGTCTAAAAGCGCTAGGCTATGAATGGCATGACGTTGAATACGGACAGGGCGAGCGGGATTGGTCGCGTGAATATTTAGGCAAAATCCCCTCGCTCCGGGTAATGAGCCGGCTGCCTATTATGAATATACGGAAGAACTACTGGGGCGGCTTGCGGCACATGGTTTCGTTTACGGTAAGTGATCCCGAGACGGAAAAACCGGTGCGGATTTTTGCAACACATCTTGATGACAGGAGTGAAGAGCTAAGGGAGCGGCAGGTAACCGAAGCGGTCGAGGAGCTAAATGCAACCGTTATGCCAAAGGTAATGATAGGTGACCTTAACGCTATGTGGCCTTCCGGCAGGGCGCGCATTTTTGGCTCGCGGATGCTGCGGTTTCTGGCCGGTCATATCCCCGCCGCAGGGCTTCGTCACACGCTGACGCGGCTTGCGGATATGGCTACGGGCCGTGTTTTGGGTCGACTTAAGAATGAGGCAGGGCTCCACGACGCTGATCCCCGGCATATGGCGACAACGACGCCAAAGATGCGCGACCGTCTCTACATGCCAAGCATCCGTTTGGCGCAAATTGACCATGCGCTTATATCGGACGAAATTGGAGTACGTGATTTTACTATTGGCCCTGACGGGGGGTCGGACCATCGTGCCATAGCGGTAACTATTGTGGTAAAAGGAGATTAAACCGCTTATGGACTTGCTTTTTTAGTACTCTTGTGCTAAAGTAGATAACATTGCATTCGATGAATGTCGAGCCTCTTTCAAAGATGAGCGCACCTATAGTAAAAGCTACTACGTAGCAGGCGCCACCACCGAAATATCCTCTCGCTGTTCTCCTAGGGTTAACCCCCTTCCTGACTGCATACAGCTATCAATTTGAATAACGAAAGGGTTATTTTTTATGGCATTTCAACAACGAAGGGGCGGACGCCCTAACCAAGGACGCCCACAGGGCGGTTCACGTAGTTTTGGCGGCGGCGGACGTCGCGGCGGCGGTAACCGTGGCCCAGCTAAAAAGTACATTCACCCGTCTAAATTTATCAACAAAGCAGTTACTAAAGCCGATGAGGTCGTGTACGAATCCAAGCACAAGTTTGCGGATTTTCCGTTCGGTGCCGATCTGCACTACAACATTTCCAAAAAAGGCTATGTAACACCTAGTGCCATCCAGGACCAGGCGATCCCTCATATTATTGAAGGAAAAGACGTTATTGGTCTTGCTAATACTGGTACGGGTAAAACGGCTGCCTTTTTGCTGCCGATTATTGAGCGCCAAAGCGGCATTACGCTTCGCCCAAGCGTCCTTATTGTAGCGCCAACCCGCGAGCTTGCTCAGCAGATTGACGAGCAGTTCCGTGAATTTAGTAAAGGTCTTAACCTCTACTCGACACTTATTGTCGGTGGTGTTAATATCGACCGTCAGATCCGCGACCTAAAGCGCCGCCCACACTTTATTATCGGCACACCTGGCCGTCTAAAAGACTTAATGCAGCGCCGCGTTTTGCAGCTTAAGAATATGACAACGCTTGTTCTCGACGAAGCTGACCGCATGCTCGACATGGGCTTTTTGCCTGACATCCGCCAGATTGTAAGCGAGATGCCTCGTGACCGTCAGACGCTATTCTTTAGTGCCACGATCACACCGGAAATCTCCGTTTTGGTAAACGAGTTCTTGAACGATCCTGTTACTGTATCTGTTCGTACGACCGAGACAGCCGAGCATGTTGAGCAGGATGTCATTGAAGTTCGCGACAAGGCCGAAAAGCTTGAAAAGCTAACGGATATGCTTAGCAACAAAGACGAATACGAGAAAGTACTTGTGTTTGGTGAAACAAAGTTTGGCGTTCAGCGCCTTAGCGACCACCTGGATAACATGGGCATTAGCTCGGTTGCGATCCATGGTAATAAAAACCAGTCGCAGCGCCAGCGCGCACTAAAGCAGTTTAAAGACGAGCGCGTCCGCGTTATGGTAGCAACCGATGTTGCCGCCCGCGGTCTTGACATTCCTAATGTTACGCACGTGATTAACTTCGACACGCCACAAACGTACGAAGACTATGTTCACCGTATCGGCCGTACTGGCCGTGGTGGTGCATCTGGTCGTGCACACACGTTTATCGAACAGCGGTAAGCTATCGGTTTACCACCTAAAACAGCCTCCTAAGCGGGGCTGTTTTTAATGACAAAAATTATCTTATCATGTAAACTAAATAACTATGAAAGCAATGATAGAAGTAACAGATCTTAAGAAGCGATACGGCGACAAGCAGGCGGTCGACGGCATCAGCTTTACGGTTAAAAAGGGTGAAATATTTGGCATCCTGGGGCCGAACGGTGCTGGTAAGACGACCACGCTTGAAATGATGGAGACGCTCCGCCCGATTGATGGCGGCACGGTAAAAATCGACGGCATCGACGTTTCCGAAGACCCGCAAAAAATCAAATACCTCATTGGCGTGCAGCCGCAAACACCTGCGTTCCAGGATAAGACAAAACTTATCGAGGTAGTTGAAATGTTTGCAGCAGCATATGGCGAGCATGTTGACCCAATGGAATTCCTGCGTGATGTCGAGCTTGAGGAAAAGGCAAACAGCTACGTTGAGTCACTTTCGGGTGGTCAAAAGCAGCGTCTTAGCATTACAACGGCACTTGTTCACGGGCCAAAGGTTTTCTTTTTGGACGAACCAACAACAGGGCTTGACCCGCAGGCACGCCGGCACCTATGGGAGCTTATTGAAAAGGTCCGTGCCAAAGGAATCAGCGTCATCATGACCACGCACTATATGGACGAGGCCGAGGTGCTCTGTGACCGTATTGCCGTGATGGATAACGGTAAAATCGTGGCAATTGATACGCCTAAAAATCTTATTCAACAACTGCTAAAACGCGGCTTTTCAAAGAAACAGCACGTTGAGCAAGCCAACCTGGAAGATGTTTTCATCGACCTGACTGGTAAAGGGCTAAGGGATGGCCAGTAATATGAAACGATCATTATATACAGTTGCAACATTTGTAAAAATCAACACCCGCAGGTTCTTCCGCGACAAGCTGGCGCTGTTTTTCAGCATGGGCTTCCCGCTGATTTTCTTGTTCGTGTTTGGCAGTCTTAACAGCGGCAATAAAAACGTGTCGTTTAACGTGGCTGTTATTAACCAGTCGGACAGTTCATTCGCAAAAGAGTTTGCAAAAAGCGCGAGCGATAACAAGGTCCTTAAAGTAAATAAGGACATTACCACGCTTGATGCCGCCAAGGAAAAAATGAACAAGTCGGAGCTTGACGCTACGATCGTCCTTCCAAAAGACTTTGGCGATGTCCAAAAGGGTTCCAAGACTCCTTCGGGCCAAGCCGAGATTGTTTACACCAAGAACAACGAACAGTCCGGTCAGGCACTAAGCAGCGTCCTGCAGGCACAGTTTAAGCAAATTAACGCTAAGTTCGTAAACGTTCAAGAACCGTTTACGGTAAAGACCAACGAATTAAACGAAAAAAGTCTGAGCGCGTTTGACTACACGTTTGCCGGGCTGCTTGGATTCTCTATTATCGGTATGGGCATTTTTGGGCCGGTTAACGTATTCCCAGAGCTAAAGAAAATGGGAATCCTCCGCAGGCTCAGCACGACACCGCTACGGGTTTGGCAGTATTTCCTCTCGACAATGATCGGGCAGGCGATTATCGGTCTCATTTCGCTCACGGCGATGTTTATTGTGGCAATACTTGTGTTCCACTTGCAGGTAGTGGGAAATTACTTTGAACTTGGGCTATTCCTTGTTCTTGGTATCATTACCATCCTTGGAATTGGTTTGGCACTTGGTGGCTGGGCTAAGAACGAACGTCAGGCGGCGCCACTCTCAAACATTATTGTGTTCCCAATGATGTTCCTCTCTGGTACGTTCTTCCCACGTTTTTTGATGCCTGATTGGCTACAGAACCTTTCGGGCCTTTTGCCGCTTACGCCAATCATCGACGGTATCCGTCTTATTGCCACCGAAGGCAAGCACCTTGTAGATATCGCGCCTCAGCTTGGTCTCATTGGCATTTGGCTGGTCGTTATTTACTTTATTGCTTTCCGCGTTTTCCGTTGGGAGTAAAAAATTAGAATATAAAAAGAGCGTCCGCTTGAATGCGGACGCTCTTTTGTATGTACAAGAAGTGTGTATTTTACGTTTTCATCGGTTATAATAGAATTTATGACACAGATATCTCGTGACGACGTGCAACATCTTGCACAGCTAAGTAGCTTGCATTTATCCGACCAAGAACTTGACGGCTTGCAGGCCGATCTTTCCAATATCCTGCAATATGTAGAGCAGCTTGGCGAACTTGACACTGCTGGCGTTGAGCCTACCTACCAGGTCACCGACCTAGAGAACGTATGGCGTGACGACCAAGTAATCGACGACCAAGTTACCCGTGAGCAACTACTAAATCTTGCACCCGAATCTACCAATAACCAAGTAAAAGTGCCGAAAGTACTCCAATGAGCCGAATCACAACTATAGTCACCGATGTTACGAGCGGTAAAAAAACCGCCCGTCAGTATATTGAAGAGGCGTTTGCTAATGTTGAGGCAAACGAGTCATATCACGCTCTTTTAAGCCTTACAAAAGAACGTGCCTTAGAGCGCGCAGATGATATAGATATGCGCAGTAAAAAAGGCGAGACGGCCGGCGTGCTGGCTGGCGTTCCCTTTGTTGCCAAGGATAACTTTTTGGCATTTGGCGCGCCCACGACCGCAGCAAGTAAAATGCTCGAGGTATTTAATACGCCACTCCAGGCAACTGCCGTCGAAAAACTCGAGGCCGCCGGAGCAATTTGTATTGGTAAAGCCAACCTCGATGCGTTTGCGCATGGTGGCAGTACCGAAAACTCTGCGTTCGGGCCAACAAAAAATGCTTTCGATCAAACGAAAGTTGCCGGTGGAAGCAGTGGCGGCTCGGCCGTTGTAACAGCACTTGATATCGTTCCGTTTGCTCTGGGAACAGATACGGGCGGATCTATCCGTCAGCCCGCGAGCTTTAACGGAGTCGTTGGCATTAAACCAACCTATGGCGCAGTAAGCCGCTACGGGGTGGTTGCAATGGCAAGCAGCACGGATGTAATAGGCTGTTTTACCAAAGAGGCAGCTGACGCTGAGATAGTTATGGGCGTTATGAGCGGTCGCGATGTTCGCGACATGACGACGCTGCCCGATTTCTTTAAGGTTCAGGAATCTAAACCTGGTCAAAAAATCGGCATTTTAAAAGAGAGCATGACCGACGACGTCGATGAAATCGTACGCCGTCGAACCTCGGAGTATGCAGACAAGCTTCGCGCCGCGGGTCATACCGTTGAAGAAGTAAGCCTGCCAATGGTAAAGCACGCGCTTGCGATGTACTACATTATCGTTCCCGCAGAGGTAAGTAGTAACTTAGCCCGCTACGACGGTATTCGCTATGGCCATCGCGCGCAAGGAGTCAAGACGCTTGCAGAGCTGTACGGAAAAACCCGCGACGAGGGCTTTGTAACGGAAAACAAACGTCGTATCATGATTGGCAGTTATGTCCTTTCGAGCGGTTTTTTTGACGCGTATTACCTGCAGGCACAAAAAGCGCGGACACTTTTGGTTAATGAGTATAATAAGTTGTTTGAAACCTACGATGTATTGTTGTGTCCCACGGCCCCTACGCCAGCATTCGGTTTGGGCGAAAACACAGCTGACCCCGTAAAAATGTACTTGGCGGACATCATGACGGTCGGCCCAAGCCTTGCGGGGCTTCCTGCCGTGAGTGTTCCCGCCGGGGCAACCGACGCGGGCCTCCCAGTAGGCGTGCAGTTGGTTGGGCCTCGAAAGAGCGATGCGGCATTACTCTCACTCGCCCGTTCAATGGAGGACAAGTAACGTGGATAGTACGACTATTTTCGCGTTTCTTATTGGTGTGCTGATTGTTGCCATACTTGTAGTTGTCGTAATGGTACTCACCAAAAAAGGTCCGGCACCACTAGACGTAGAAAAATACCGCCTTCGTTGGCTTGGCATAGAAAAACAGCTGACCCGTGAAAACTCAGCTAACCTCTCGATGGTGGTTCTTGAAGCCGACAAGCTGCTTGACCAAGCGCTCCGCGAACGCGGCATAAAAGGTGAGACAATGGGTGAACGCATGAAAATTGCTAAAGATACCTGGAGTAACGCCAATGCCGTATGGACGGCGCACAAGCTTCGTAATCAGATCGCGCATGAATCTGGTGTGGTTGTTGGCTATGATGACGCCAGGCGTGCTCTTGGTGCGTTCAAGCAGGCGCTTAAGGATATAGGAGCAATCTAATGTTAACCGATGAAATTCTGAATAAATACGAAATGACAATTGGCATTGAATGCCATGTCCAGCTTGCCACCGATACCAAGTTATTTAGCGGTGCCGATAACGATGCGCGTGATAAATCACCCAATAGCGTTGTTAGCCCTGTTGATTTTGGGCTGCCGGGTATGCTGCCGGTGCTCAACCGAAAAGCGGTAGACCTAGCGATAAAGGCCGGCAAGGCGCTTAACGCAAAAATCGCAAATGTTAGCCGGTTCGATCGCAAGCATTATTTTTACCCCGATCTCCCCAAGGGCTACCAGACAACCCAGATGTATCAGCCGATTATTCTTAGCGGCTACATTGATGCGCCGCTTGAAACCGGCGAGTCCGTAAAGGTACGTATCCACCATGCTCACATGGAGGAGGATGCTGGTAAGCTGACTCATTTTAGCGACTACAGCTTGGTAGACCTTAACCGGGCGGGAACGCCGCTGATTGAGATCGTGTCCGAGCCTGATATGCATTCGCCTCAGGAGGCCAAAGCCTATGCGGCCGAACTGCACCGTCTTATGACGTACGCAGGGGTAACACGGGGGGACCTATACCATGGAAACATGCGTTTTGACGTTAACATCTCGATCGCGCCAAAAGGTGCGACCGAACTTGGTAAACGGGCGGAGGTCAAGAACCTCAACTCGTTCCGCAGCGTAGAAAAAGCAGCCGAGTATGAGTTCCGTCGTCAGGTGGAGCTGCTTGAAAAAGGCGAAAAGGTTGTCCAGGAAACGCGCGGTTGGGACGATGCCAAACAGAAAACCAATTCGCAGCGCTCTAAAGAAGACGCCCAGGATTACCGCTACATGCCCGATGCCGATATTCCGCCAATTGTTTTAAGCAATGAAGAGATTGCTGAAATTCAGGCGACGGTACCCATGCTGCCTCCTGCATATCGCGAAAAGTGGCTCACTCTTGGCCTTGACCGATCGGTGATTGATTCGCTTCTTGCAACCCGCGAATACGCATCATTGGTAACTTATATCCAGGATAAGGCTGGTAATGACATCGCAAAACGTGTCGCCCACTGGTTTGCAAGCGCGCTTGGCCATATGACCGATGACGATGCTGTCGCCACGGAAATAGAGCTGGATCTTGCACCGGAAGGCTTTATTGAGCTTGCTGAAATGGTAGAGAAGAACGAATTAAGCAGTACGGCAGCAAAAGAGGTATTTATCGAGTTGTTGTCCAGCCATGAGTCGCCACGAAAAATCGCTGAGGCCAAAAACTTACTGCAGGTAAGCGACGAGGGTGCGATCGCGGCTATCGTGGATGAAGTCCTTGCCGATCCAGCCAGTGCGCAGTCTATTGCCGATATTAAAGAAGGAAAAGACAAAGCTATTGGTTATCTGGTAGGCCAGATCATGAAAAAATCACAGGGAAAGGCAAACCCAGCCTTGGCGCAGAAGCTCATAAGGGAACGGCTAAATTAGTAATGAGGCGGCCGCTTCTCATCTTTGTCAGTGGCGTACCCGGATCTGGCAAAACGACGCTTGGCCACAATATAAGCAAGTGGCTGCGGATACCCCATGTGCCAAGAGACGAAGTCTTGCGCGGTATGGAACTAACGAAGGGTGCGCCCATAAACAGGGGCGTTGAGGGTGTTGAAGCGTACTACGATATACTGACTCACATGTTAGACAAGGGGATTAGTCTGGTCACCGATGGTACTATTTATAAGGGCATATCCGAGAACGATATAATTCAGCATCTCGTTTCCCGGGCAACCGTAGTTAATGTTCATACGAGGGCAGCCAACGAACACGAACGCTTTGTTGAGCGCGAGCGTCAGCGACAGCAAGAAGGTTGGTCCTCTGAGTGGGCAGAGACATACAAAGGCAAGCTGGAGGAGATCTATGATCAGGCGGTTGATCCGCTTGATCTGAATGTTCCGGTTATAGAAGTTGATGCAAGCAGCGGATACGACCCGCCCATTGAAGAAATAGTCCGTCGCATCCGTGAGATATATCAAGATACACGTTCAGGCATACTGTCGCCGGTTCAAAAGACAGAATAGGAGTATAAGAGAAATGAAACAACCAACAAAAGCCATTATTGCCGCCGCCGGTTTTGGTACGCGCTTCTTGCCGCAGACCAAAGCAATGCCTAAAGAGATGATTCCGCTCATAGACAAGCCGATCATCCAGTATGTCGTCGAAGAGCTGGTAGGTGCAGGAATAAAAGATATTATTATTGTAGGAAGCAGCAACAAGCGGGCGATTGAAGACCACTTTGATGTTCCAAACGAAGATCTGCTGGCAAACCTGCGCGCCGGCGGTCCTAAAAAGCAGCACTTTATCGATGAGCTAAATGAGCTTTCCAACCTTGCAAACTTTATTTATGTCCGGCAAAAAGGTCCTTACGGTAATGCTACCCCGCTTATGAGCGCCGCCCACCTTATTAGCAAGGACGAGTCGTTCATCTATACCTGGGCCGACGATTTTATCGTAGCCTCGCCAAGCCGCTTTCAGCAGATGATCGACGTACATATGCAGCACCAGGGCGCTGTATTGTCGTGTAAAAAGGTTGAGTCTGAAAAAGAATACGACCGCTACGGTATCGCCGCCGGCGAAACGGTTGAAGATGGTCTGATTAAGGTGTCGCATATCGTTGAAAAGCCAGGTAAAGAGAACGCGCCGTCGGATCTTGCTTCGGTGAGCAGCTATTTGCTCACGGGTGATTTCTTTAACTATCTGGAGGTGGCGCAAAAGGAATTTGACGGCGTGGGCGAGTTTACGTTCCAGCCGATCATGCAGAAAATGATCAACGAAGGCCACGACTACTATGCGTACGAAGTAAAAAACGGGACATATTACGATACTGGTGACAAGCTCGAATACTTGAAGACAGTGATCGATTTTGGTTTGGCGCACGACGAACTAAGCGGCGAACTTTTAAAACACATTAGGTCCAAGCTTGGTTAAGTATTTTTAAAGCGAGTATAATAGAAAGTACAAACAACTAATCCATAAAGGAGGTAGATATGGGTTGGATAGGATGGATTATACTGGGTGGTCTTGCTGGCTGGGTGGCTAACATGATCATGAAAGAAGACGGTGGACTCCTTAAAAACATCGTCTTGGGTGTTATCGGTGGTGTTGTTGGCGGCTGGGTTGTTGAGCTTCTTGGCGGCAGTGGCGTTAACGGTTTTAATATTTATAGTTTTATCGTTGCGGTTCTTGGAGCACTTCTGCTCATTTGGATCGTTCGCATGATTAGAAAATAAGTGGTAAGGTGGTATAAGACCACCTAACATAAGGAGCGCATCATGGATTGGGCACAAGTCCTGGTTATTATACTTTCACTGTTCTTAGGACTTTTCCTTTTACTTGCTATCGTGCTGACGGTAATGCTCATAAAGGTGACGCAGCAAATAAAGGCCGTTACCGATTCGGCGCAGCGGACAGCCGAACATATTGAAAAGACGGTCGCTGGCGTGACGAGGTTTACTTCTCCCATGGTTTTAATGCGGATGATTACCAAATATTTTAAGAAAGCTAAAAAGTAAGGGGGAGCTATGACGAAAGGTAAGTTTGCACTAGGTGCTATTGTAGGGGCTGCGGCTGGCATTGTTGCCGGACTTCTGACCGCACCAAAGTCGGGCAAAGAAACGCGTGCCGACTTAAAAGAAAAAGCGAGCGAGCTAAAAGAAGAAGCCGCTAAGCGTGCGGGTGATGTAAAAGACCGCTCTGAAGAGGTCGTTGGCGATCTTACGGATAAGGCCGTTGAGCTGAAAGAGCGGAGCGAACGCGCCGTTGAGGCAGCAAAGAAGGGCTTTAACGAAAGCGGAAAATAAAGCGCCTTGATTACGAATCAAAAGAATGACACACTTAAATAAACGGTGTGTCATTTTATATGGAGGAAGCATGACGGAAAGAAACATTGCAAAAAAGGCCATCCACGAAATTAAGAAGGGCAACGAGCGCGGTGCACGGGAGAACCTGCTAGAAGATCTGTTTTACGATTTTAATCGTAACCGAGTTGAAATTTATAAAATGAATTTTGTGCGGGGGATATTCTTTGGACTGGGAAGTGTTATAGGCGGAACGGTTATCCTGGCGCTTGCGGTATGGCTTATGAGCTTTTTTATTGATATTCCCGGTATAGGGCACTCGGTCGAGCAGCTTCAGCAAACGCTGCAAAACACAAAAAAATAAGCGTTGTAAACATAACGCTCTAAGCAGGTGAAGGACTTGCTATAATAAGAATAGTATGGGGGAGGCAGTAAAAGAAAAACCGGCCCAGGCGGCCCAATTGGTAGTGTCTGACTATGTTCATTTGCATAATCACACGCACCATAGCCTGCTTGATGGTCTCACCAAGGTGGGTGAGCTTGTCGATAGTATCAAAGAGATGGGCATGGAAGCGTGTGCTATTACCGACCACGGGACCATGTCGGGTACTATTGAATTTTACAAAGCGGCAAAAGCTGCAGGAATCAAACCTATCTTGGGTATGGAGGCGTATGTCGCGGCTAGGTCCCGCTTTGATCGCGACCCAGCAAAAGACAAAGCCCGGTATCACCTGACACTTCTTTCTATGAACGAAACGGGGCTCCGCAACCTTATGCAGCTCTCGACATCGGCAAACCTTGAGGGAATGTATTATAAGCCGCGCATCGATCATGATCTGCTTGAGAAATACAACGAAGGGCTGATTGCCATATCTGGGTGCGCGAGCGGTGAGGTAGGTGAAAACCTGCGTGCCGACAACTATGAAGAGGCAAAGAAAGTCGCGTCGTGGTACAAGAATTTATTTGGCGACAGGTATTATCTGGAACTTCAGGATCACGGCCACCCGGACGCGCCTGCCCAGTGGGACGTCCAGGTCAAAATTAATGGGTACTTGGAACGGCTTTCGGAGGAGCTTGATATTCCTTGCGTAGTAACGAGCGACGCCCATTATGTGAAGCACGAAGACTCGGATACTCACGAGATCCTGCTCTGTGTGGGGACTGGTGCGTTTCTTTCTGACGAAAAAAGAATGAGCCTTAAGGGGTTCGAGCTGCATGTCACCGACCCTCAAGAGATAATTGGCCGATGGAGTAAAACGCACCCCGAAGCTGTTTTAAATACTCGCAGGATTGCTGATCGCTGCAATGTTGAGATTGAGCTTGGCCGTATCCTCATTCCGACGTTTCCTGTTCCAGAGGGTGAGACGGAAAAATCGTTCCTCGACAAGTTGGTGTATAGAGGTATGGCTGCGCGATATGCTGGTATTGAGCCTGAAAAAGCAAATACTATGTCTATTGAAGCTATCCGGCCGCTACTGAGCAGTGAGCAGCTTGAACGCCTCGACATGGAATTGGCTGTTCTTGAGAACATGGGCTATAACGGTTACTTTTTGATTGTGCAGGACTTTATTAACTGGGGTAAATCCAAGGGAATTATTTTTGGCCCTGGCCGTGGGTCTGCAGCCGGCTCTATTATCGCGTACGCGCTTAACGTCACCGATCTCGATCCGCTCAAGTACGGACTGCTGTTCGAGCGGTTCCTGAACCCCGACCGTATTAGCATGCCCGATATCGACGTGGATATTCAGGATACCCGTCGTGACGAGGTGATCCAGTATTGTTCCGACAAATACGGCGCCGACCATGTGTCCAATATCGTCACGTTTTGAAAAATGGCTGCACGGGCGGCGGTACGCGATGTCGCGCGTGTTTTGCAGGTGCCGTATTCTGAGGCCGACCGTCTTTCTAAGATGATTCCGCCACCAGCGCAAGGCCGTCATATACCCCTGAAAGTAAGCGTTAAGGAAGATCTTGACCTTAAAAAGGAGTACGAGACTAATCCAACGGCGAAACAGGTGTTTGACTATGCTATTCGTCTTGAGGGGACTATCCGGTCGCACGGCGTGCATGCCTGCGGCGTTGTGATTGCGCCCGATGATCTGGTAAAGTATCTGCCGCTTGAAATGGCTCAAAAAGGAGTCGTATCAACCCAGTTCCCAATGGGTGAGGTTGAGGAGCTCGGTCTGCTAAAGATGGACTTTCTGGGTCTATCCAACCTGACGATCATTAACAATGCGCTCCGTATTATCCGCAAGGTGTACAAAGACGAGATTGATCTTTCTAAGATTCCGCTTGACGACGTAAAAACGTACGAACTGTTCCAGCGCGGTGATACAACCGGTGTATTCCAGCTTGAGTCTGCTGGTATGAAACGCTACCTGCGCGATCTTAAGCCAACGGTTTTTGAAGATATCATCGCCATGGTGGCGCTGTATCGCCCTGGTCCTATGCAGTTTATCGACAGCTTTATTAAGCGAAAACACGGCCAGGAACCAATTACCTACCTCGACAAGGGCATGGAGAACTCCCTTAAGAGCACCTATGGAATTTTGGTTTACCAGGAACAGTTCATGCAGATTTCCAAAGAGTGGTGCGGGTTTACCGGTGGACAGGCCGACACGCTTCGTAAGGCGGTAGGTAAAAAGAAGATCGACCTCATGCGCAAGGTAAAAGTCGACTTTGTTGAAGGTGCTATAAAGCATGGTGGCGCCAAAAAAGAGGTTGCCGAAACATTCTGGGCACAGCTGGAAGAGTTTGCAAACTACTGTTTTAACAAATCACACGCGGCATGCTACGGGTTAATTTCGTACTGGACGGCGTATCTAAAGGCACACTATCCAGACGCATTTATGGCGGCGGTTATGACAAGCGACCAGGATGATATTGACCGGCTTGCGATTGAAATCAGCGAGTGCAAGCACATGGGGCTTAAGGTGTTGTCGCCAAGTGTCAACGACTCCTATGTTGAGTTTGCCGTCGTGCCGGGAGAGAACGAGATCCGCTTTGGGATGGCTGCGGTCAAAGGCGTGGGCGTTGGCGCTGTCGAGGAAGTCCTGCGTGCCCGGGGAGATGGAAAATTTACGAGCATTGAGGATTTCGCCAGGCGCGTCAGCGTGAGCAAGTTCAACAAAAAAGCATGGGAGTCACTTATAAAATCCGGCGGGTTTGATGAGTTTGGCGACCGTTCCGACCTTTTATTTAACCTGGAAACCATACAGGGGTTTGCCAGCAAAGTACAAAAGGAAGCCTTAAGCGGCCAGACCGATCTTTTTGGCGGCCTGAGCGACGTCTCGAGTATTCAGTCGACCATGACTCTTCAAACGGCACCGACAAAATACACGGAAAAAGAACACCTCACCTGGGAGCGCGAACTGCTCGGTCTTTATATTAGCGCGCACCCGCTTGATAATTACGATACGTACTTTGAAGAGCAGACAATTCCGCTAGCACACATGAAACCGGCGATCGATGGTAAAAAAGCAACCGTCGGAGGCCTTGTGAGCACCGTGAGGACGATTATTACTAAGTCGGGTACTAAAATGGCGTTTGTTAAACTGGAAGATAAAACGGGCGAGGGCGAGATAATTATTTTTCCTAATTTGTATGAGCAAGTGGGAGCCAAGTTGGTGCAGGATGCGGTAATGCGGGTATCGGGCAAGGTGAGCGCGCGAGACCGGGACGGTAACCTGGGTGACGAAGCAAAAATGATCGCTGATGAAATCGTAGAGGTAACCGATCAAGAGCTGCGTACCTACGAGGCAACCGGCCGTAAAATGGAAACACCGCGCATGAGTTCGCAGGTAAAGGCGATGCGTGTTGCCGAACATCGGGCAAAAAAGACAGGCGGCTCGGTAAGTGCGCCCGCAAGCCCGCCGCCAAAAGAGGAGGCGCCGAAGCGCGAATCCCCCCGGCCTATTATGGATATCCCGCCCGTTAAAAAACTATTCGTGCATGTCCGTGAACCCGATAACCACGAGGCATTAATGGACCTCAAGCAGACCTGCAGCCAGTTCGTGGGTAATACCGATATCATTCTGGTACTGGGGGCAGATAAAAAGTCTGCAATCAAGCTGCCATTTCGTGTTGACGGAAGCGACGATCTTATCAGCTCGCTTGTTAAAAAACTTGGTGAAGATTGCGTCGTATTAAAATAAACAACGCCTACAGGGGTCGAGCCATTGCGTGCATATTTTGCTTATGGTAGCGTAGGTAATAGTGAAAAGAAACCGACAAGTATCATCACTCCGAACAAGGCTCTCCAGGGTCGTTATTGGCGTGTGTGCTACCTTAGTGGCGATTGCCGGGCCATTGCAACTGACAAACAATGCCGTCCATGCCGACCAATATGACGACCAAATCAATGCGATACGGGACCAAGTAAACCAATACCAGGACCAAGCAGATAAATTACATAAAAAGGCAGGTTCTTTACAGGCTGCCGTCAACGCATTAACTGCTGAGAAAAATGCCATCCAGGCCCAACTAGATTTATCGCAGGCAAGGTTCGACAAATTAACAAGCGATATAGCCAAAAACAAGCAAAAGCTCAAAAACAACCAAAAAGCACTGGGCGATATCATTGCCGACCTGTATGTTGACGGCGACGTGTCGCCACTTGAGATGCTCGCCAGTAGCAAGAACGTCGGCGAATATATGGACAAAAACACGTATCAATCGAGTGTTCGTGATAAATTAAACTCAACGATCTCTGAAATCAAGTCGCTCAAAGAAAAACTGGAACACGACCAAAAAGAGGTTAAAAAAGTTCTCGACCAGCAAACAGCCCAGCGCGCTGCACTTGCTGCCAAGGAGGCCGAAAAGCAGACCCTGCTTAATCAGACCAAAGGTAGCGAGGCGGCCTACGAAAAGCGAGTTGCCAATGGGCAAGCACAAATGGCGCAAATCGCGGCTGAGCAGCAGGCAGCAATCGCCCGCGCTACGGGCGGCGGTGCCTACAACTACGGCTCTATTGGTTCGTTCCAGTTCCGTAACTATAGCGGTAACATGGGGTGTAGCGGCGGGTATACGTACTGTGGACCACAGGACTCCTACTCCGATCCATGGGGTCTCTACAACCGTGAATGCGTTAGCTACACGGCTTGGGCGGCGGTAAATCGCTTTGGTAAATACGTGACAAACTTTGCAGGCGAAGGTAACGCCTACCAATGGCCTTCAACAACCCAGCGCATGGGCGCCTACACCGACCACACGCCTTCAGTGGGTTCGGTAGCTATCTTGCCACCTACGCCTGGCTTCTCGCCAATCGGACACGCAATGCTTGTTGAATCTATCCAGGGCGGCGGCTGGGTTCATGTCAGCCAGTATAACTTTGGTGGCACCGGCGAATACAGTACGATGGATATCGCCTCGTCCGGTGTCGTATTTGTCCACTTCAGAGACCAGTAGGACTACTTGCAGGCGAGCTGGTACAGCGCAATGCCGGCCGCTACGCTCACGTTGAACGATTCTTTTTTGCCGCTCATTGGAATCTCGATTATATCTCGGCACTCCTTTAGTAGCTCGGCTGGTATACCGTTTACTTCTTCCCCAAGCAACAGTGCGATTTTTTTAGGTGGCGCATAGTTTGGAAGCAGTATGGAGTTTGGTGCTTGTTCGAGTCCAACAACCGTATAACCGGAGGCTCGCAGTGCGTTAAAATCCGGTGTCTCCTGGTACTCAAAAGGGACAATTGTTTCGGCATCGAGTGCCGTTTTGTGAATCTGGGCAGTGAGCTTCTCTGCAATATGTGGCAATCGCTTGTCACCGTCATAAGAAGGGTAGGGGGTGTATCCGCTTAAAATAATTTTTTGTACGCCAAAGCCCTCACTGCTGCGAAAAATAGCCCCAACATTATGGGTGGAGCGAATATTATGAGCAATAACAATAATTTCGGGCATCTGACTGATTATACCACTATAAAACGGTCACGCTTTTATGGTAAACTACAAAAGATATGGATGAAGAAAAAATCCAGGAACGCCGACGCGACCAAGACGAGAAAGCAACCCAGCAGCGGGCGGCTATTTTAGGGCTTCAGTACCTGGATACCCGCACGCTTGAAAACGACCTGCCGCTTGCAAAGGGTATTCTTGAGAATGCCGACATGTACAAGGGGCATATCGTACCACTTGTTGCTGGCGGAGGTATCGAGCCGTTTCGTTTTGGCGTAACGAGCCAAACACCCCAGTCGCTTATAAAGGCAATGGAAAACGAGTACAGCGACCGCGGCGATAAAACGCAGTTCCTACTTATTAGCGGAAGTGCCTTCCGTGAATTTATGAAGCGGTTTGACCCGCCAAAACAAATTATTTACGACGATATTGAAATTGCCAAAGAGGGCGACAGCGATACACTTTCCCAGGTGAGCCAAACGCTTAACTCCGTAGGAAGCGACCGTGTTTTCGACTATCTTATCGATCAGGCCGACAAGCTGAACGCAAGCGATATCCACATTGAAAACGAACGGACCTATATCCGTGTTCGTATGCGCGTTGACGGTGCGCTTCACCCCGTTGCTAATCTTGATAAAGACAGGTACCGCATTATTATGGGCGAACTCGCTTCAAGGGCAAACGTTTCTTCCGCGGCAAATGAGGCGCAATCCGGGCATATGCAAAAAGAGATCACGCGCGGCGGAGCGACACATCTGTTAAACATTCGTGTCGAAACAGTGCCTACCATGTATGGCCAGGACGCCGTACTCCGTTTGTTTAACTTTGACGAAAGCCTGCTTAACCTTGATCTTCTTGGCATCCCCGATAGGCAGCGCAAAGAGATCGACGATGTGATCAGCCATCCTCGCGGCATGGTGCTGATGGTTGGTCCAACCGGCTCGGGTAAGTCGACGACGCTGTATAGTATGCTTAACGCATTAAATACCCCCGACCGCAAGCTTATTACGCTTGAAGACCCGATCGAGTATGGCCTAAGCGGTATTTCGCAGATTCCTATTAATACAACGGGCGGCCAGAGTTTTGCCGAAGGTTTGCGCAGCGTACTGCGTCTTGACCCTGATGTCGTGATGGTGGGTGAGATCCGTGACCAGGATACTGCCAAAACGGCTATCCAGGCCTCAATTACAGGTCATCTTGTGCTTTCAAGCTTTCACGCCAACTCAACAAGCGCGGCATTCAGCCGTATGATTGATCTTATCGGTGTTAACCCTATCTTTAGCTCTGCTATCCGTATGCTGATTGCGCAGCGGCTTGTGCGCCGTCTGTATGACGCAACGAAAGAGGAATACGAGCCCGACGAAGCGACACGTGATTATGTCCGGGGTATTTTAAAGGACCTTCCGGATGACGTTGAGAAGCCCGATCTCGATAACTTTAAGCTCTGGCGGCCGGTTCCGAGTGACGACGTGCCTTTTGGGTATAAAGGCCGTGTGGTCATTATGGAGCAGATGGTAGTAAACGAAAACATCCAGAAGTTCCTTCGCGGTGATGTAAAAGAGATCCACACTGAAGTGATTGAAGAAGAAGCAAGAAAGGGCGGGATGCTGACACTTCTCCAGGTGGGTGTGCTTGCCGCGCTTCGCGGGGAGACAACACTTGACGAGATCAATAGGGTGATCTAAGCATTCTGTAGTATCGTAATAGTAGGATGAAAAAAATACTATATATCGGCGGGGTAGGGAGTGATTCTTATCTCGCCGCTTTGATTGCGGACGCTTTAGCGAACTATTTTGGCGCCAATGTCATAGGTATGTCCTTTAGTGAGGCGTATAAAAACAAGGCTAAAGTAGCCCGGCTTGCGCCGGAGTGTCTTGTTATTACGCACTCGGCCGGCATGATGCTGCTTAAGAACACGACGCCAAAAGAGCTGATCGCTATTGCTCCGCCGATGCCCGTTTTCGCGTCGCTATTGTTACTGCGTTCGTTCCCTAAAACGCTGGCACTCATCGCAAGTGGGTCCGAATCGCATGGAAGGCCGCGTAAAATTCTCATGTATCATCTGCATTCTTTTTTTGAACGTGTTTCTCGGCCGCTGCAGAATAGTTTGCTTACGAGAGAGATAAGTGCCTTTAATGCGGCGCAGACAGCGGTTGAGATGACACAGGGCGGTACAAAGGTAACGCTGGGCTTTATGGAAAACGAACTCCTGTTCCCCGAATCAGTGCACCATCCGCACATTGCCATTGCCCGCGAACACGGCGTAAATATATGCGACAACCTATTGGGCCACCATGACGAGTTTGTGTTTTATCCCGCCGAAGTGCTTGCCCAGCTAAGCCGCTAGAATTGTTGTAGCTTTATGGTATAATTAGTCTACTATGGCCCACAACGTCATTGTCGGCGGCTTCGCCAGTGGTAGCAAGCAGGTCGAGAAAGTAGCCCGCTCTCTCGCCGCTTACCATGATGATGACTTTGAGGGTATATCTTTCAGGGAAGCCATGACAGACCGGGACAAACTTGACCGGATGACGAGGGGAGCGCACGTCGTAACGCATTCGGCGGGTATGGTAG
>DATJIC010000006.1:0-5425 GCA_035493555.1 Verrucomicrobiia bacterium | reverse complement strand
ATGAAAAGCGCGCCGTGACCTCGGAACGCTTTTCATAGGCTACTTCGAGGTCAGGGCGCGTCGGTACGTTGTCCCTCCGAGGGCAGCTTTGGGCTTCGCCTGAAGCCGTCGCCACTGTTCTTCGGTCATGATGGCGTACTCCGGAAGGTTGCGCGTGATGCCGCCGCGGGTCGATCGTTTCTCGGCAGCGACGAGCTGCCCCGAATTGATCGCCTCTCGCAGCAGAACGGTGAGCTGGATCTTGGCGCGTTCGTACTCGTCTAGCCGAGTGTGCGGAAAGTGAGCGATCACTTCCGCGACATCGGCTCGGGCGAGCGGAATGGGAACGTGGGTCCTGCCTCGCATTGCCGTTTCAGTGACCCGAAACGCAAGCGATCCAGCAATCTCCTGCCGCGGCGCCAGCACGTGAATGCCTTGCGGGCGGGATTCTAGGAGACGCTTAATGCTGGCAAGAACCGCATTCCCCTGCTCGACCGAAAGACGTCGGACGACAGGCATGTCTACCTCCATCTACGGAACAACCGGTTGTGGACGGGTAAATAATACAATGAAATGTAAAAATAAGCAAGAAGTGCTATACTCTAACAGATATGATTGCTGACATTACTATCTCCGAAAAGAGTTTCGGGCCTAAAACCTTGATGCACGGAATCAAGTTTAGTATTGATGACGGCGAAAAAATCGGCGTTATTGGCCGTAATGGCGTTGGTAAATCAACTCTCTTTGGAATTTTGGCCGGCACCGACAAAGACTTTACCGGTGATATTATTTATAAGCGCGGAACGGTCGTCGTGGCAACGGCCCAGGAACACCACGACCTTGGCGAGCAAACAGTGCTGCAGTATATTCTTTCGGGGTTGCCTGAGTATTCGGAGCTAAGCCACATTATTGAGACGTACCCCCTGACAATGGGCGACGACATGGATAAGATCAACCAATATACCGATGCGTTGCAGCGGTTTGATGACAAAGGGTTTTACCAGATCGAGGAGCACGTCACGCGGGAGCTCGATAATTTTCAGCTGCCCGATGTTGCCCACCGGCCGCTCGCCTCTCTTTCGGGTGGTCAAAAACGGCTGGTCGAAGTGGTTAAAATTATGCATTCCAATGCTCACCTGGCGCTGGTTGACGAACCGACCAACCACATGGACTATATCGCAAAAGCGCAGTTTATCGACTGGCTGCGAGATGCCCGTGAGGCCGTACTGGTCATTACGCACGACCGCGACGTACTAAAAGAAGTTGACCGGATCGTGGAACTAAAAGATGGCGAAAGTGTCAGCTACAAGGGCAACTACGACGCGTACTTAAAACAAAATGCGGTGAGTACCGGTACGCAAATGAACGATTTTGAGATGATCGAAAAACGGATCGCCAACCTTAAAGTGAAGGTGCTTGATTACCAGCGCCTAAAAGAAAAATCGCGTAACCCCGGGACGATTCAAAAATTTAAACGGCTTGAAGAAGTCAGCCGTAAAGAACTTGCCGAACTCCAGGCAAAAGAAAAGCCAACATTTTGGATCGATAAAGAGTCTGTTGCTGGCCTTAACTACAAAGTGGCTGCGCAGTACGATAAGTTCAAGGCAAAAAATATCCGCATGAACCTTAAGGGTGAGGAATCGCGCAGCAAGCACGTGCTTATTAACGTTAAAAATCTGAGCCTTGGCTACGGCGAAGCGCCGCTTTTTTCTGGGGCTAATATTGATCTGCGCGAGGGTGAGGCGCTAGAACTGCGCGGGCGTAACGGTGCCGGTAAAACAACACTGATCAAAGCGCTCCTAAGCAGCGACGAGGGCGCGTCGCAAGGTATTATAAAATTTGCGGGTGACGTTACGGTAGATAAGCAGGCGCGTATCGGCGTATACGAGCAAGAAGTCTCTCCTACTTATTTTGATCTGCCGCTTGAAGAAGCGATTGAGACTATGTATCTTAAGCGCGACCTTCCTATCAGCACTACAAAAATCCGTGGCCTTATGAGCGACTATTTGTTTACTGAGGGCGACGGGCACGTTCCCCTGGCACGGCTTTCGGGCGGCCAAAAGGCCCGGTTCCAAATTATCAGCATGCTGGCGAACGATCCGCAGCTGTTAATTTTAGACGAGCCAACCAACCACCTTGATCTTCCAAGTATCGAGGAGCTCGAGACGGCGCTGGCTAAGTACGCGGGTGCAGTGCTGTACGTGAGCCACGACGGCTATTTCCGCGATGCCATTGGCGGCGATGTGCTGCAAGTGGGCGCTAAGTAAGACTGTCGCAAAAAACGTCCCACACGTTCTTCATAAAAAGGCTACGCGCCAAGAAATTCACGAATCAGCGATATAATTTCTTGGGCTTAACGCAATTTTTATTGAAGAAATGTCGGACGTTTTTGCTCTACAAGCTACGCTATTGTCGCAAGGGGTGTAATACCCTTGTCTTTAATGAGCTCGTCGATCTTACGGCGGTCAAAACCAAGCACGAGCGTGCCGGCAATATCGGTCACAGGAACGCCCTGGTAACCGCCCTCACCGCTTTTTGCCATGAGCTCTTCGTAGGCCGCTTTGTCTTCCTCGATATCTTTTGCGATAAATGGGATTCCCAGCTTGTCGAGATACTGTTTTTCGGTTTTACAAAATGCACACCACGCAGTGGAATAAATAGTGATTTGGGGCGTGCTTGGCTGTGATGTATCGCTCATTTTGTTCTTTCCTCGATTACTATACTGTATATAGTGTATCACGAAATGATTGATAATGTAATGGTTATGCTCTAAACTTTAAGATAAATGAATGTCACACGACGGATACAGGAAGGGTTTGCCCTACCGACGATTCTTATCGCCTCGGTCGTGATGCTTATTGTATTAACGTCGGCGGTAACGGCAACCGAAAGCGTCCGCACGGGGCTTGACCGGCAGTATTACGATCAGCTTGCGCGTGAAGCGGCCGAGTCTGGTTTGGCGTATGCCCAGTACTGTTTGCAAAACAATGGATATCTGCCGTCATGGTCAAACAGCTACCCCCTCCGGCCCGATCGCGACTGCTCGGGTGTCAACAGTAATGGCGCCAGTCAGTATATTATCAACCAAGATAACATTCGCCTGACATTTAGCGTGCCGTATCCGCAAAATATGACCGTGTCCCAGCTTGCCATTTCCACCGGGACCGTTGAGCTACTACGCCCGTCGTCTGGTCAGGTCTGGCGGACGTATACGTATTCAACCTCTGCCCGGATTGGGGTGAGCCTTAGTCTTAATACAGTAGCGTTTTCGTATGCGGGTGGCTACGGTGCGGCATTTGGAACAGTGATTGCCGATGGAACACTCCGCATGCTTGGGTTTAACGGATGGGGCCAACTTAGTAACGGTTCGTTCTCGGACACACTGACGCCGACCAGTTTTAAGCTAAACGGGACCGACAAGCCTGTATCGGTCTTTACGAACTTTGTGTCCCAGGGGTATAACACATTCGTGCTTACAGATAAGGGCGATATTTATGGCGCCGGCTTTAATGGGAGTGGCCAGCTGGGCGATGGTACGACAACCAGCCGTAACCAGGCGGTTAAGTTTAACTTGCCTGCCGGAAAATCGGGTCAGTATGTTACGTTGGGCGGGTTCCAAACGTACGTTTTAACCACTGACGGCAATATTTATTCCGCTGGTGATTGCGGCGCTGGCCGGTTGGGGTATAACTATACGATCAGCGGCTGTACCAACCAATCACTATATAAGCGCGTTAACCTCCCTACGGTCACCACCAATCAGAACACTATTCCTACGACCAACATCGTTACCGACTATCAATCGGCGTTCGTGCGCATGCAGGGTGGCCAGGTATGGGGCTGGGGTGGCAACAGCTCAGGTCTTTTAGCGAACGGAACGACGACAGACACGTCTAACCCTATACAAATCGGAACCTTCGGTAACAGCGGCCAGCCAAAAGCAACCCAAATTGCCACCGATGGTATTACGCTTTATGTGCTCGACAGTAATGGTAAGGTATGGGCAAGCGGGAGCAACTCGTACGGAGCTACGGCGGGCGGCGCGCCGATACGGCTCGATAATATCAGTAAATGTTTGGACAACAAAACCCAGGACGGCGTGACGATTCAGCTGTATACTTGTAACAACACCGTGGCACAGGATTGGATCTGGCAGACAGATGGTACTATCTATAACGCGAACAAGAACGTATGCCTTAACTCGCTGAGTAATAACCACGACATGAACCTGGCGACCTGTGATGGAACCTCCCGCCAGAGGTGGACATTTAACGACAATGGGACTATTAGTAACGCCGCGAATGGTCTTTGCCTCAATAACGGCGGTAACGACGGCGTGACACTTATTGTCTATAGCTGTTCGGGCGCGCCGGCAAACGAGCTTTTCTCTCTTCCGAGCGTTTCGCGCTTTGTGCAAGTGCAGATTCCTGCGGTGGCCGGAAATGCGGTTAAAATAGCGACCGACGCATGGTTCACCTCTATTCTTACCAGTAATGGTCAGGTATGGAGTATGGGAATAAACAATCATGGTCAGCTAGGCAACGGCACGGCAAAGCTCTATCAGCCGTACCCGGTTAAGTTTATTTTGCCAAGCGGTGTGACAGCGCTAGATGTGTACTCTACCTCGTATAGTCCAGACTCTGATACGAGATATACCAACACGTTCGTTGTTGGAAGTAATGGTAAGGTATACGGCGCGGGGTCCAACGCATTTGGCCAGCTTGGCGACGGGACGACGACCCAACGTAACACGCCGGTTGCCATGGGGGTAATTGACGGCTCGACTATTAAGGCGTTACAGGTTGAGTCGGGGTACGGCACAACGATCGTGCTTACGGATAACCATAAGATCTACACCGTTGGAAATAATGGGAACGGCCAGCTTGGCGACGGGACGACGAACAATAGTTCTACGCCGCAAGCCAATCAATATACGAACGCCCTTCCGATTACTATGTTCTAGGTGTTCTGCGCGTAAGGTGCCACTTGCCGCATACGTCGCAGCGGTAAACGGATAATTCAAGCGAGGGGTGCACGAGCATTTGAAGCGACGCGCCGTCCAGCGCTTCTTTTTCGGAGCGGTATGGGCGCTTATCCTGGCAGGTCATAGCCGGATAGAATGGTTGGTGGGGTTTATTATGATTTCTTCGAGGCATGTGTCTATACAAATGAGGGTACTACTGGTATAGTGTATACGTACATGGGCACATCACAAAATGATGATGAAAAAAAGCCAGTACCGCCGGAACAATCGACGGTCGTTTTATTGCTAGGCACCATTGGTGACACGACGTGGAGAATGTTTGTTCCGACTATCGGACTGACCGTTTTAGGCCTGCTGGCCGACAAACAATTTCACACGACGCCCTGGATCATGACAACCGGCATTATCGCCGGCGCCTTACTTGCCTACGCGCTGGTACGGCGACAAATTAAAAAGGTAAAA
>DATJIC010000005.1:0-4611 GCA_035493555.1 Verrucomicrobiia bacterium | reverse complement strand
GGTATGGTAGTCGTAGCCGAACGTATCCAGGAAGATGCCGTGAGCACCAATGGCCAGCCATTGGTCGATTTGTGTTTGTATGGTGGCAAGAGAAAGATTGCCGGTTGTCACGCCCGTGTCGATATATCCCCAGATAACCGTACTGGGGGAAATTGCGGCCACCTTTTGGATGATGCTTTGGGTACTTGCGTAGTACGCGTCGCCGGGGTCCTCTAGACTGCCGCCAAGAACAACATCGTCGTAGCGCGACAGCAGCCCGGCCGCGTAATCATCGCTATATTTGCCATTAACGATGTTGGGCGGAGCGTAAAAGATAAAAAGAGAGCTGATGCCGCTTGAAGTTGAGGCAAGGGTGTCGGCGAGCTTGGCAGCCGTAATAGTGCCGTCGGCAATTTTAGCGCCGGTAATGCTGGCTGGCTGCAACTTTGCTGTAGAAACCGAGCCGTCCGCAAGCTGCTGCTCGCCTACCACGCTGCTTTTTAGGCCTCCGTTACTGGCATGGGACTGTGCTAAAAAATCGTTGAGGATAGAACCCCATTGGTCTTGATCGCTGCCAGGTACGGGTAGTCGTGCCACGTGGTAATTCCTTATGTTATTCTTATGGCTATTATAGCCTAGTTTTTGTTCACCAAAGTAAAAAGACATCGCGCGGATGTCTTTTTACTTTGGTGCGGGTGGGGAGAATCGAACTCCCGTCTCGAGCTTGGAAGGCTTGCATACTAGCCACTGTACTACACCCGCGTGTTCTCAAATTATATCAGGTTTGGGAGTATAATATAAACCATAACCATGAACAATAATAAATTTTCGGATGATGAAGCTAAACCGTTCCACTCGCACACCTTCGCCGAGGCGGCAAACGGGTCTACTTTTGGCGCAACAAGCGCCCAGTCGTTTGGACAGCGGTACCAAATAGATAGGAATCGGAAGGTGGTCCAGCGCTATAGCGACTCGTTCGTGGCGAGCAGCGGGCATTTGCGTGAAGAGCTGAAGAGGCGGCTAGAGTCGTCCGACGCTCAAGATGACAAGCATCGTAGCAGCCAAACAACGCGGCAGGGTTTTAATGCTGGCGAAGCTGCTTCTCCCCCAGCGAACATCAAGCCTCTCAGTGTTCCAAAACGTAATTTTTCGGAACCACCCGGGCGAAAATACAATCCGTATTCGTAGCTATGCTTTTTGATCAACCAGCTCGAGCCGGCCAACGATAGTATGTGGCGGAAGGATAGTGCCGGGAGTTAGTACGGCATTGGCGCCGATTTTTACGTGGTCACCGATAATAGCGCCAAAGCGGGTAAGGCCGGTCTCGACCACTGTATTATCGACACGCACGCGAATATTCTGGTCTTTTGGGCGGCGTTCGTTAAAGTGATTGGCAATGACCGCTCCTGCCTCAACGTTGACGTTCGTGCCTACAATAGAGTCGCCAACAAAGTTAAAGTGTCCTAAGTGGCTTTTGGCGCCAACGACCGTCCGCTTTACCTCGCAGTTTGCGCCAATGCTCGACTTTTCGGCCATAATAACGCCGCCGCGAATAAGGCCGTGTGGTCCTATAAAACAGTCTTTTCCTATGATTGCCGGCTCTTTTATCAGCGTGCTTGGATCGACAATGGCAGACGAGTGAATGGCGATGCCGCCAGATATGTCGTACTCTTCGGGAAGCGTATCAAGCAGCTCCCAAACCGTTGACTCGAGGTTTTGAATAATATCCCAAGGAGCATTGTGCGTTGCCGGAAGGCAATCCTTGAAAATGGTTGCACAGTAATCTTCTAAGTTCATACTTCTTATGATAACAAAAAGAGAGACCTTTTAGGGTCTCTCTTGAACTTTTCAACTTGGGGCGAATGATGGGGATCGAACCCACTACCTTCGGAACCACAACCCGACGCTCTAACCAGATGAGCTACATTCGCCATGAACAACAGCTATTGTAGCATAACCAAAAGGGTAAATCTAGATTTTTTGGATCGTTTCTGGCGCCTCATGGAATTATGCATCACTTCCGTGTATAGTGAAGGTATGATTTAATTTTCTTGTCTTTACTACTTTGCCAGCCCTATAATCGAAAGGAAGAATCAGGTATGAATGACCAAATTGTGGCTCAGTTAATTAAAGGCGAAGAGCAGCGGCAGCGTGACGGACTCGAGCTTATTCCAAGTGAAAATTATGTTTCCCGCGACGTTCTTACGGCTCTGGGGAGCGTCTTTACAAATAAATACTCCGAAGGCTACCCAGGTAAGCGTTATTACGGTGGCCAAGACTTTACCGATAAAGTTGAGCAGCTGGCGATTGATAGGGCAAAGCAGCTTTTTAAAGCCGATCATGCCAACGTCCAGCCGCACTCCGGTGCTCCCGCAAACGAAGCCGTCTATAGTGCATGGCTTGAGCCAGGTGATACGGTACTTGCCATGGATTTGTCTCACGGTGGCCACCTTACCCACGGTGCGCCTGTCACGCGCAGCGCGCATTTATATAACTTTATCCGTTACAAAATGAAAGATCCGGCAACGGGTGAGATTGACTACGACGAGCTTCGGCGGTTAGCTCGGGAGCACAAGCCAAAAATCATCTTGGCTGGGTATAGCGCCTACCCCCGTGAGCTTGATTACAGCAAGTTCGCAGAAATCGGTAACGAAGTAGGCGCCATGTTAATGGCAGATATGGCACACGTGGCCGGGCTCATTGTGGGCGGCGTGGCTAAAAACCCGTTTGATTATGGGTTTCATGTTATTACTACGACGACACATAAGACACTGCGCGGACCGCGCGGCGGGCTGATTCTTTCTAAGGGTATTGTTGGTAACCCGCTTAAAAAACCCGAAAAAACATTAGAGAACCTGCCTACGCTTATTGATCGGTCTATCTTTCCGGGCATGCAAGGCGGTCCGCATATGCACAGTATCGCGGCAAAAGCGGTGGCGTTTGGCGAGGCTCTAAAGCCCGAGTTTAAAGATTATGCGGCACAGATTGTTAAAAATGCTGCGGTACTTGCGGATGAGCTGCAAAAACGCGGCTTTCAGCTGGTAACGGGCGGTACGAGCAATCACCTGATTTTGGCCGATGTATACAAAAGCTTTGGTATCGACGGTAAAGTGGTTGAACGTGCGCTTGATAAAATGGGGTTAACTCTTAACGCCAATGCCGTTGCCGACGATCCGCTTCCGCCGTTCAAGCCAAGCGGTATTCGCCTGGGAACTCCGGCTATTACGACCCGTGGACTTAAAGAAGAGCATATGGTAACAATTGCCGATTGGATGAAGCAGGCGGTTGATGCTCGTGACGACGAGCCGACGCTGGCAAAACTCCGCGAAGAAGTACGGCTGTTTGTTGAGCAGTTTCCGCTGCCAAGCGACGAAAAGCCCCGCTAGGAGCCGTGCATCACCCTGGTCACATAAAAAACTAAGCTCTCAGAAGAGCTTAGTTTTTTAGATTCCTTAGATAAACTATGGCAATGCCGCGTAGGTGCTCGATGAGGAAGCGCCGCCGTAGTAGTTAGGGCTAGAAATAGCACCATTGCCGTCACGGTAGTATATAACACCACCACCGCTGGCTATCATGTAGACCGCGATTGTATTATAAATACTGTTGCCGGTTGTTGGAATATCAGCAGCTGCACTTGTTGCCGTACCAGCTTGTGTCGTTGGCGAAGGGGTGGAGCTTACTATCGTTACACCTGCTGGCAGCTTAGTTGTCGTTGACCCAGTTGAAAATGCTGTTTTTGTCGCTGGGTAAGAACCGGTATCGGCGCTGATAGTTTCTGCTACCTTCTTGACCGCAACAGAGTTTGCCGATGCTTTGCTTGTGTTTGCTCTGTTGGTAACCGTAGCGTATGCAACGATCACAATCGCAGCCAAAATGGCAATAACAACGATAACGATCAAGAGTTCGACGATGGTGAAACCTCTAGGATTTCCGAAGTATGAACTAAATTTTTTCATTTTTCTCGTATTGTCTTACCGATATTATAGAGGCTAAGGAAGATAACTCCCTTAGCCTCTAGGGTCTATTCTAAGGAGACTATGGAAGCTGTGAGTAAGTACTGGACGAACTCGCGGAGCCATAGTAGATTGGTCCACCAATGCTACCGTCACCAGCCCGGTAGTAGATAACACCACCAGTGCTGAGACCACTGCTTATACCATATACAGCGATCGTGTTAAAGGCTGCAACGTTACTTGTTGCAAGTAGGTCGTTGGCGCCGGCGTAGGTCTTAGTAGCGGCATCAGTCGAGGCAGCGGTTATAGCGCCACTTACAACTGAAACACCAGCCGGTAGCTTGGTTGTCGTTGATCCTGTCGAGAATGCTGCTTTTGTTGCTGGGTAAGAACCAGTGTCGGCGTTAATAGTCTCTGCCACCTTTTGGACAGATACGGCGTTTGCCGATGCCTTGCTTGTGTTCGCGCGCTGGGTAACACCCGCATACGCAACGATCACGATGGCAGCCAAAATGGCGATCACGACAATCACGATCAAGAGCTCAACGATGGTGAAACCGCGGTCCTTTTTCATGGTTTTTAGTTTGCTAAAGGTCATTTCTTTATTGCCCCCTAATTATGTAAACATTGTATATAGGTATGATACTATTCCGTACTTATAAGCGCAAGCATTTTAATC
>DATJIC010000004.1:0-7171 GCA_035493555.1 Verrucomicrobiia bacterium | reverse complement strand
TTTTACGACGGGCATGCTGAGATTAAACATGTCGGCCTCCTGAAACGCGTCGGAGCCGAGCATGGAGGTGATTTGCTGTCCGCTGATAACGATGATAGGAACGCTGTCCATATGCGCGGTCATGAGGCCGGTAATGGTGTTCCCTGCCCCCGGTCCGCTGGTAACCAGCACAACGCCCGGCTTGCCGCTTACACGTGCGTAGCCGTCGGCCATGTGGGCCGCGCCCTGCTCGTGCCGCGTTGCGATAAGTTTTATTTTAGTGCCGGTTGTAACGAGCGCGTCAAAAATAGGAATCGCCGCTCCGCCAGAGTAGCCAAAGATATACTCGACACCGCAGGCCTCAAGGCATTTAACCAACGCCTCGGCGCCAGTAAGCTGGTCTTGGGTACTTGTATGGCGGGCTGTTATTTTTGGTGACGGCGGGGCCTTGGCTGTGCTGGGCATAGGGCTGCTTCTCCTCCAGAAAACAAAAAAACCGGCTTGCGGCCGGGTGCTCTTGTATCTTTATTTTAGTGAATGAGCTCAGCGCCGCGCGGGTTGCGTGGTAAGAATAATGCTGAGAATGATTTGCTTTGAAGCGCTCATTGGTTGCCAGTATAGACCCCCCGGCGGTTTATTGCAAATAAAATTACCACATACGAATATGTGGTAATTTTTGATTGGTTGGCTTCGGTCGGTATGAAATTAGCTGAGTTCGACAGTTGCGCCGGCTTCTTCGAGTTGCTTCTTAGCAGCTTCAGCGTCGTCTTTGGTAACCTTCTCTTTGATAGCGCTTGGAGCGTTGTCAACGAGGGCTTTTGCCTCACCAAGGCCAAGGCCGGTGAGTTCTTTAACAGCTTTGATGACAGCAACTTTCTGAGCACCGGCGTCTTGCAACGTAACGGTAAACTCAGTCTTTGCGTCTTCGTCAGCAGCACCAGCGTCAGCTGGAGCAGCTACGGCTACGGCAGCTGCAGCAGCTGGCTCGATGCCGTATTCGTCCTTAAGGATAGTTTTGAGGTCGTTAACCTCGAGTACAGTAAGCTTAGTAAGCTCTTCTGCAAGTTTCTTGATATCAGCCATAATAGACTCCTTGAAATGCTTAATAATTGATTAACTGGTTGCTTTAGCTTCAATGCCATCAAGCAGCGCGTGCAAATTGCCCGACAATGCGTTGGTAACATCGTGAACTGGTGAAAGCAGTTGCGATATAACTTGGCCGATAAGCTGGTTCTTGCTAGGCAGACCTGCAAGCGCCTTAACTTCAGCGGCACTAAGAAGCGCACCTTCGCCTGAGAAAGCACCAACAAATACCAAGTTAGGGTGGGTTTTTGCAAACGCATCCAAAACCTGTGCTGGAGCCACCTCGTCCTCAGAGCTAAAAGCGTAAAGCAATTGGCCCGTTAGCGGCGACGTGTCGGTTTCTTTGTAAGTATCGTTTGACGCCATAGCGACGCGAACAAGACGGTTCTTCACAACCTTGATCACAACACCAGCTTCGCGGGCTTTACCGCGGAGCTCTTGGACGTCAGCAACACTCAAGCCCTGGTACTGTGCGAACACAGCCATTTTAGAACTTGAGAATGTCTCACTCATTTCAGCAACCAAAGTGTTCTTTTTATCGCGTGAAATAGCCATAAAAATCCTTTCTTTAGTTACGTTTTTTCCGACCGAATTGTCAACGTACGGTAATGTGAAAGCCAAAGAAAAAAGTCTTTGATTCTCGCATTACAAAAGACTTGACTCGAAATGTTTATTTCATTCCTCGGTAGCATGATTAAGTGACTGGTCACCGCTACTGTCTCTGGCAATGTCTAAACGTAGTGTAACAGACAACCTGTGAAAATGTCAACAATATGGAGCCAGCAGACGTGTGTAAATTGTAAAATAACCTTTTTTATTGTATTATAAATGGCCGATGCGCGAAAAACTGCCTCAACACCCCATTATCCGCAAAGAACGCCCCGACTACGGGGCTGTTCCGCTTGAACCGTGGACAGCGGTTGAAGAACGGCGGAGGGGCCTACGTAAAAAGCGCGAGACATACTTTGCGGCCTCCGTTTTACGCATCAACAGCCGTATAGACGCGGCTATGAGCGTAGCGGTTCATGAGCATGATTGGGTCGAATCTCCCGAACTTTCGCAGGATCTCCGCGGCCTTATTGAGGCGTCACTCTACGATTCGCACCGGCGCCGCATGGAGTTTAACCCGGGCGTGCTTGACGACGGCGTCGTGGATATGGATGATGCACGTATCGAGTCGGCTAAAAATGGAACGGCAACGCCTGTTGATCTTCTTGGGCTTCTAATCGATTATCCTAAGCTGGGCTCGCTGGAGCTTGCAAAACTTTCCCATCCGCTCGACAGCGCCGCGACCGAAGAAATGGACGCTGAAGTAAGGTATGCCCTTGCTTGTAAAGGCTTTGAATTTATAGATGCGCCGGGCCGCTATAAGACCAAAACGATGCGGCCTCATATCCCAGCGGCTACCATTTTGCGTAAACAGACCGTTGCCGAGCTGGAGCTTCCGGATGGACTACTGCAGGTTGTCCAGCGAAAAGCCTTTCTTGTCCGCGGGGACGACGAAGCTCGTAGGGATAACGATGCTCATCTTGACCGTCTTGTACGAAACCCGGACCGGCACGAGGAGCTATATGAAAAGATAGAGGGCTGGTATCCGTATGCCCAAGAGCTATCGCAGGAATGGGACCGGTCGCGCAGATGGCTTCAGCCGCTTGCTACTTCGTATTATGCAAAGTATGCCGCGCCTGAAAGCGATTCTAAATAATCCCTCCTTGCCTCAGGTGTTCCATAATACGGGCATGAACGTCCTGGATGCTTCCCTCGGCCGAAATGCGACAGCCTGCGTATCCATTTTCGATGATCAGTTGTTCTACAGCCTCATATCCCTTTAAAAGGTCTTTTTGAAACTGGCTTGGCTTGGATTCAAAATAGTCCTTTTCGCTGGTTGCGCGCGCAGTAAGCATTTGCCGCCGCTGTGCGCCTGGTACATGGAGCAAAATAGTAAAGGTCGGCTGCATGTAGGTGTCGGGCAGCCATCTCCTCGATTCTTCGTATACTCTCTCGATACCTACCCTTCCGGCTGCACCCTGATAAGCGACCGAAGAGAGCCAGTTGCGGTCGGACACGACTGTTCCGCCGGTGGCTAGAGTTGGCTGAATGATCTGTTGGTAGGCTTCAAGACGTGCGGCGGTAAATAATAAAAAGTTAGCAGTCGGACTTCGTATAAGGTCACGGTTTTTAATGAGTTTTTCAAGCTCCTGGCCCATGGGGGTTTCGCCCGGCTCATGCACGTAGCGGCTTTTGATCCCGCTGCTGGCCAGCGTCTCAGTGAGGAGCTTGGCGTGAGTGGTTTTTCCGGTGCCGTCTGGGCCCTCAATAACGATGTATCTTCCGTGCAGTTGTTCCAAAAGCACCTCCCTACGCTTGTTTACCGATTGTCCGCTACCGTTTACACTATTAGTATATAATGTACGAATCAATTTTAGGAGAGGTGTTGCGGGCGTACGGTATCCGGCCGGCAAAAATCCACACGCCGCAAAAAGGGTACCGTAATGAAATCTGGCCGGTTGAGATGGCCGACGGGTCAATGCGTAGCGTGACGTTTTTCAAACGCGAAGCTGGCATTGCCGACCGGGTCCGCCGGACCGATGCCGTGTCCGAGTTTCTTGCCGGTAAGGACTTCCCTGCCCGCCAAAGGGTTGATAGACGTCTTCTGCAAATTAAAACACCTGCTGCCACTGTGTATGCTGGAGCGTACACTTATCTTCCCGGTACCACCATACCGTGGGAGGCGTATACCATGGATCATTTAAAGCTGCTTGGCAAAGCTATGAGCGACATGCATTTTCTTTTGGCGGATATGCCTCCTGCTGGCTTGCCCTCCGTGTACGATGATTACGGTGCGATTCTTCAGCGCATGCGCCGGTATTTTGCAGACGATAAGGTGGTGCGGGCTGTGTCCCAAAAACTTGGGCTACGGCTCGAGCCCGGTGTTTTTGCTGCTAGCCAGAATACTCTTAAAAAATGCCAAGTAAAAAGCGGCCAGCAGGCGCTGCATATGGATTTTGTTCGGGGGAACATTTTGTTCGGCGGTTCGGCAGCGCCCGCTTTTACCTTAAATAAAACCGTGCTTAGCGGTGTACTCGACTTTGAAAAAACCGCGCAAGGGTTGCCCGTGGTGGATATTGCCCGCACACTTGCTTTTTTACTTGTCGACTGCAAATACAAACCTGCAGAAAAGGTATACAAGTATTTTTTACATTCAGGATATATAAAACGCGGGTGTTCGTCCGGAGCCGTAGACGAAACGCTGCTGGAGGATCTTATTTCCCTCTTTTTGTTATACGATTTTTACAAATTTCTCCGTCATAACCCATACGAATTTCTGCATGCCAACGAGCATTACGTGCGGACAAGGGATATACTACATAAACGTAATATGATACGCTACGTATAGCATAAAAACGAGGTTGAGGGAAGAATATGTCGAGCTGGAAGAAGCGACTGATCTCGCAGAGTGATTTGATGGTACTTGGCGAGAAACTGAGGGAGAAAAATAAAAAAGTTGTCTTTACGGCTGGCTCGTGGGATCTTATTCATGCCGGACAATGCCGCTACCTGGAAAAAGCGAGCGAAAACGGCGACATTCTGGTTGTGGGCGTCAGCAGCAATAACGCCATTAAGCAGGTAAAAGGCCCGAATAAGCCTATTCTTGACGAGAAAATCCGGGCCGAAATGCTTACCTACCTCCGTTTTGTTGATTTTGTTACTATTTTGCCCGAACCCAGCTGCCAGCCGTCACTTGGTTTGCTGCGGCCTGATGTCTACGTAACAGTCAAAGAGGACTGGACCGATGACTACAAGAATTCACGCGAGTATAAAACCGTGGTTGGCTACGGCGGCGAGGTACTGGTGGTTGACCGCCAGTCAACGGCTATCTCAACGACGCAGATTCTTCAGCGCGCCATTGGCGGGCATCTAAGCGAGGTCCTAAAAGACTTCATGCAGTACCGTAAAGAACCGCTCAAAGAAAAGTAATGACCGACGAGACCCAAAGAAAACAAGAGCTGTACCGAGACGCCAGAGTAACCGGAAAGTATGATGAAATCTGGCAGTCGGTGGGAAAATGTGTTTTTTGTGACCTCAACGACAAATACGTTATCCACGAAGAAAACGGCATTGTTATGACTATTGCATTGTTTGCCTATATCGACGGCCACTTTATGATTCTGCCGCGCCGGCATGTCCGTTCGGTAAAGGATCTGACTCCTGGCGAGTGGGAAACAATTCGCAAATTTATGTATATTGCCAAAAAAATGATCCGCGATGTACACGGGGTAAAAGGTATGCAGCTGGTTGAAAAAGAAGGTTCGGTGGCACAGAGCACGGTAACGGATCACCTCCATTTTCACTGCGTGCCGTTCGATGCACCCGATCTCTCTGTATGGAACTATCGAAAGTTAAAAAACACGCCGCTCGAGAACGCCAATTTGTATAAAGCAGAAGCCGAAAAAATCACTAAGCTGAGCAAGCGTTTTACAAAGAAGTACCAAAATGAAGCCTGATTTTGATTGGAGCGAACTGGCGTTCAAAAGCAAAAAACCTATCCGTGAGCTAGATGCTATTTTTATCGCCGCCCCGCGTACCATTACAAAACGCCGCTTTGCCCAGCTGGTAAAGCGTTACTTGCCGCTTGGCAATATGGTTATAGGCATAGCAAAAGAGCCGTATGTGCTGGGGTTTGAAAACCAGCCGCAGTTTACGATGCTGACGCTAGCTGACATTGAAGAGATTATTCAAAAAGTAAACGGTTCTGCTGCGCCGCACAAAATTTACACGCTTAGTTATTTTCAGCGTGAGCAAAAACACCTGTTTGAAAAAACAGGCTTTTCGCGTGCTATTTTTATTAACGGCTCCTGGAAACTGATGTTTCATACCAGCGGGACATTCTATGCGCTCGTTCAGGCGGGGTTGCCGTACGAGCAAGTCTCGCCGTTTGCCGATGAGCAGGAGGCGCGTGAGTACGAGGCGGCGTTGTGGCCCAAGCTACGCGAACAGTACGAGATACATGTGAACGCTCCTCTTTCTGAGGCGGCAATGCTAGAGGCGGCCCAAACGGCAAGTTGCGCGTCGTATGATCATTCATACCAAACTGGCGTGGCGCTCGGCAAAAAGACCGCCGAGGGAACGTACGAACTTATAGCCACGGCATTTAACAAAGTCGTTCCCTTCCAAACGTATGCATGGCACTACGGCCCGTCGCGTGAGGTTAACTTTTCTCCTCCCGGCGACCTTAACCATTACGATGCCGTTCACGCCGAAGTTGAGCTGATTGTTAAGGCGGCCGAAGAAAAGATCAACCTTAAGGACACGACGTTGTTTATTAACCTTTTGCCCTGTCCGTCGTGCGCGCGTATGTTTAGCGAGACGAGCATTGCCGAATTTGTGTATAGCGAAGATCATTCGGCCGGCTATGCGGTGCAGCTGCTGGAAAAAGCGGGCAAAACGGTCCGAAGGGTTGTTCCTGAAAAAATAAATAAGGAGGAGGGGTAAAATGGTTCACTCGGAATATCAGTATTTAAAGTTAATGAGCGACATTATAAAAAACGGCAAAAGCAAACACACGCGCGGTATTCACGATATCAAGTCGGTGTTCGGCGCGCAGGTGCGGTTTGACATGCGCCAGGGCTTCCCGCTGCTCACCACCAAACAAATGCCGTTTAAGATTTTGCTGCACGAGCTGTTTTGGTTCATTTCGGGCAGCTCCGAGGTGCAGTACTTGCATGACCACAAAATTCATTACTGGGACGGGTTTTTGCACGAGGGTAAAACCGATTTAGGCCGCGTGTACGGCGTGCAGTGGCGTCACTGGAAGCGTCCCGACGGTACCGAGTTTGATCAGCTGCAATGGGCGATCGACCAGATAAAAACCAACCCCGACTCCAAGGCGATTATCGTCAGCGCGTGGAACGCGGGCGAACTGGACGAGATGCGCCTGCCGCCCTGCCACACGATGTTCCAGTTTGACGTTACCAAGGGTAAGCTCCGGCTTCAGCTGTACCAGCGTTCGTGGGATGTCTTTTTGGGCGCTCCGTTTAATATTGCGCAGTACGCGTTGCTGCTGCACATGGTTGCCCACCTTACGGGCCTGGAGGCGCGTGAGCTTATT
>DATJIC010000003.1:0-3452 GCA_035493555.1 Verrucomicrobiia bacterium | reverse complement strand
GGCAACGACAACCGAAAATCCCTCTCATCGTAATTGTACGGACAAAGGCATGGCCCTAGATAAATCCTGCAACCTGATAGATGACGATAACAACGGCTATGTCGATGACGTCAGGGGCTGGGATTTTGCCGACGGCGACGCGAACGTCCAAGCGGGCGAAATAAACCCAAGCGGCGGCGGAACTCAGCATGCGACCGAAGTTTCCGGTGTACTTGCAGCGACGGGCAATAACAGTAAGGGCATGGCCGGAGTTAACTGGTCGACTAAACTGCTGCCGCTTCAGGCCATTAGCGACAACGACTACGGCAACACGCTTACCGTCGGCCGCGCCATTTATTATGCGGCCGACCGCGGCGCAGATGTGATTAGCCTTAGCCTCGGCACGGGCAGCGAGGACGCCTACACCCGCCAAGCCGTCCAGTATGCGCTCGATAAAGGTAGTATTGTTGTAGCGGCAAGCGGCAACGACGGCTGCGACTGTATGCTTTATCCTGCCAATTACCCCGAAGTTTTTGCGGTAGGCGCGCAGAATTCGTCCAACCAGCGCTCTTCTTTTAGCAGCTATGGGAACAATCTCGATATCCTCGCCCCGGGTGAAGACATGATCACCTCAACCTGGACGGCTGCAAACCAAACAAGCGCCTACGTAGGCGGAGCCGCAGGAACCTCGTTCGCCACGCCCTATGTTAGCGGTTTATTAAGCCTTGCCCGCAGCCACCAGCCGGACGCATCTTGGGGTGAGCTGACCAACGCGCTTCTCTCCACGGCAAACCATACCGGGCTTTCAAATAACGCACCTTTTTTGCCGCAAATCGGATCGGGTTACGCAAGGGCCGGAAGCTACCTTACGCGCGCCACAACACCCCTGCAGCCTGGCATGCGCTACATGTTTAGTACATCTGCCACCTCTGGTATCCTCGGAAGCACCCGCACGTTTGACTGTTCACCCGAAGGCGGGTTCCCGACAGCGCCGCTTTTTGCCGTCAGCCTAGGATCGTCCACATTTTATACTATCGACCCGCTCGAAGAGCTCAACGCAGCCGGCCAAGGCGCAACCGTAGCCAGCCTAGGAAGAGCCTGCACTGGTTTGCCAGGCGACCTGCCGGCGACCACGCGGGTGATTAATCTCTCGGGCGAAATAAATAACAGGATCGGCGCTAAATACTAAGTAGACTTATAACCCATTGGTAAGCTGATTCTATTAGCCAGCTGCTCGGACATGATTTTTTCGTATGCGTTGGCCCACAGCCGACCCAGCTCGACATTCCCCTCTGCATTGGGGTGGACTCCATCAAGCAGTAGTTCCTGATGCTTCTGAAAATAGCCAAATGCCTTACTATCACCTTTTACAACCCCTTTTTCGCGTGCGAGGACATCTATAATACCCATATAGAGTTTTAACCGGTCTATCGAGGCATCATTCCAGAGCCCGATCGCGCCCGGCGTAACGTAGGGTGGATAGTTAACAATCACCCGTGTCACCGAGCCGGAGGTGAGGAGACTGGCTATCATTGCAGAGAGGTTTTTTTCGTACACCGCAGGAGAGGTTGCGATATCCGTACGCGCGTCGTTGGTTCCAAGCATTATCGAAACAACATGGACATTCTGCGCTTTAAAACTTGCAAGGGCATTATCAAACAGCTGGTAACCGGGGAGCCAGTTTTTTGATGCAGTGCCGCTCCTTGCCTCGTTTACCGCAACAAAATCACTCCCCAGCAAGGCTATCTCAGACTCCACGGGGCTATGCATATTCTTTACTCCGTGAGTAATTGAATCACCGATAAAACCTATTTTTACTGGCTCGCTAGGTAGGGGTTCACTAAGTTTTGGGGCGTACCAAATAACTACAATGACGCTGGCTATAAAAAAGCCAGCCCATAGTATTCTTAATCGTAATAATTTTCTAATAACTTTTCTTTTTGACATGCCTAGCCCCGCAGATACCTGCCGTTCTCACCTTACAAGAAAACCCCCTATAAAGTAATAGTACCAGAGTTATTGCCGCGTGCGCATACTATATTATTTAAATCGCCGCTTAAGTACTGCTTAAACTTCTGCCATTGCGGTTGCTAGCGCCGCAAGCTTATAGAGCGTATTGCTATTCCGTATAGTCATTTGCCGGTAGATATTTGTCCCAATGATTTTAGTCATCCCGCTTTTTGTAATATTCTTACGTTCAACCGACCATACCAGCGCGCCTTTTTGGTACTGCAGATTATCAATCCCCGCCTTAACAGGCATTGCATTTATAATACCCGGGTCATCTATCTCGTCCCATAAAAACAGGATATTGCACCTCATCGTCTCATCTACCCAAGCCCTAGGTACTGCATCGGCGAGTGCCGTTAAGCCCTCCTTATCCCAAACAAGCACCTTAACAGCAAAGCCAAACCTGGCTTCAATCGCCTTTTCCAAACGCTTCGCTATTTCCGTCCTAGACGCAAGATCAGACTCAAAAAGAACATTCCCCGAATTAATGTAGGTCTTAATGTTTTTCATGCCTGCCTGCTCAAACACCAGTTTCAGCTCCTGCATGCTCACCTTGTTGTTCCCGCCTACATTTATGCCGCGTAAAAGTGCAATGTATATCATTTTAGACCTTCAGGCGTCTTGCCTCGTTAATAGCACTTTCCGTATTGGGATTGAGTAGCAAACCACCAACCTCCGTAAGCTGTACCCATTGTGGCGTTGCTGTTTCCGTCCTTTTTATCTGGCCCGTATACCCGGTACACGCATAGCAAATAAACGGGAAGATCGCCGTACCGTACTCTTTTTGAATAACCGCTTCCCACTCTTTGGGAATTTTTATCAACTGCTCCGGGCGTGCCACTAAGCCTGTCGTTTCTTCTAACTCCCGGCGTGCCGCTTGCCTAGAAGATTCACCCGGCTCAATCTGGCCGCCTGGCAACTGGTAGGCGCGTTTAGGATGGTTATCCTTTACGATCAATAAAACCTCATCAGCTTTTAGTACTACCACCCCGACAGAAGGAAACGTTTTCATCATAAGCTACTGCTACACATCAAAATCAAAGTTTCTCGTACGAAGGTTCTCTGCCGGCTGCAGCGACTCATAAAATGCCACCGCCTCGTCACCTTCATCAGCCTGAACAAAAACAACATAGGCGCCAAGTTCGCGCGCGATAATTTTAAGCTCGTCAATCAGCCTGCGGCCAATACCCTTTCGCTGATATGCGGTTGATACGGCTAAATCATACAAGTACACTTCGCGGCGCTGACGCTCAAATTTATCCAAAACATACGCCACCAAACCGCCAACTACCTCATTGCCTTGGAACGCCACGACAACAATAGTGTTCTCGTTTTCCAAAACATCCCGCAGATAATCGTCACTGGGTTTATGGTCGTGATAATTCTCGTGATCTTCGAATACCTCGCCAAAAAGTACATTCAGCAAGCGCATCGTTTCCAAATCATTTTTTGTTAGGCGACGA
>DATJIC010000002.1:0-6774 GCA_035493555.1 Verrucomicrobiia bacterium | reverse complement strand
TGTAGTAAGGAACTTGGCGCTGATACGGGTATCTTCCTCGATCCGGTTAAGTGCGTTTTGGGTATCGTACGATAATGCGCTTTGGTCACGGGTAAGCAGCACCTTGCCGACGACAGATATCATAAGGGCGATAAAGCCACTGAGGGCAATAATGACAATAGGAGCAATAATAAGCATTTCAATGAGCGTAAAGCCCGATGTTTTTTGCCGTCGTTTATTCGTTAACAAAAAGTGCATGTACTATCCTTTGTTGCGGGTTACCGTAGGTAACGGTCGCAGTGACTTTTGTAACGCCGGTCGAGGTCCCGTAGGGGCAGCTAATGACAACGGAAATAGAAGCGCTAGGAAGGTTACTGCCCGAAGGGATAGTAGGCGTGGGCGATGGGGTAACGGCGCTGCAGGGGCTTGTTGCTTGGGGTGAATAGCGGCGGAGGTTGTCGTAGGCTATGTTGCTTGCTTTGGCCTGTTGTCTCGCACCTTCCCCGTCTTGTATGATGACCGAATAAAGCTGGTAAGCAGTGGCGACGAAAGCCGCGGCAATAAAAAGAGTTATGAGCAACTCGACCGCGGAAAAACCTGATTGGGAATTATTGCGACTGCTCATTGGTGTTTACTCTTTATGGTTTGCGTACCCGACGTGGCTTCCAGCGCGTAGTAAATAATAAACTCTCTACATTCGTTAGTGACCCCCCAGGTTGCGGCGGTGCAAAGCGAGCCGTCGGCTTTTAACGGCTGGTAAATGTAGGTACTGGTATCGGGTGTCTGGGCGGCGGCTGATGTAGCGACAGTAAAGCTCATTGCACTCGAGTCGGCGACGTCGGGAGCGCGCAGAACCTTAGAGTTGAGGTCGGGGAGGAGGGCCTTGACTTCTGCCTCGGTATTAACATCTGCCGTACCTGGGTATTGTCCAGGATCGGTGGTTGGTGTTCCGGCTTCGTAGTAGTTTTCAAGCTGCTGCGCAATGACGCCGATATCGGTTTTACGTTCTTCGTCGCGGGCATTGGCCTGGTTTGACCGAAGGCTGACAACGACAAGCACTAAAAGAATGACCATGACCGTCATCGTAATTAGGAGCTCCACGAGCGTAAAGCCAGCGTTACGTTTCATATCTTATAGCATAAGAGGTTTGGGCCGGTGGCGCAAGTATTATATTTCTAGCGGCTCTTGTTCGATGAGGATACGGAATTTATCGCGTACGGCGCCCATGATCTCGTCGCGTGCTGCGGCCAGATCAGCGTAGCTTTTAGCGGATTCGTTAATAAGGACCAATGCGTTTTTGTCGTGTACATGCATGCCATGGAGTGTCTGGCCTTTAAAGCCAGCCTGCTGGATAAGCCACCCCGTGGGCACCTTATATCTGCCGTCTGACATGTCGTACGTAGGAATATCCGGATATTCTTTGCGAAGATCGGCAAGCTGCCAGTCTTCGACGATGGCGTTTTTAAAGAATGATCCGGTGTTAGGTGTTACTTCGGGGTCGGGCAATTTGTTTTTTCGGATCTCAATAACGGCATCACGGATAATCTGGGGGGTAAAAAGCGTTATGTTGTGCTCGTCAAAATATTCCTGGATTGCGGCATAAAAGGGCGGAGCGGGTGCGGTTTTGTAGAGTTTGATCGTAATGCTTGTAATGACATAGCGCCCTGCTTCGGTGCTGCGGAAAATACTGTTGCGGTAGGAAAAGCCACAATCGGCGCTTTCGAGAACGATAAAGCGGTCGGTTTGGCGGTCGTAGGCCTCAAGCGAGACAAGACTGTCGGCAATCTCTTGCCCGTAGGCTCCCACGTTTTGGACCGGTGCCGCACCAGCGGTCCCCGGAATGGCCGACATGGCCTCGATCCCTGAAAGGTTCATCTCGACAGTGCGCTTTACAGCCGCATCCCAGTTTTCTCCAGCGCCAATTTTAATGGTTGTTGCGCCAGGTTCGTCGACAACTATGTCAAACCCTGGAATACGGTTGCGCACGACAATACCGTTATACCCCTCATCCCGTACAATGACATTGCTCCCGCCCCCCAAAATAAAAACCGGAAGGTTTTGTGAGGCGGCATTACGGCAGACTTCCTGTACTTCGTTGGGCGTACGAACCTCGGTCATAAAGCGGGCGTTGCCACCCAGCTTCATGGTGGTGTAGTTTTTGAGGGGAATGTTGGTATGAATGTCCATTTGGTTCTGATTATACGCTAATCTGTCGTTTTAATGACGACTTTTCCGCGGTGGTGGCCGTGTCGCATGTACTCGACAGCCTCGGCCGTTTGCTCAAGCGAGAATACTTTATCAATAGCCGGCTTCAGTACGCCTTGGTTGGTGAGTTCGGCAACCTTTTGCAGACGTTCGGTCGTTACTCTTGTTTGCTGTGCCGAAGCTGTCACGCCATGTTCTGCCGCGAGCGTTTCGTTGGGAGCCGCAGCCATTGAGACAAGCTGGCCTCCTGTTTTTAAAACAGCGTACGATTTTTCGTTGGTTTCGCCGCCAACGGTGTCAAATACAGCATCAACGTCGTGTAGGATCTGTTCAAACTTTTGAGTGGAGTAGTCAATAACTTCATCGGCACCAAGCTCTTTTGCAAACGTAGTATCTTCGGGCGCTGTGGTTGTTGCAACGTACGCCCCTAGGTGCTTGGCTAGCTGGATGGCAAAGCTGCCAATACCGCCCGCTCCGCCATGAATAAGAATTTTTTGTCCGGCCTGCAGGTTAATCGTTTCCACGAGTGCTTGGTAGGCGCTGACTGCGGTAAGAGGCAGGGCGGCTGCGTGAATAAAATCGGCAGATTTGGGCATTGCTGCAAGATTGGTGGCATTAATAGGCGTGAACTCGGCGAATGAGCCTTCTCCGCTAAAGGGATTAGTTTGACCATACACCGTCTGTCCTACAGTAAACTGTTCAACGTTAGGCCCTACCTCAACCACGGTTCCTGCGAGATCACCTCCCAAAGTTGCCGGGAAGGTGACTGGCGCCATCTGCTGCATCATTCCTTCGCGGATCTTCCAGTCGATCGCATTTATGCTTGCCGCCTCGACCTTTACTAATACCTGGCCTTCTTTAGCCGTAGGCTTTGCTGCACTGGCGGTAAATTGTAGTGCGTCCTCGCCGCCGTAATGGGTGAGCTGTACTGCGCGCATGATAGTTCTCCTATTCTTTTACTATACAATCTATAGTAGCACGGATAGTAGTAGAAAAGCGATGTATCTGTTAGGCTAAATATATATGCGCCCGTAGCTCAGCTGGATAGAGCGTTGGTTTCCGGTACCAAAGGCCGGGGGTTCGAATCCCTTCGGGCGTACCATATATGAAAAAAGACTTCCTATGGAAGTCTTTGTCGTTTTTAATGGGCATCTGCGTATAAGTCGCCGTGTGCTCCAACGTGCTGGATCACAGATGCAGTACCTTGGGCCACTTTACTTAAAATGGCATGGCCGCTTTTTCTTGAGAGGAGGCCATCCAGTGCGATTGCGTGTGCCCGGTCGCCGGCTCCTAGCGTGTCTACAACCTGGTGAGGTGGGATCTCGGCTGCCGGATGGTATAAAACCCTATGACCATTGGACAGCAGGATGCCCTGCTTACCAAGGGTGCAAAGAACATTTAGTGCGTACCGGTTTGCCTCGGCAGCGAGCTCAAAGGGGTCTGCATCTTTTGAGGCACCCATTAGCTGCCTCAGCTCGTCGTCGTTAAGTGCTAAAAGGTTGGGGTAATATTTTGTCATGAGTTCACGTAGCGCATCGGGGTCGTCAAACTCCGAACTCCCGGGGTTGTAGGAGGTGAATGTGTCTTCTGGTGTTTGGGCAAAAACCCTGTCCGTAAGATCGATACTTTTAAGTGACGCGGCAATAACGACATCAGCGTTTGCTGTTGCCTGGTGAATTTGTCGATTGCTGACGTAGGCGTCTAGAGGGGTTCGGGGACGGCCTTTTACCATTCGATCATGGCCCGGTGCCCTGCGCTCAACAATACTGACACTTGGAAGGTAATCGGGCGAGTCATTAGTCATTCCATGAATATTTAATAGGCTTAGTTCATTCCGTATCGCGTCGCTGGCTTGGTCGTGGCCAAGTGCGCTGACAAAACGGACGTTAGGCTGAAGGCTGCCGCGGCAGGCAAGATAGGCAAGCGTGTTAACTACATTGCCGCCAACATGCGTCTCGCATCCCTGAGCAATAAGTTCTTGAAGAAGCCGGTCTTCGCGGTCGGTCCATGTGGATTTTTTTGCTCCCGGCTGGTGATCGTCATCGACATCACCTATAGGACGAAAATAATCTTGGGCGCCGGCTCCAAAACCAGCAATCTCAACACCTTTAGGCATACGCTTCCTTCATTAGTTCCAATGAGTGATTATACACCTGTTATACATCTGTTGCAACAGGGGTAGGCACCAGGCTTCTTGGCTATTACCTTAATAATCTGTTGTAATCTGGTATAATAGTAAAGTTATTCGCACCCGTAGCTCAGTGGATTAGAGCACTGGTCTTCGGAACCAGGTGTCGTAGGTTCGAATCCTACCGGGTGTACCAAGAATTTATGAGAGATAAGCGTCTTTTTGGCGCTTGTTTTTATGAACCGCCTGCTACTATAAAGAGGTGGGGACGTTTACAATTTAAGTAAAAACGAGTATATTAAACAAAGTATTTATGAATCCTCTTAATGACATAGGCCGGCGATTTGCCGAGGCACTTCGGACTGCGGCTAAGCAAAGCGACGTTGCCGCCGCCGATATTAATAATGCGCAAAAAGTGCATGTTACCGGTGCTGGCCGTACGCTCACCTTTGCGTATGAACAACTTCGTAATGCGGCCGAATACACCGAGGAGCATCTGTTACTTCAGCGTGCCGCAGGCCGTTTTTACCGCCGTGTATTTTTTTCGCGGGATAGCGCCGTGGTTTCGCAGACGGGCGAGGAACTCATTACCGAGCTTACACTTGCCGGCTATCTGCAAAACGACACTGTAACGACAGATATGATCGACCAGATCAACAAGCTGGCCGGCGCGTATTATGCGGCACATCTTGAGCATAAAAAAGACGAGTGGACGCTGCAGGTTCTTGCGGTAGAAGTAGAGCGGATTCTTAATAGCGACCTAAAGCGCGACGTCTTTACTCAATTTGCCTACGAACATTTTCAGACAACGATCGACCGCAAAAAACTCTTCGGCAAAGAGCCGGCCGACTTTGAGGTAGCATTGTTTGCGGGGGTTCACCGGGCACTTCTAAAGTCTGATCCGGCTACTATCCGGACGGCACTTTTACACCGCTACCGCCAACACCCCGGCTCAAGCGCGTTTGTACAAACGAACAAAATGATAGATGGCATTTTAGAGTCGTCGACGACCGATAAAATTTACCATTTGGTCAGTCGCCGCGGCGCGGCGCTACGGGTCTTATGGCGCCTTATCGACGAGCACGAGGACACCGTTCAGCTGCTTTCGTCGCAGGATCAGTTTTTATCAGCCTACGAGGCGCAGATCCAAAATGAGTATTCGCGGATCAACAGCCGTATTAACAAGGGTATTATCAAGAGTGTCATCTTCCTGATTATTACCAAGTTCTTAATTGGTATTTCTATAGAGGTTCCGTACGATTATCTTGTTAGCGGCTCGATTGTCATGCTGCCTCTTATCATTAATCTTTTCTTCCCGCCGGTGTATATGGTGCTGCTTCGCTTTACGCTGCGCCTGCCGGGCGAATCAAATGCCCGCACGTTAACGGATATTATCGATCATCTTTTGTATGGTAATGAGCGTTCTATCGAGTCGTCGTACCGGACCGGCAAGGGCTTTGGGCTGGCCTTTAATATCGCCTATAGCATCTTTTTTATATTGATATTTGGCGGCGTGGCTTTTTGGCTTATTACCCTTGGCTTTTCGCTTCTGCACCTCTTTATTTTCTTCGTCTTCCTTTCTACGGCCAGCTTCCTGGGCTTCCGTCTGTCGCGCCAGATTCGCGAGCTCGAGGCGTCGGAGAGCCAGCAGGATGGCATTACCATCATCCGTGACTTCCTCTATATTCCGTTTGTCGTTGTGGGCCGCTGGATGAGTGAAAAATACGCGCGCGTTAATATTGTTGCCATGATGCTCGATATGGTTATCGAACTGCCACTTAAGACAGTCCTGCACCTTATCCGTCAGTGGGGCGCATTTATCGCCAGCAAAAAAGACGAATTGTAGAGCAGGTAGTGCGTTGACACGGCGTAATTCTAAGCATAAGCTTAGAATACAAGCTAAACAGGTATCTAGAGCATGAAGCAACGGGGAATAGCAATTATAGGCGTCGCAGCAGTAACCATGTTACTTACATTTGGGACGGCATACTCGGTGTATGCCCACGACGGTACTGAGACGAATGACGATTCATCGGTAGTATCACCCAATCAGTCATCGGACAGTACAACCTCTACGGATAACCAAACTACTGATACGGACAACGACAAAGATGTCACCAAGCAGGAAGTTGAAAGCCTGAGAAGTGAAATGAAGACGGCCAAAGAACGGGTTCAGGCTGTTAAGGATAGACTTGCGGGCCGGCGGCTTAAAGCTTGCCAGGCGCACCAGGCTGCTATCCAGACGATTATGACCAGGGCGGGTAAGCGTGGGGATAACCACATTGCGCTCTTTACGAAAATTACCGAGCGGGTAGAAGCTTTTTATCAAAGCAAGGGCAAGGTACTTGCTACCTATGACCAACTTGTCAGTGCCGTGGCGGCAAAAAAAGCGGCAGCTCAGGCTGCAGTTAACGCAGTTAAAGCGGCAGACACGACATTTGACTGCGGCGGCGACAATCCCA
>DATJIC010000001.1:0-4193 GCA_035493555.1 Verrucomicrobiia bacterium | reverse complement strand
CGCTGGCTCGGTTTGCTGCTGTCGGACATAATCAGAAAACAGTAGCTCTGATGCGACGACCGGCCGACGCGTCCGCGCAGCTGGTGTAGCTGGCTAAGACCAAAGCGGTCGGCGTTTTCAATGAGCATAACGGTTGCGTTCGGAACGTCGACGCCTACCTCAACAACGGTAGTGCTCACAAGAATATCAAGCTCGCCACCGGCAAACCTGGTCATAACGGCGTCTTTTTCCTCCGCCTTCATTTTGCCGTGCAGCAGGCCGATCCGCCGATGCTTGAATACCGAGTTTTGCAGTTTTTTATACTCCGCCTCGACGCTTTTTACCTCGTTGTCCGGGTTTTCGTCGATAAGGCTGCAAATCACGTACGCTTGGCGGCCCTTCGCGATTTCGGCATCGGCATGCTCGTACAGTTGGGCACGGCTGTTGGGTGACCATATCTTGGTTTTGATTGGTTTACGCCCTTTTGGTAGTTCGTTTAAAATGCTTACATCCAGCTCGCCGTAAACCGTCAGCGCCAGACTACGCGGGATCGGCGTTGCGGTCATGGCAAGCAGGTGCGGAAGGTACTTTGATTTGCTAAGCAGCTCCTGCCGCTGCTTAACACCAAACCGATGCTGCTCATCAATTGCAACAAACCCAAGCTTAGAGAACCGTAGCGGCCCCTGAATAAGGGCATGGGTGCCGACAACAACATCGACGCCGCCAGTCGCAATCTGCTCATAGAGGATTTTTCGCGCCTCTCCCTTGACGCTACCCGTCAGCAAACCCACCTTAACGTTAAAAGGAGAAAGAAGCGTCGCCAGGGTCTCCGCATGCTGGTTAGCCAATATTTCGGTAGGCGCCATTATGGCAGATTGAAAGCCGGCATGCGCCGCCTGGCGCGCAGCAAGGCCCGCTACTACTGTCTTACCCGATCCCACATCACCTTGCAAAAGCCGGTTCATGGGCGTTTTCCGCTCAAAGTCCTGAATAATCTCCCATGCGGCCCGCCGCTGCGCACCGGTCAGCTCAAACGGCAACTGACTGACAAACTCAGCCACCACCTTTTGGTCGAACGGTATGTGCCAGCCGGTCAGCCGGGCATTCTCCTGCCTGTTCAGCTGGCTCGCAAGCAGTAACTGGAACAGTTCCTCAAATGCCAGACGTTCTCTGGCGGCCGCGACATCCGCCGCCGAGGACGGAAAATGCATCCCCAGCAAAGCACTCGAGCGGGAAAGCAGCTTCTCTGCCTTTATTATTTTTTCCGGCAATGTTTCGGGAAGCATTGTCATAAGCGGCCGGAGCTCGGTAAGAATTTTACGGACGAGCTGGCTTTTTAAACCTTTTATGCTGCGGTAAACAGGCAAAAAGCGATCAGTGCTAACGGGTATATCGCTCGCCTTTTCACTGCTGGGATTAGTGAGCTGGTACTTGTTGTAGTTAAATTCAAACTCGCCCGAGAAAAAGAACTCCTCGCCCCCCTTTAGCTGCGTTTCGCGATACGGCTGGTTAAACCACACCGCCTGAAGCTTGCCGCTATCGTCGGCAAGCGTTGCTGTCGTAATCCGAAGACCCCGGCGCACCGGCCGCGTTGCGATCTTTTCGCAGCGAGCCTTAATAGTCAGCTTGCCCGGATGGACATCACTAATTTTGACGACCTCCGAAAAGTCTTCGTGCTTGCGCGGTAAAAAATCAATCAGATCACCAACCGTAAACAAGCCCGCAGCAGCAAACTGTTCGGCGGTTTTTACCCCCACGCCCTTTACTTTTACCAACTCCGTAGACAGAATCATATCTTAATCTAGTGTACACCACTGACAGGTGTTGATTTGGCATTTTACCGTATTTGATATTATAATGGAGACTCGATCAAAAAATTGGAGGTACCTAGTGAATCCCGGGATTTTCAAGGCTTACGATATACGTGGCAAAGTTGGAACAGAACTAAACGAAGAAGCCACAAAAAAAATAGGACGCGCATTTGCCGATTGGCTGCCGGAACAAGGCACCGTTGCTGTAGGACACGACATGCGTGCCGATTCCAGTGCGCTTGCTGCGGCTTTTATTGAAGGCCTGCGCGCGCAAGGATACGACGTATGGGATATAGGGCAAGTCACCAGTGACATGATTTACTTTGCCATCGGGCAATTTGATCTCGCCGGCGGCGCGGTTATTACCGCCAGCCACAACCCTGGCGAGTACAATGGCATTAAGTTATACAGGGACAAAGTCACGCCCGTCGGGCTCAGTTCGGGCCTCGATGTGATCCGGGACGCTGCGCTACAGGGTAATTTTAAACCCGAAGCCGAAACGCCGGGAACGACCGAGCCGCGCAGCATAACGAACGAATGGGTAGAGCACTGTCTGCAGTTCGCGCCTAAACTTACGCCGTTCCATATTGCAATCGACGCAGGTAACGGTATGGCCGGAGCGATCTTGCCGCATATTCTGCCAAAGCTGCCGCTACGTGTTGAGGAAATGTACTTTGAGCTCGACGGCACGTTCCCTAATCACGAGGCAAACCCGCAAAAACCGGAGAACCTTACCGACCTGAGTAAAAAAGTAATCGACCGGCAGCTCGACTTCGGCATAGCGTTCGACGGCGACGGCGACCGCGCCGGCTTTGTCGACGACCGGGGGCGGATGGTACTCGGCAGTGATCTGCTGAGCATTGTTGCCCATTACTATTTGCAAAAATATCCTGGTGCCAAAATCGTGCACGAGGTACGAACCTCCCGCGCAACGACCGAGCTCATAAAAAAGTGGGGCGGCGAGCCTGTCCGCACCAAAGCAGGCCGTGTCTTTATTGGCGCAAAGCTGCGTGAAGTTGGGGCGCCTTTTGGCGGCGAAACGACCGGTCACTTCTTTTTTACGGAGAACTTTGACGCCGACAGCGGTCTTATTACCGCACTTGTTGCCATGCAGGCGATTTCGGAAAGCGGCAAGAAACTAAGCGAACTTGTCGATGAATACCACCTTTATACTATGGGACCCGAAATCAACTTCGAAGTTGCCGATCCAGCCCAGGCGCTTGAAGCCCTGCGAACCGCCTTTCATGACGGCCAGCAGGATGAGCTTGACGGCCTGACGGTTACCTATCCTGATAAATGGTTTAATATCCGCGTCAGCAATACCGAGCCAGTTATCCGCCTGAACGCCGAGGCGGCGACACAAGCGGATCTTGGCGCCCTTATACAGAAAATCAAGGAAGTGATTGGAGAGTAACAATGCCAACCCTACAAGAAACCCTCAGCTACCAGCCAAACGAACTCGCCTTTGGGACCTCTGGCCTTCGCGGCCTGGTCAGCGATATGACCGACCTGGAGTGCTACATTAACACCGCCGGATTTTTGCGGTTTTTACGCCATGCCGATAACCTCACTCCCGGCCAGACTGTCTATGTCGCCGGTGACCTCCGTCATAGCACGCCGCGTATTCTTAAAGCGGTCGTAAAAGCGATCAAGGACAGCGGTCAGACTCCTGTTTACTGCGGGCTTATCCCTACGCCTGCCGTCGCGTATTACGGCTTGCAGCACCAAGCCCCGTCAATCATGGTGACAGGCAGCCATATTCCCGACGACCGTAATGGAATTAAATTTAATAAGACCGACGGCGAAGTACTTAAAGAGGACGAACTGGGTATTAAAGAATCCGTTGCCGCCGTACGCGCCGAGCTGTACGAAGCCGCAGCTGACACCTGCGATTTTGGCCCGGACGGACTCTTTAAAGTAGCGGCAAACGAGCTGACTGCCGAAGATCCTAAGGCGAACGAACTTTATGCGACGCGTTACCAAGAGGTTTTTGGCAGCACCGCGTTTACCGGTAAAAAAATCGTGTTCTACCAGCATTCCGCTGTAGGCCGCGACTCATTAGTTTCCTTATTCGAATCACTGGGCGCCGAGGTGGTTCCTGTTGGTAGAACTGAAACGTTCATCCCGATCGACACCGAAAACGTCACGCCCGAAGATCAAGCCTACTTTAAAACCCTTGCCGCGGAACATCCCGACGCGTTTGCGATTGTATCTACCGACGGCGACAGCGACCGGCCATTCGTTATCGACGAGAACGGTACATTCCACCGCGGCGATGTTCTTGGGGCAATCGTAGCCGATTGGATTGGTGCCGATTTTGCCGCCTTTCCCGTTAGCGCAAGTGATGCAACCGATAAATACCTTGCCAGCAAAAACATCCAGTGGCAGCACACAAGAATCGGC